>DATARD010000161.1:0-19497 GCA_036264355.1 Thermoanaerobaculia bacterium
TCCGGGGGGAAGCCGGGTGGAAACTGTCATCCTGAGGGCGAGCCCCAGATCTGCCCCGGAGGGGCGTCAGCACCTAGCCCAGGGATTTATCCCTGGGTTGGGAGGCGGTCGGCGCTCCCTTCCCAGGGTTGAAACCCTGGGCTATGTGCAGCGGCCCCTCCGGGGCCAAAAAAATCTGACAAAGTAGAAACCCGGCTAGAGTGCTTCTAATGTGATTTACCAGGGCCGTTTGCAGATTACCCAGACGCCGTCTGGTCTAGCTAGGCGGCAAACTCTTCGACGGCGGCGCGGAACGACGGGGGATCGAGCGCCGGGTAGCGGTAGAGATCCGGCTCGATGGCGGCGAAGAGACGCAGAAGCTCGTCCCGCTCAATGAGCCCGCGGCGCAACATCTCCTGAGCGTCGAGAAGATCCTTCACGTGAGCGCGCTCCAACTTGGAGAGGGCCTGGGAGTAGAAGTCGTAGTGCAGGAAGGAGAGGTGCCGGATCTGGTCGATGAAGACGGAGCGCTCGCGCCAGCCGGGGAGCTCGGGGATGAACTGGTCCGGTGAGGCGAGCTCGATGTTGATCGAGAGCTTCTCTTTGAGGACCGGAATCGCCCTCAGAAGCTCATCGGAGTCCGGAACCAGCTTGAGGTCGACATCGATGGTTGTGTTTCGCCAGCC
Source organism: Thermoanaerobaculia bacterium (assembly GCA_036264355.1). Taxonomy (GTDB): domain Bacteria; phylum Acidobacteriota; class Thermoanaerobaculia; order Multivoradales; family UBA5704; genus UBA5704. Next base: position 666 of record DATARD010000161.1, read on the forward strand.
GAGCAGGACGGCGCTCACTCCGCCGGTGAAGTAGACGCGGCTGGTGGTCTCGGAGGCTTTGGAGAGAGCCTCCATGAGTTGCCGGATCCTGGCCGCGTCAGTCAGCGCACGCACTGTGCCGCTCGCTCAAAGCTGACCAGCCGCCGCAGAAGCGCATTGTAGCGGCTGTGGGCGGCGTTGCCGTGAGCCGCTGCGAGGAGCTGATAGAGGCGGTGCTCGGGGAGCTCGTCGGAAGGCTGGACGGCGGGGACGTCAATGTCCAGCCGCCGGAGCCTTGGACCGCCGGTGAGCACCAGGAGCGCCGGAACCGATTCGATGCCGTGCTGTAAGTCGGCAAGGCCCTGGCGCACGAGATCACCGCCTGGAAGGGCATCGTAGTCCAAGGGCTTGGCCACGACGGGATGGTATCACCGCGGTCGGTGGCACTGAAAAAAAGAGGCCGGCGGGGGACGCCAGCGCTCCAGGGAAAAAGCTCCGGCTGAGCCTGGGAGCGCTGGTGTCTCGCCGTCAGTTGGTCTCGCAGCCCTTCCAATAGGTGGGACCACAGAGCGGCGAGAAGCACTCCGGCTGGTCGGTGTCGTTGACCACGGCAACGAATCCTGCGGGGGTCTTGCGGAGGGTCCGCTCCTCCAGGAGGCGCAGGGTCTCGCGATGGAGGGTGAGGGGGCTCGGGCGCTTTTTCATTGGGGTCTCCTTTGGGCTCTCTACTCTGATGGGGTGCAGGTAGCCTTCAACGGTCTTCGCCTTGCTTTGCATGGAGGAATTCCAGCAGCAGCGGCGCGACACGTTCGATCTCGGTGCCGAGCTGGGCGACGATCTCGGCGGTGCCGTCCCATTGCGCGTCTCTCCCCTGACTCTCCAACTCCTGGCAGAGCGCGGCCACGCGGGAGGCTCCGATCTGACCGCTGCTCCCCTTGAAGGCGTGCGCGGCGAAGGAGAGCTGCGGGCCGTCCTGCGCGTCGAGGGCCGCGCGGAGATCGTCCCACCGGCGGGGAGCGTCGGCGAGGAAGCGGTCGATGATGGGGGAGACCAGATCCTGGCCGGTCATCGCCTGGAGCTGCCGTAACTGGTCGATGCGCTGCGGATCGAAATCCTTCGCGGTGTCTTCGTCGTGGCGGGCGCCCGGCCTGCCGCTCAGGGCGGCGCGCAGGTTTTCGAGCAGCACCGGCTTGCTCAGATAGTCGTCCATGCCCGCGGCCAGGCAGGTCTCGTGGTCCTCGCGCAGGGCGTTGGCGGTCACGGCGATGATGCGCGGCTGCTCGGCGGCCGGCTGCTCGGTCCGGATGCGCCGCGTCGCCTCGATCCCGTCCATCCGGGGCATCTGGACATCCATGAGGACGACGTCGTAGCATTGCCGGCGCAGGGCGCCCAGAGCCTCTTCGCCGTCCGCCACCACGTCCGCGGCATAGCCCAGACGCTGCAACATCAGGAGGAGGACTTTCTGATTGACGGCGTTGTCCTCGGCGACCAGGATGCGGAGCGGGGATAGATCGGCCGCGGGCTCATGGTCGCGTTGCGGGGCCGGCGGTGGCACGGCGTCGGCGATCCGGCAGCGGATCGTGAAGCGGAATCTGGAGCCTTCGCCCGGCCGGCTCTCCGCCCAGATCCGTCCGCCCAGGCGCTCCACGAGCCGCTGGCTGATGGCGAGACCCAGGCCGGTGCCACCAAAGAGCCGTGCGGTCGATGAGTCCGCCTGGCTGAACGGGCGAAAGAGACGGTCCATGTGCTCCGCGGAGATGCCGATGCCGGTGTCGAGCACCTCGAAGCAAAGCTCCACCGAGTCATCTTGCAAAGCAGCGGCGGTGACTGTGAGAAGGACTTTTCCCGCGGCGGTGAACTTCACCGCGTTGGCGAGCAGGTTCACCAGGATCTGGCGCAACCGTGTGGCGTCGCTCTCGATCACCGCCGGCACCGCCGAATCGACGTGGGAGCCGATCAGCAGACCTTTTCTTTGCGCTTCCGCGGCGAGCAGGTCGACGGCTTCCTCCACGCACTGCCGCAGGGCGAACGGCGCCTCCTCGATGGCGAGCATTCCCGCCTCGATCTTGGAAAAATCCAGGATGTCGTTGAGCAGGCCGAGGAGCGATTCGCCGCTGCTGCGGATCGTTCCCACGTAGTCGTGCTGCTCGGCCGTGAGGCGCGTGCCGGCCAGGATGCTGGTCATGCCGATGACCGCGTTCATCGGGGTGCGGATCTCGTGGCTCATGTTGGCCAGGAAATCGCTCTTGAAGCGGTTGGCGCGATCCGCCTCCTCCTTGGCGGCGTGGGCCGCCTGCTCCGACTGCTCGAGATCGCGGACGGTCTCGGCGAGGCTCTCGGTGCGCTCGCGGACGAGCTCCTCCAGCCGCCGGGTGCGCTGCTTCAGCACGCCGATCCGCCAGCGCACTCCGCCGCCGATCAGGAGGGTGGCGGCGACACCATAGAGGAGAGAGGCCCAGCCGGTCCGCCAGGGCGATTGGGGGATCAGGAACGGAATCTCGAGCGGCCCGGAGACCACTCCCGCGGCGTCGCGGCCCCAGACGCGGAAGCGGTAGGCGCCCGGAGCCAGGTGCGAATAGCGCTGCAAGGGCTCGGGGAGCCAGTCCGACGGGGAGCTCTGCCAGCCCACGAGCTGCACCCGGTAGCGGATGTCCGGCTCGCGGAAGTAGCTGAGCAGCGCGTACTCGAAGGTGACCTCGCCCGGTCCCTCCCCGAGGCGCAGCGGCGCGCCGGTCCACGGGATCTCGCGATCGTCCGCGGTGACGCGCTCGACGAGCAGCGGGCTGGGTCGCAGTGGCGGCTCCGGGGCGGCCGGGTCGAGCCAGGCGACGGCGGTGCTGGTGCCCACCCAGAGGCGTCCGGCGCGGTCGACCAGCGACGACCACTGGTTGGATTCCTCGAACGGGAGACCGTCGCGGACGGTGAAGGTGTAGCTGTCGTAGCCGTTCGGAGCGGACGGATTCGGGGTCAGGCGCGCCACGCCGCGGTTGGTGGTGAGATAGATCCGGCCGCGCGCATCGTCGAGGACCTGGTAGACGTAGTTGTTGGGCAGCCGCGGCTGGCTGTCCCGTTCGTTCAACAGGAGCCATTGGCTGAAGCCGCCGCGGACATCATTGAGATCGAGGCGGACGACGCCGCCGTTGGTGGCGATCCAGAGGAAGCGCCGCGCTCCCGACCGCGTCTCGCGGAGGGTGTTGATCCAGTCGTTGGGGAGCGGCGAGGTGCGGGTGTTGTACAGGGTCCACCGCGAGCCGCTCAAGCGCGCAAGGCCGCCGGCGCGGGTGCCAATCCACAGCACCTTCCCCTCGGCTTCGCGGGTCTCCAGGAGGGAGTAGACCTGGCGGTCCGGAAGAGGTGAATTCTCCGGCGTGAACAGCGTGCACCGTCCCGCGGCGCAGCGGGAGAGCCCGGTGCGGGTCCCCACCCAGAGGACGGTGCCGCCGGGCGTCCGGCTCTCGAGCACCGCGAGGACCTCCGAGTCCGGCAAGCCGGAGGCCCAGTGCTGAACGGCGTCCAGATTCCGTTCTCCCAACGGAAGAGGCCGCGCGAGGTCCCCACCCAAAGGGCGTTTTTCTGCGCGCCCGTGGGCACGGCGAGGTTGACCTCGGCGTTGGCGAGCGGGGTGCCTTCGGAGAAGACGGTCCACCGCCCTCCCGCCAGCGGACCAGGCCGCGGTTCTGGGTCGAAAACCAGTAGATCGGATCGCCGGCGGGTCCGGTCTCCGCCAGACCGAAGACGGGCGATCGCGGCAGGCCGGAGCTCCGATGATCGAGGATCTGCCAGCCGCCGGGATCGAGGACTCCGAGACCGCCCGTGCTCAAGCCGATCCAGAGCAGCGACCGGCCGCCGCTCCGGCCGGCGAAGAGGCGCGAGATCTGGTCGACCGGCAGGCCGGCGTTCTCGGCGGTGTAGACGGTCCACGTCCCGCCGGTCCGCCGGCGCGCCAGCCCCTGGGCCGTGCCGGCCCAGATCTCGCTCTTGCCTCCGTTGTCCAACGCCGCGAGGCAGAGCACACGCGGGCTCGGCAGCCCGGTCTCCATCGTCCACCGTTCGCCGTCGTAGCGCGCGAGACCGCCGCCGTCCGTCGCCGCCCAGAGGATGGATCGCCCCGCCTCCCGCGTCTCCAGCAGATCCACGACCGGCGAAAACGGGATCGCTGGAAACGCCGACCAGCGCCCATCCGGCCCCCGGCGCGCGGGGCCGTGATCGGTCCCGGCCCAGAGCACCGGACCCTTCTCCGTCCGGACGGTGAGCAGAGCGGTGACGCGCTGGCCGGGAAGCCCGGCACTGCCGGCGATGGTTACCATCGTCCAGGACGTGCCGTCCCAACGGGCCAGCCCGCGTTCCGTGCCGGCCCAGAGCACCGTGCGCGCGCCGTCGCTCTCCGCGGCCAGCCGGAAGACCTCGCCGGCGGGCAGACCCGTGCCGGGACCGAAGAGAGTCCAGCGACCGTCATGCAGACGGGCCACGCCGGTGGTGGCGAACCACGCGTCGCCGTCGGGCGTGAACAGGATGTCGTGGACCGTGTTGGACTCTGTCCGGTTCGGCATGTTGACCGCGGTCCAGGAGCGTCCGTCGTAGAACGCCGCGCCGTCATACGTGCCTGCCCAGAGCAGGCCCCGCGCATCGACCGCGAAGGCGAGGGGGGTGTTCTGGGGCAGGCCCTGCTCGGAGCCGAAGAAGCGGAGGGCCGGCCGCCCCTCCGGAATCGGCACCGCGGCGGCGGATGCCCCGGCGAGCAGGACCGCCAGGGCCGCTGCGGCGAGGAAGCGGACCCACGTCGGGCGCGGAGCCACAGCGGACCCTCTTGACGCGCTCATGCGGTCCCCGCCGACGAAGAGCGACGGTCAGATGGTATCTTGGCAGCCCTTCCAGAAGGTGGGGACACAGAGCGGCGAGTAGCAGGCCGGCTGCTGCGTGTCGTTGATCACCGGGACGACGTTCCCCGCGGGCGTCTTTTCGAGGCTGCGCTCGTTCAGGTGGCGCAGGGTCTCGCGGTGGAGGGTGAGGGGACTCGGGCGCTTCTTCATAGAGTTCTCCTTTCTTGATACTCTACCCTCAAGGTGCCTGAAGAGCCTTCTGAGGAGACGAATGGAATGAAACGACTTGGTCTTTTTGCCTTCCTGGCCTTGGCGGTCGCAACGCGGGTTGCGGCGCAGCAGGGCCCGCAGCCGCCGGAGCAGCCCGATTTCCAGATCACCGCCGAGGAGCGGGCCGCCGTGATCGCGGGCTCGATTGCGAAGTTGAATGAATCGTATGTCTACCCGGAGATCGCCAAGAAGATGGAAAGCGCAGTGCGCTCGCGGGACGGACGCGGAGAGTACCGCTCCATCACCAGCGCCAATGAGCTCACCCGGAAGCTCACCGAGGACTTGCGCGAAGTCAGCAAAGACGAGCATCTCAAGCTCGTCTGCTCCCCGACGGGCGCGCAGGAGATGAGGAGCCCGGAGCCTACCCCCGACGAGCTGAAGGCGCGGAATTACGGATTCGAGAAAGTCGAACGGATGGAAGGGAATATCGGCTATGTCGACATCCGCGGTTTCGCCCCCACCCGGATCGCCGCGGAGACGGCGTCTGCGGCGATGACCTTCGTGGCGAACACGGACGCCCTGATCATCGATCTGCGCAAGAACGGCGGTGGCGATCCGACGATGGTCTCCTACGTCCTCAGCTACCTGTTCGACCAGGTGACCCATGTGAATGATCTCTATTCGCGTTTCGAGGAGACGCCGCGGCAGTGGTGGACCCTGGCCTCTGTTCCGGGTCTTCGGTTCGGCGGGAAAAAGCCGGTGTATGTCCTGACCAGCCACTACACCTTCTCCGCGGGAGAGGAGTTTGCCAACGACCTCAAGACGCAGAAACGGGCGCAGTTGATCGGCGAGGCGACCGGCGGCGGCTCGCACCCCGCGCGATTTTTCAAGGTGAGCGATCACTTCATGATCAAGGTGCCGTTCGCGCGCGCGATCAATCCGATCACGCGGACGGACTGGGAAGGCGTCGGCGTTGTTCCCGACGTCGCCAAACCGACTGACGAGGCGCTGACCGTGGCCTACCGGATGGCGGTGGAGAAGCTCGCCGAAACGGCGACGGACCCGGAGAGCAAAGAGCGTCTAAGCAAACTGCTTCAGGAGAAGAAGAACTAACGGCTCGCTGTGCTAGGCTGCGGCGTCCAGGAGGACCAACTTGCGCCGTTCCTTGCCTCTCTCCCTGGTGGTGTTTGCCTGGGCAGCGTTGCCGCTGGCCGCGGCCCGGCTTGCCGAGACCGCGCCCACGACCGACGAGCGGATCGACGAGATCTTCTCCGAGCTGGACGAGAAGGGCTCGCCGGGCGCCGCGGTGGTCGTGGTGCGCGGCGGCAACGTGCTGTTCCAGGGGGCTTACGGTCACGCCGATCTGAAGAAGGCGATCCTGGTGGAGACCGACACGGCCTTCTACATGGCGTCCGCCGCCAAGCAGATGACCGCGGTCGCCGTCCTGCAACTCTCCGAGCGGGGCAAGCTCGCGCTCGCCGATCCGGTCGTCCGCTTCCTGCCGGAATTCCGCGGCTGGGGCGAGGGCGTGACGATCCTCCATCTCCTCCAGCACACCGCCGGCCTGCCGGACACCGACACCGCGCTGGGCGACCGGCCGGGCGAGCCGAACAACGCCGACACCCTGAAGCTTCTGGCGCAGTGGAAGCGGCTGGACTTCCGGCCGGGCGCCCGCCAGCAGTTCGGCAACACCGGCTATGAGGTCCTCGCCTCGATCGTCGAGAAGGTCGCCGGCAAGAGCTTCGGCGCCGTTCTCGAAGAGAGCGTCTTTGGCCCCACCGGCATGAAGGACACCTTCGTCTGGGACGAGGAGCGCCGCGCCAAGGCCAAGCGCGCGCTCGGCTACTCGCAGCAGAAAGGAGCCTGGACGGTGGACGACGACAGCTCGCTCAACCGCCTCCAGGGCGCGGGCTCCCTCTACACGACCGTCGAGGACCTGGCGCGCTACGACAAGGCGCTCTTCGGCCGCCGCCTGCTCAACGAGGCGAGCCTCGCCGCGATGTTCCGCCCGGGTCGCCTGGGGCGCCTGGACGAGGGGGGCCAGCCGATCCCCTACGGCCTCGGCTGGTACATCGACCACGAAGAGGAGAGCGGCCGGCTCTACTACGGCTGCTCCGGCGCCTGGATGGGCTTCACCTCCTACTACCTGCACCTTCCGCAGCAGGACCTGTCGGTCATCGTCCTCGCCAACAGCTCCGAGACCGACGCCGAGGGCCTCGCCTTCGAAACCGCCGAGGTGTTCCGCTGAAACGGGCCGCGTTTCTTCTGTTCGCCGTTGCCTGTCTCCTGCCGCAACTGGCGCACACCAAGCCGCGGCCCACGGCGCAAGAGCGGGTCGACGAGATCTTCTCCGACCTCGACGATCAAAACGTGCCGGGAGCCGCCGTCATCGTCGTGCGCGGCGGCACCGTCCTGTTCAAAAGGGCATACGGCTCCGCAGATCTGAAGAAGCACACTCCGGTGCGCACCGACATGGCCTTCCACCTGGCCTCGGTGGGCAAGGAGATGACCGCGGTCGCCATCCTCCAACTCGCCGAGGCGGGGAAGCTCTCCCTCGACGATCCGGTCGCCAAATTCCTTCCCGAATTCCGCGGCTGGGGCGACAAGGTGCACATCCGCAACCTCCTGCAGCACACCGGCGGCCTGCCCGACACCTACGACGCCCTGGGCGAGATGGAGGGGATGCCGACCAACGCCGACGCGCTGAAGCTCCTGGCGCGCTGGAAGCGTCTCGACTATCCGCCCGGCACCCGGCAGGAGTACAGCAACACCGGCTACGACGTGCTCGGAGCGCTCATCCAGAAAGTCACCGGGCAGACCTACGGCGCCTATATGCAGGAGCACGTCTTCGCGCCCACCGGCATGCGCAACACCTTCACTTTCGACGAAGCCCTGCTCGCCAAAGCCCTGCGCGCCCGCGGCTACGACCAGGAGAAGAAGCGCTGGGTGCTGGACGACGAGAGCAATCTCAACCACATCCACGGCTCCGGCTCCATCTACAGCACCGTCGAAGACATGGCCCTCTACGACAAGGCCCTCTTCGGAGGCCATCTCCTCACCCCAGCCAGCCTGAAACAGATGCTGACCTCCGGCCATCTGGCGAACGGCAAGTCCATCCACTACGGCTTCGGCTGGTTCATCGACCTGGACGACGACGGCGCGCCGTACATCGGCCACTCCGGCGCGTGGATGGGCTTCACCTCCTACTATCTGCACGATCCGCGCACGAACCTGTCGGTGATCGTTCTCTGCAACAGCTCGGAGAGCGATCCCGAGACGCTGGCGTTTGCGACGGCAAAGGTTTTCCGCTGAGGCGGGCGGGCATAGCGAAACCGCTCCCTGTGGTCTGCGGCTCAACCAGCAGGCGGAGCTAGTGGACGACCAGCGGCATCAGGGTGCTGTAAGTCTTTTCCCGCTCCCGAGACTATCCTTGGCAGACAGGGTGCACGCGCCGGCGCCGCCCCGCAACCCGAGGAGACTTCACAATGACGATCCAGAGAGTGATTCGCTTGCGCCGGAGAGGCGTTCTCTTGGCGGCGGCCTGCCTGCTCGCCGTGTTGCCGCTCGCGGCCCAGACCCAGGCTCCGCCGCAGACATCTGACACCTGGTACGTGCTGACCATGGGCGGTCAGGCGGTGGGCTCGCTCCACGAGCAGGTGACGGCCGGCGCGGATGCCGCGAACACCGTGCAGGTCAGCAGCAAGGCCCACATCGCCCTCAACCGGATGGGCAGCAAGGTCGAGATGGAGATGGGCGAGGTGAGCCGGGAGGCGCCGGACGGCCGCCTGCTGGGGCTCGACACCGAGCTCAAGGCCTCGTCGCAGACGATGGCGACGAAGGTCACGATCGAGAACGGCCAGGCGCGGGTCCGCGAGACGGCCGGCGACCGCAGCTTCGAGCATCTGGTGCCGTTCACAGGCGAGCTGCTCGGCGAGGAGGGGATCCGCAGACTGTCCGCCGCGCGCCTCGCCAAGCCGGGGGATTCGATCGAGGTGCAGACCTGGGCCGCCGAGCTGGGGGGCGTGCGCAAGGTGACGCGCACGGTCGTCGGGGACGAGGCGGTGACGGTGGATGGAGCGCCGATCCACACGGTGCACGTGGAAGAGGTCACCGAGGGGAACCCGGCGAAACGGCAGCTTTGGCTGGACTCTGACGGTCACCTCGTGCAGTCGTCCGATCCGGGGCCGTTCGGCGAGATGCGGAGCTTGCGCGCCACCGAGGCTGCGGCGCGGCGGACCGATGCCGGCGGCGAGCTGCCGGCGGAGGCGTATGCCGGCACGCTCATCCACACGCCGGTGCGCATTCCGCACCCGCGCCGCGTGGAGCGGCTGGTGCTGCGCCTGCGCCACCGGGAGCCGAGCCTGGGTTGGCCCGCGTTCGACGGTCCGGAACAGAAGGTCGCGGACAAGACCGCGGAGGCGTTGACCCTGGAGATCACGCGGCCGAAGCCGGAGAGCGGTCAATCGTTCCCGGTCGCGGTGACGGATGACAACCGGGCTTATCTGGAGCCGAGCGCCTATGTGCAGTCCGACGATCCGGAGATCCGCGCCGCGGCGCAGTCCGTGGTGGAAGGGGAGAAGGACATGTATCTGGCCGGCCAGAAGCTGCAGCGCTGGGTGACCCGGAACATGAATTTCGATCTCGGGATCGTCTTCGCGCCATCCACCGAAATCTTCAAGAGCCGCCGGGGGACGTGCGCCGGCTATGCGATGCTGCTCACCGCCATGGCGCGCTCGGTCGGCATTCCGGCGCGCTATGTGCTTGGCTACGTCTACCTCGACGGCATGTTCGGCGGCCACGCGTGGGTCGAAATCAAAGTGGGGAAGGAGTGGATTCCCCTCGACGCCGCCGTGCCGTCGGATGCGCCGGCCGACGCGACCCATCTCGCCCTGCTGCGCACCTCGCTGGTCGACGGCCTTTCCGGCCTCGGCGCCGGTCCGGCGCTCCAGATGTTCGGGCATCTCGACATCGACGTCCTCTCCGTCACCGTCGCCGGCAAGCCCGCCTGGACCGTGCCGTCCGGAGCCCGTCTCTATACCCTCACCGGCGATCAATACCGCAACACGGGACTGGGGCTCGAGGTCACCAAACCGGCCGGTTTCCGTTTCAGCGGCCTCGACGACGTCTGGCCCGAGTCGCATCTGGTGGTGATGCAGGGTCCGAACGGCGAAACGGTCACTCTGTCCCGCGGCACCGTCTACCCCGGTGAAACGGCGGAAACCGTGGTCTGGAAGGATCTCAACGCCGAGGTTCCGGGAGGCCGCCACGGCACGGTCAAGGCGGCCGGGCGCTCCGCCTGGTCGACGGCCGGAGACGGCAAGGCGGCTCTCGCCTGGGGGGACGGCGAAGATCTGTGGATTCTCTCCGCGGCGGGGAAGGACGCGCCGGCCCTGTTGCGCCGGACCGCCGAGACGGTCAAGCTGCCCAACTGAGAGAGAAAGGTCATGGACGCGGTGGCGATCTTGCCGGTCGAAGGAATCTCTGAGCGGTTGGAGGGTCGATTGGAGGGTTTGGAGGCGCGCTACGAGCGTCTTCTGCGCGAGCACGGTCCGGCCCTCCGCCGCGCCACTGCCGGCTATGAATTCGATCCGGTGCGGCGGGAGGATCTGTTCCAGGACATCTGCCTGGCCATCTGGCAGGCGCTTCCGCGCTTCCGCGGCGACTCCTCGGAGCGTACCTTTCTCTTCCGCATCGCCCACAACCGCGGCCTCACCCACCGCGCGCGCCGCCGGCCCGCGCCGACCGCCGACCTCACCGAAGCCGAAGAGGTCGCCGATCCCGCGGCGACCCCCGAAGCCGCCGCGCACGACGGCCAACGGCGCGCCCGCCTGCGCGACGCCGTCCGCCGCCTCCCCTTGGAGCCGCAGCAGGTGCTCACCATGACCCTGGAAGGGCTCACCCCGCGCGACATCGCCGATGTGCTCGGCATCACCGAAAACAACGTCGCCGTCCGCCTGAGCCGCGCCCGCCGTCTGCTGCGCGACACGCTGGCCGCGGCAGGAGAAATCTCATGATCCAGGAAGACCACGAGCTGAGCGCCTGGATGGACGACTGGCAGAGTGAAGAGCCGCGCTCCGCCACCGGTCCCGCCCTCGATGCCGCGGCGATTCTGCGCCAGGTGAAGCGGCGGAGCCTGGGCCTCAAGCTGCTCACCGCCGGAGAGCTTCTCCTCGCCGCCGGAGCCCTCCTCGGATTGACCCTTTTCGCACTCCGCCATCCCGACCCCATGGACGTCGCCGTCATGGCCAGCTTCTGCCTCCTGACCCTGGCCGCCCTCGCTTTCGCACTCTGGAACCGCCGAGGTCTCTGGAAACCCGCCGCCGAAACCACCGCCGCCTACCTCGCCCTCGCCCGCAACCGCGCCCGCCGCCGGCAGGAAGCCCTGCGCGTCTCCTGGGGTCTCCTCACCGCCGAGACCGTTCTCTTCATTCCCTGGATCTGGCATGCCCTGCACACGGATGGCAGACACCCGGGGTCGCTCAGCTATACACTCGCCTACGGCTATCTGGCGTTCGTCGTGGGCGCCATGACGGCGCTGCTGGCGTGGTTGGAGCGGTGGACGCGGCGGGAGAGGGCGCGGCTCGATGCAGGAGGAGAATGCAAATGACAACGCGAGTGAGCTATCTGTCGCTGGTGAAGCTGGCGAAGAAAAACTGTTTTACCGTGACGTGTCCATGGGACGCTTCGTATCAGAAGGACATGACGATCTGGAACCGCAGGCTCCAGACCGGGCCTGCGATGGTCGCTTTCTGCAAGAAGAAGGAAGATGTTCAGATCTGCGTGGGCTGGTGCAGAGACAACAACGACTTCCCGCTCAGGGTGCGCTCGGGTCGTCATCATCATGAAGGGATGAGCTGCGACTACGGGGTGCTGATCATCGATCTTTCGCTGATGAATACGATCCGCTACACGGACCGCGATCATGGCTGGATCCCGCCGGGAAAACAGCTTCAAAGCGTGTACAAGGAGCTGGAAGCCAGGGGGCAGATCATTCCCGGCGGCGGATGCGAGACGGTGTGCGTCGGGGGATTGACGCTGGGAGGAGGATGGGGAATGTCGGCACGGGCGCTGGGGCTGACCTGCGACAATATCCTGGAAGCGGAGATCGTGCTGGCGGACGGCTCAGTACGCACTGTGAACGCGAGCGATCCCACCGGTCTGTTCTGGGCCCTGCAGGGCGGAGGGGCAGGCAACTTCGGCATCGTGACGAATTTCCTGTTCAAGCTGACGAACGTGGCAAATAAAACGTCACTGTCGCAAACGTGGACAGGACCCAAGGCGAGGCTCGCGATGGTGGACTTCATGGAAGCCATCGCGAACAACTCGATCCCCCGCTCGATGACGCTGGCGTGCAGACTCTTCCTGGATGACACGGGCCAGATCTCTTTCATGCTGACGATCCAATCGCTGGACACCCGGGCGCAGACCGAGGAGGTCCTGCGCAAGCTGACCGGCAACCATCCGCCTGCTTCGTCCGCGGTGGCGGAGCAGACGTATACGGGGGGGAGCCAAGCGGTCCATGGAGATGCGGGCCTGCATGATTTCGCCGACAGCAAGATGATGAGCGCCTCTTCTGCCAGGCCCGGCGACACGTGCCTGACGGGTCCTCTGCCGCACAAGGTCTCCTCGGCGTTCGTGAAGAACGATCAGGTGGTGCAGGCGGCGGAAGCCTGCTATGACTTCCTGCTCAAGAACAACAAGCCTTTCCCCAACGCAAACACCTATATCAGCTTCCACAGCTTCGGAGGGGCCATCGCCGATAAGGCTCCGAAGGAGACAGCCTTCTTTTACCGGGACAGGATGCTCCTCTTGCAGTTCCAGGCATGGTGGAGCGATCCGGCGGATGACTCCACGGATCAGTACATCAACTGGATATGGGATGTGCGTACGACCTTGGCGTCGCGGGGCCTCACGGACGGCGGCTTCTTCAACTTCCAGGACGCTTCGATTGCTCCCGAAGCGGACAGGCATGCGCTGATGAAATACTATTACGGGGGCAACCTGGACAGGCTGATCGGTGTCAAGATCCAATACGATCCGAAAAATATCTTCCAATCGGGGATGAGCATCCCAACCAAGAGATAGCGGGCGCGCCCAATGCGCATCGTCGACATCCGGGAGAGGACCGTTCCTTTGTCGCGCTACGCCGATCCGGCGATCGCACCGGGAGATCTGACCACCAGCGTGGTCGCGCTCGTCACGGACGTCCGCCGGGAGGGAGCGCCGGTCGTGGGCTACGGGTTCTCTTCGATCGGCCGCTTCGGCCAGGGCGGACTGATCCGCGAACGGTTTGCGCCGCGCCTTCTCGCCGCCGGGACGCTCGATCCGTTGCCCGCCTGGGACGCCATGATGGCGGGGGAGAAGCCCGGCGGCCACGGCGAGCGGTGTGTCGCGGTCGGAACGCTGGACATGGCGCTCTGGGACGCCGCCGCCAAGATCGCAGGACAGCCGCTCTACCGGTTCCTTGCGGACCGCACCGGCCGGGAAGGCGCCTCGACGGCGGTCCCGGTCTATGCGGCCGGCGGGTATCCCTATCCTGTCGACGACGTCGGACGTCTGACCGACGAAGTCCGGCGGTTCCTCGACGCCGGCTATACGCACGTCAAGATCAAGATCGGCGGGCGGCCGCTGAGCGAAGATCTGCGGCGGATCGAAGCCGTCCTGGCCCTCCTTCCCGGCGGCGGCCATCTCGCCGTGGACGCCATGAACCGCTACACGCTCGAATCCGGCGTCGAGGCGGCGCAGGCGTTGGCTCCCTACAAACTGCAATGGTTCGAGGACATCTGTGATCCGCTCGATTTCGAGACCCAGGCGCAGATTGCGCGCGCCTACGATCCACCGATCGCCGCGGGCGAAGCGCTCTTCTCGCTCGCCGATGCGCGGAACCTGATCCGCTACGGCGGTTTGCGGCCGGACCGGGATCTCCTGGTGTTCGATCCCGTCCATACTTATGGTCTGCCGGAGTACTTGCGGATCCTCGACCTGCTAGAGAGCCACGGCTGGCCGAGATCCGCCTGCCGGCCTCACGGCGGCCATCTGTTCTGCCTCCACGTCGTCACCGTGCTCGGCTTGGGAGGGGCGGAATCGAATCCGCTCAGCTTCCAGCCGTTCGGCGGCTTCGCGGATGACATCGTGATCGACGGTGGATATGCTCGCCCTCCGGAAGCTCCCGGAATCGGATTCGAGACGCGGGCTCCGCTCGCTCGTCTCTTCCGCTCCTTGTGAGGTGATCGATGAAACGTCTATCTACGCTGTTTCTGCTGACCTTCACCGGGCTCTCTTCGGTCGCGGCCGGGCAACCGGCCTTCCAGCCGCCCACCGTCTCCACCTTCTCCATCGTGGCGATCGATCCGGCAAACGGCGACCTCGGGATCGCCGTGGCTTCGCGCTATTTCTCGGTCGGTTCGGTGGTGCCCTGGGCGATGGCCGGGGTGGGGGCCGTGGCCACGCAGGCGAACGTCAACGTCGGCTATGGGCCGCAGGCGATCGATCTCCTGCGGCAGGGGCTCACCGCGCAGCAGGTGCTCGCGAAGCTCCTCGCCGACGACACCTTCCCGGGCAAGGACGGCCGGCAGGTGGCCATCGTGGACGCGCACGGCAACATCGCCGTCTACACCGGGCCGAAGGCTCCCCACTGGGCGGGTGACCGGCAGGGCAAGACGTGGTCGGCGCAGGGCAACATCCTCGTCGGGCCGCAGGTGCCGGAAGCGATGGGCCGGGCGTTCGAAGCCACCCAGGGCGAGCTGGCGGAGAAGCTCTACGCCGCCTTGAAAGCGGGGGACGACGCGGGTGGCGACTCGCGCGGCCACCAGTCAGCTTCGATGCTGGTGGTCCGCAAGCAGGGCGGGCGCAATATCAACAACGACCGCTACGTCTACATCAACGCCGACGACAACCCACAGCCCCTGACGGAGCTGCGGCGGCTGCTCGATCTCAATCTGTCCTACCTGTATGACGGCGCCGCGGAACGCCTGCTCGACAAGGGCGACCTCCGCGGTGCCCGCGAGGCCGAGCGCACGGCGCTGCGATACTTGCCGGCCCGCTCGAGCCTCCACATGTCTCTCGGCTTCCTGGAGTATCTCAACGGCGACAAAGAAGCGGCGCTCCGGGAGCTGCGGGCCGCGCAGGCGGGTGATCCGGACTTCAAGAAGCAGCTCGAATCCAGGCTCGAAGGGACCCCGGAGCTCAAGGATCTGAAGGAGGACAAGGAGTTTCTCGCCAAGCTCCTCGGGCCGCGATGACTTCCAGTGGCGGCGCCTTCATGCTGCGCGCTCTGCGCCAACGCAACTACCGGCTGTTCTTCACCGGTCAGACCGTGTCGCTCATCGGCACCTGGATGACCCGCATCGCCACCAGTTGGCTGGTCTACCGGCTGACCCGTTCGGCGCTCCTTCTCGGTCTCGTCGGTTTCGCGGGGCAGATCCCCTCGTTCCTGCTGGCGCCCTTCGCGGGTGTGCTGGTGGACCGCTGGAACCGCCACCGGCTGCTGGTGGTCACCCAGATCCTGGCCATGCTCCAGTCGGCGGCGCTGGCGGCTCTCGCCCTGACGGGGATCATCAACATCTGGCACGTTCTCGCCTTGTGTCTCTTCCAGGTGGTGATCAACGCGTTCGACATGCCGGCGCGCCAGGCTTTCGTGGTCGAGATGGTCGAGAAGCGGGACGACCTGGGCAACGCCATCGCGCTCAACTCCACGATGGTCAACGCCGCCCGCCTGCTGGGACCGTCGCTCGGCGGCATCCTCATCGCCGCGGTCGGCGAGGGCTGGTGTTTCTTCACCGATGCGGTGAGCTATCTCGCGGTCATCGCCTCTCTCCTCCTGATGCGCCTGGCACAGCGGCCCCACCTGGTGCGCGAGCGGGCTCCGGTGTTGCGAGAGCTGCGGGAAGGCTGGGCCTACGTCGCCGGATCGCCGCCGATCCGCAGCATCCTGTTGCTGCTCGCCCTGGTGAGCCTGGTGGGGATGCCCTATACGGTGCTGATGCCGATCTTCGCCTCGGAGATTCTGCACGGCGGGCCGCACACGCTCGGCTTCCTGATGGGGGCGGTCGGCGTGGGCGCGCTCGCCGGCGCGGTGTTCCTCGCCAACCGCAGGACGGTCGTCGGTCTGGGGAAGGTGCTCCCCATCGCGGCCGGCCTGTTCAGCATCGGTCTCATCGGGTTCTCGCTCTCCCGGGTGCTCTGGCTGTCGCTGATCCTCCTGCTGCTGACCGGCATCGGCTTCATGGTCAACATGGCGGCGAGCAACACGCTGCTCCAGACCCTGGTCGACGACAGCAAGCGCGGCCGGGTGATGAGCTTCTACACCATGGCGATCGTGGGGATCACGCCCTTCGGCAGCCTCCTGGCCGGCGCCCTGGCGCACCGCATCGGCACGCCTCACACCCTCCTCCTCGGGGGGATCGGATGTATCGCCGGCGCGCTGTGGTTCGTCACCCTGCTGCCGCGGCTGCGCGAGCGCGTGCGGCCGATCTATGTCCAGATGGGGCTCCTGCCTGATCTGGCGGAGACCTGAGACTTCAGGGCTTGCCGTACACCGGAGCCAGGAACGCGGCCTCGAAATCCGGCCCGACCACCGGGATGCGCAAGGCGACCTGCCAGTAGGTCGCTTCGTCCTGGCTGAGGTCGGTGCCGGGGAGGTCCGGAGGGATGGTGAAGGCGAGGTTGAGCGTGCGCAGCTTCTCCTGCTCGACCGGGATCGGGATCTCGGAGATCTGTTGATAGAGGATGGTGGGCTCGAGAGGGGCTTCGCCGCCGGCTTCCGCGGCCCCTCGTTGGTCGCGGACGCAGCGCAGGACGGTGCGGACGGCGCCGATGGGCTCGAGGACCGGCCGCAGGATCAGCATGCCTTGCAGCCGGCCGCCGGGAAAGACGGGGAGGGTCGTCCAGCGCAGGCGCGTCCGGCGCACGTCCCGCCAGATCCGGAGGAGGAGGTCGAAGAGGATCGAGACTCCGAGGAGATCGAGGAGGACGACCAGGTTTTCGAGCAGGTGACTGTGGGTGAGGAGCGCGAGGTTGGCGATCGCGATCACCGCGAGGGCGATCACCCGGCTGAGCAGCGGTCCGCGTTGGATGACCGAGTACTCCGGCTCCTGCCCGGCGGGGTTCCAGCCGTCGGTGGTCCAGGGCTCCTGGCGGTTCCCAGGCGCGGTGCGCAGCCCGGCCGTCCCGAGAGACGACCGGGAGGGTGCGTACAGATGTTGTGGCTCGCGCGTCTCCTCGATCGGTTCCATGGCGCCATCCTACCAGCCGGCGCCTAGCGCGACAGGTCGACGACCGCTCCCCCCCAACGGCTGCCGGCGAGGTCTTCGACGACGACGGAGACTCGCGTTGCGCCGCTGGGAATCTGCAGCGCCACGGTGTGCTCCCAGCCTTTGTCGAGGCTCGCCGCGGCGAGCACGACATGCTGCACGTCGGACCGGTTGTCGTAGGTGATCGAGAGGCGTAGCGGACCGGCGGTGGTTGCGGCCACGGGAGCGAGACGCACGCGCAAGGTGCTTCCGGCCGCGCTGGCGTCCACCTTGAGCGTGCCGCCGGAGACCGGATTGCCGGCGGCGAGGAGACGGGCGCGGGCCGCGTCGAGCTCGTCGGGCGGCGAGGACTTGACCCAGCGCTGGCCGCGCAACGGCGCGGTGTCCGAAGGGAGCCTCACCTCGACCGTGTGGAGCTTGCCGTTGAGCGCTTCGGGCGCCTGGTACCAGACCCGCCAGCGCTTGCCGAGCCCGGTGATCGCCGGGCGCACCTGCGACTCGACGCCGAGGATCGTGCCCGACGTCGGCTGGGCCAGGGCCATGAGCGGCGCGGACTCGGGGCGGGTGAAGACGTCGGTGACGCTTTCGTGCTGCAACGGGTCATCGTGGTGCCGCATGGGGATGACCGGCGGCGCCGAGTTGGTGTGCTCGCTGCCGCCGCTCTGGATGCGGATGCGCTCCATGTCCGCCATCGCGACACGCTCGCGGTCCGGTTGCGTGTCATGGTAGGGCATCGCGAAGGTGATCCAGCCGGCGGCGGAGAGGAAGCGCGCGGTCTCGTGGAGCGACGCGGCGGCGGTGCCGGGTGGCAGCGGCGATCCGGCGTCCGCCGCCGTGATGAGGTCCGCCTCGCCGGGCGGTGGCGGGAAGCCGTCGAGAACGAAGAACAGAGCCTGGCCGCCCTGAGCACTACCGCCGGATTGCCCGGCCAGGAAGGCGGTCAGCCGGTCGAGCTGGAGGCGCAGGGCCGCCACGTTCACCACCGGCAGCGCGGCCTCGCGTCCGGGCGGCTGCGCCTCGATCTTCTTCCGCGCCTGATCGGCGAGATCGCCGAGGAGGGTCGAGATCCCGGCTGCGTCGGTCGTCGCGGACAGCATCACGCGGGGCTCGGGATTGGCGACAACGATGTCGACGGTGCCGAGCTTGGTGAGCTCGCGGGCCTGCCGGGCGAGGATCAGGGCGGCGCCGCGGGTGGTCTCGGAGCTGGCGAGGACCTGGTCGAAGTAGAGGACGATGTGCCAGGGGCGGGAGCTCCCCTCGGCGCGCAACGGCTCGGCCTTGAGCACCTGCCGCGCCTCGCCGCCGTCGAAGACGAGGAGGTCCGCGGGCTTGAATTTACCGCTGTCGGGCGGCTCGATGATCAACCCGATCTCACGCACCTGGATCTCCGCCTGGAACGCCTGGGTCTTGTCCTGGGCAGCGGCGGAGCCGCCACAGAGGAGGAGCAGCAGGAGCGGGAGAGTGAAGACGATGGGGGAGAGGTTCCTGCGGTTGGGGAGCACGGCCAGCGTCGGGAACATGGAGGGCCTCCTGAGATTGCTCCGCCCGGAGGCGCCGGATGTAGCACCCGCC
>DATARD010000189.1:0-11944 GCA_036264355.1 Thermoanaerobaculia bacterium
GCTCGCCTAGAACAACGTATAGATGAACGGCGCCGTCGCCTGGCTCGTGACCACCAGCAGCACGAGCAGCCCGAGCACCAGCACGAACGGCACGATCCAGTACACCTTGTTCTGGCGGGCGAACTGGAAGACGTCCTTGAGCAGCGAGCCGACGTAGGCGATCTTGGCCATGGCGAGGTCCTTCGGTCAGGTTCCGGCGGTCAATCGAGGGCGTATTCCTGGCGCCAGTCGATTCCCTCGACCATCGCCGGCTGCTGCCGCTTGTCGAGCAGGAACGGTCCCAGCACCAGGTAGTCCATCTCGGTGCGCATGAAGCAGCGGTAGGCGTCCTCGGGGGTGCAGACGATGGGCTCGCCGCGGACGTTGAAGCTGGTGTTGACGATGACGCCGTAGCCGGTGAGCTTCTCGAACTCGGAGATGATGGCGTGATAGCGCGGGCTGTCTTCCCGGCTCACCGACTGGATGCGCGCCGAATAGTCGACGTGGGTGATGGCGGGGATGTCCGAGCGCGGACGGTTCACCCATTCGACGAGCGGCAGGCCTTTTTCATCCCCCTTCTTGGGGATGCGCCGCTTTTCGACCACGTCCGCGACCAGCAGCATGTAGGGCGAGGGGCGGTCGAGGTCGAAGTATTCGCCGATCCGCTCTTCGAGCACGCTCGGCGCGAACGGCCGGAAGCTCTCGCGGAACTTGATCTTCAGGTTCATGATCGACTGCATGCGCGGCGAGCGCGAGTCGCCGATGATCGAGCGGCCACCCAGGGCGCGCGGACCGAACTCCATCCGACCCTGGCAGAGCCCGACGACGTTCTCGCCGGCCAGCACCTCGGCGATCCGCGGCGCCCAGTCGGCGTCCGACAGCTCGACGGCGGGCAGGTTGTTGGCATCTAGATAGGCCTTGATCTGGTCGCGGGTGAATTCCGGACCCAGAAGGGCACCCTGCATGCCGTCGCGCGGCTTGCCGGCGACCCCACCGGTGCCGGTCGCGACCTGCCGCGGCTTGCCGAGCGCGTTGTACCAGTAGGCGAGCGGCGCGCCGAGAGCGCCGCCGGCGTCGCCCGCCGCCGGTTGGATGAACAGGCCGTCGAAGATGCCGGCGCGCAGCAGGATGCCGTTGGCGACGCAGTTGAGCGCGACACCGCCGGCCATGCACAGGTTGCGCTTGCCGGTGAGCTCGCGGGCATGCCGCGCCAGCTTCAGGACGATCTCCTCGGTGACCTCCTGGATCGACTTGGCGAGGTCCATCTCGCGCTGGCCGATCGGCGACTCGGGCTTGCGCGCCGGTCCGCCGAACAGGGCGGCGAACTTGTCGTTGGTCATCACCAGGCCGTCGAGATAGCCGAAGTAGTCCATGTTGAGGCGGAAGGAGCCGTCCTCGCGGATGTCCACCAGCTCTTTCTTGATGATGTCGGTGTACTTCCCCTCGCCGTACGGCGCGAGGCCCATGAGCTTGTACTCGCCGGAGTTCACCTTGAAGCCGGTGAAGTAGGTGAAGGCCGAGTAGAGGAGGCCCAGGGAGTGCGGAAAGGTGATCTCCTGCAGCAGCCGGAGCGAATTCCCCTCGCCGACGCCGATCGTCGTCGTCGCCCATTCGCCGACGCCGTCGAGGGTGAGCACCGCGGCCTCCTGGAACGGCGACGGGTAGAAGGCGCTCGCCGCGTGCGACTCGTGATGCTCGGTGAAGAAGACGTCCGGCGGCTCGGCGAGGCCGCAGCGTTCCAGCGAGTCGTGGATGTGCGGCGGAATCCACAGCTTTTCGCGCAGCCAGACCGGGATTGCCTGCACCGCGGAACGCAGTCCGCGCGGCGCGACCGCCAGGTAGGTCTCGAGAATGCGGTGGAACTTGAGCAGCGGCTTGTCGTAGAAGACGACGCCGCCCAGATCGGAGCTCTGCGTGACGCCGCCCTCGGCAAGGCAGTAGCGCACGGCGTTATACGGGAAACCCTCGTCGTGCTTCTTGCGCGTGAAGCGCTCTTCCTGCGCCGCGGCGACGATCCGCCCCTCGTCGATCAGGCAGGCCGCCGAGTCGTGGTAGTAACAACTGATTCCCAGGAGCTTCATAGGATCAAAACTGCCGGCGATAGGACTCGGGAGTCCGCGCGCGGTCTTCGAGCGACATCCAATAGGATTTGAGCCCCGGGTCGAAGGAGCGGGTGATGGCGAGCTTGCCGCGCAGCCGCAGGAACCAGCCCAGGGGCAGGAAGAACAGATAGTACATGATGGTCAGCAGCACCCAGGTGACGGCCGTACCCACGAGGTGGGCGAAGCGGTCCAGGGCGCGGGTGACGCTCTTGTAGGCGGTGAGCGGCGCGAGAAGCGCCAGCAGCGCGAACAGCAGGGCGATGGCGGCGACGACCGCCGCCGCGACGGGCCGCTTGAGCAAGAAGTAGAACACCGCCGCGACCGACAAGCCGATGACGCCGCCCAGCAGGCCGCGCTTGCGGGCCGCGGCGGCCTCACGGGCGCGCTCCAGCGCTTCGGTCTCACCGCCGTTCCACCGCCAGACGACTTCTGAGGCAATGGACGGGGCGGAACGGACGGACGGCTCTTGGGTCGATGTGGGCATCTCGTGTCTCGTCTACGGATCTCAGGGGTTCTTCGATGGGCCTTCCCCGCAAGTGGGCAGCGTATCCTAATCGAAAGAGGCGACAGAGGCCAGTCCGGCCGATTTATCTGGGGGCATGCGGAGTAATGCTACAATGCACACATCGTTACCCGTCGGCCCCTGGCCGCCTCGAGCTGGACCGTTGTTCTTTCGTGGCAGGAGATGGATCGCATGACCCGGAGAGTGCTTCTCCTCGGCTCGCTGGCGCTTCTCGCGGCGCTGGTCCCCGCCTTCGCCGGCACTGTCTATCTCCCCGTCAGCACCAACAAGACGGTCGGCAGCGTGGGCTACCAGACCCGTCTCTGGCTGTCCAATCCGGGCACGACGGCACGCCAGGTCACCATCTTTTTCATCCTGGAGGGGACCGACGGCACGCAGCGCGGCACGGCGAAGCCGCAGGCGTACACCCTCGCCGCCAACGGCACGATGCTGCTCACCAACCTGGCGCCGAACGGGGTGAGCGGGCTGGTGGAGATCACCGGCGCGCCGCAGGTCCTGGCCACCGCGCACCTCGAGGGGCTCGACGCGCAGCATGCCATCGCCGCCACGGGCTACCTGCCCGCCATCTCGTCGAAGAACATGGTGGCCAAGAACGGCACCGCCGACCTGCTCAGCCTGTCGCGCAACGACAACGGGCCGGTCACCAATCTGGGCCTCGTCAACCTCGGTCAGCAGGTGACGCAGTGCACCGTGCGCGCCACCCTGGTGAACGGCGCGCCGCTCGGCGGCGCCGCCGTGGTGACCGTGCCGCCGGTCTCCGTGCGACGGTTCGAGGACGCCCTGGGCTTCCTCGGCATCTCCGCGGTCGCCGACGCCCGAATTTCGGCGACCTGCGACCAGAATTTCTCCGCTTTCGCCGAGATCCTCGGCACCGTCGTGCCGAGCGTCGTCCTGATCACCCCGACGGTCAGTCTCGATTCGACGCTGGTGCCGCCGGGAACGAACCCGCCGCCCGGGGACAGCGTGGTCGTGCAGCGCTCCGGGACCTTCTTCATCGCGACGACCAACGCCTCGTCTTTCAGCATGCCGTTGCCCTTGGTGGCCAAGCAGCAGTACGGCAAGGCGACGATTGAATACGACATGACGACCGGCACCTTCTCGCCGGCCTACGACAGCATCCTCGGCTTCGTGCGCCAGGCCGGCCATGGCGCCGCCCGCACCCTCTATTTCGGCTTCAACATCCGCGGCAGCCGCGGCAAGACCTTCATCGATCTGGGTGTTCCGATTCTCGATCCGACGATCACCGCGAGCTTCCCGTGGCAGCAGCGGATGACCTATCACATCAAGATCGTCTATGACGTCCAGGCGAGGAGGATGACGTTGCAGGCGAGCCAGAACGGTACGTTGTTGCATACCGCCTCGGGTGCCATCTACAACATCGACATGAGCGATCAGGGGACCGGCCTCGCGCTCAAGTTCGGTTTGGACGGCATCGCCGACGAAGCCTTCTTCCCACCCTACGGCTACTCATTCGCGAACCTCCGCGCGCAAATCGATCCGATCTGATTGCGCCGCGCCGGGCGAATCCCTACAATGTGACAAAATTGCAGGGATTTCGCCTTGCAAGCTGCAGGAGGTTTTTCATGAGAAAGACGGTGCTGCTCGGTGCGATCGCTCTCTGCACGAGCCTCGTCCCCGCCTTTGCCGGGGAGGTCTATGTTCCGTTCGTCGTCAACAAAAACATCAACGGAGCCACCTACCGGACCCGCGTCTGGGTCACCAACACCAGCACGGCCACCCAGAAAGCCAACATCCGATTTCTCGCGGAGAACACCGACGGGACGCTGCCCGGCTCCCCGTCGACCGTCAGCGTCGCCGCCGGCGCCACGGTGGTTTTGACCAACCTCGCACCGGCGGACAACAGAGGCATGATGGAGATCAGCGGCCCGGCCGCGCTGGTGGTGACCTCGCGCCTGGAGGTGGTGGCCGGCGACGGGAGTTATCTCGCGAACGCCGGCGTGCCGGCGGTGACGGTGGCCAATGTGATCGCAGCGGGCAAGACCGCCGAGCTCCAGGGCTTGGAGCGCACGCAACGCGGCACGATCACCGACTATGGACTGCTCAATCTCAACGCCACGAGCACGCAGTGCACCATCAAGGCGTTCCGCACCAACAACTCACAGATCTCAAAAACCGTCGTCCTCACCCTGCCGCCGCTGTCGATGCGCTATTACGGCGAGGCGCTGGCGACCCTGGGTCAGACGATCATCGCCGACGTGCGCATGGAGACGACCTGCGACAAGCAGTTCTTTCCGTATGCCGTGATCTATAAGCCCGGCTCGCCGGAAACCTTCTTCGTCACGCCGTCCGGAACGCTGGACGGCGACCTGGTGCCGGGAGCCGGGGGCGGCGGAGGCAATCCGAGCGGCACCATCGTCTTCCAGCAGGCCGGCACCTATCTCGCGGCCAAGCAGGGAGACTCCTACAAGTCGTTCACCCTGCCGTTGAGCAACGGCGTCCTCTACAAGAAGGCGACGGTCGATTTCGACATGTTCATCGGCCGCTTCCCCAAGGGCCTGTTCGCCGGCGTGATGTCGCTGCGGCGCAACGACCGCACGCTCTTCTACGGCTTGATCATCCGCGGCGACCGCCAGAAAACAGTGCTGGACATGGGGATCAAGGACGACGTGGTGACCGGCGGCAACGGCGGACCGTGGGCGGAGCAGACCACCTTCCACGTCAACATCGACTACGACACCCCGAGCGGAAATCTAACCTTCAAGGTCTATCAGGGCAACAACCTCGTGCAGACGCTGGTCGGACGGCTCAATCATCCCGACCTGGTGCAGAGCAACAACGTCGTGAGCGTCGATTTCGGCATGACCGGCATCGCCGACGGCGCCTACTTCCCGCCGATCGGCTGGACGTTCTCGAATCTGAAGGTAACGTTCGTACCCTGAAAATCAGCCCATGAACGTCATGTTGGCCGCGAGCCCGAGCAGCAGCGCGGCCTGAAGCAACAGAACGATCGAGGCCCAGGAGCTGCGGCGGTCCCATCTTTCCGCCGCCGCTCCTGCCGCCAACACGCAGGCGAACGGCATCAACATCAGCCAGATCCTCCCCACCTCGCCGCGCACGGTGCCGGAGACGAGGAGCAGGGCGAGGAGAGCCCACCAGCCCCAGGTCAGACTCCGAAAAGCCGGCGTCCGCATCCCTCGTGGCACCAGGGCCGCGGCGGCAAGGCCCAGCACCGCCGGGCCGAGCAGCAAGGCAAAATCGTACGGATTCCACAGCAGCCACGTCGCATAGGAGCGGGACTCCACGGCGATCATCCGATGCTGTGCCATGGCATCCTCGAAGGCGGCCAGCGGGTTGTAGCCCGTACAGACCGCCAGGACGAGCCACGGCAGGAGCGCGCCGGCGGCCAGGAGGACGGCGCGCAGCGCGGCCCGGCGCCAGACCTGCCGGCGGTCCGCGCTTTCGCCGGTCGTCTCGCCCAGCGGTTGGACGACAACCAGCAGACCGACGAGAACGGCCGGCGCCAGATAACCGTACGTCACGAAGAAAGAGAGCGACAGGATGACGCCGGCGGCCACCGGGCGCCAGCGGCCGGGACCGGCGGCCAGGGCGGCGGCGGTCAGCAGCAGGAACGGCAATGCCTGATCCAGCGACGGCGTGAACAGCGAGCGCGCCGGCACCAGAATCCACAGCGCCGCCGCCAGCAGCGCCGGGCTCGCCGGGAGCCCGAGGTGCAGCGCCAGCCGGTGGAGCGGCCACGTGGCCAAGGCGGAAAGGCCCGGCAGCAAAAGCGCGAGGAGCACCAGCGTCCAGGCGGCCGGAGGTGGCTGCGGCACCGGCCGATGGCGGACCGCGGCGCGCTGCACCTCGCGGTCGAGGCACTCCGCCGCGAGCGCGCTCAGCGAGTTGCTCCCCGGCTGCGGCGCCGGCAGCCGGCGGCCGATCTGATCCAGCCCGCGCACCAGCAGCAGCGTGCCGGGCGGATGGGTGCGGGTGTGCTGGTTGAGATCCGCCGTGGCCTTGGGATAGTCGGCGAGGAGCTCCCGCGTATCCGGCGCCAGACCTTCGTCGAACACGAAGCCGAATATGTGCCGCGAGGCGAGCGCTTCCATCACGCCGCGGAAGCCGCCGGTCTCGGCGCGGGCCACGTCGAGCGTGAGCACCCAGCCGAGAGCGATGAGGAGCGGCAGCGCCCAGCGCGCATCGCGCGTCCGGTCCTGCGCCGTCCACCAGGTGAAGGCCACCATCAACGCCGCCGCGATCAACAGGCCAAGCCCGTGGAGCCCGGCCGGATGATACGGCCACTGCCACTCGGCCGGCCCGTTGGCGGACGGCACCTGCTGCACGATCGCGATCAGAATGCCCAGAGTGAGGAAGGCGAGCAGGAGCGGAAGGACGAGGCGGCGCATGAACGCTCCGTAACCTAGCACACGCCCGGGGGTAGAATGCTCGGCGTGGATCTACACCAATTTCCGTTGGCGCCTCTGCCGCCGGCCGGCCGGCTCAGCCTGCCGGGCTTCCGGATCGGCCATGGCTCGGACACCGCCGGCAAGACCGGCGTCACGGTGATCCTCTGCCCGGCCGGCATGGTGGCCGCGGCGGAAGTGCGCGGCTCGGCCACCGGCACCCGCCAGTTCGACTCGCTGGTCGGCCCGCAGCATCTGGGCAGCCGGGCGCACGCCGTCGTGCTGGCCGGCGGCAGCGGCTTCGGTCTCTCCGCCGCCGATCCCGTCGTCGACTGGCTGGCGCGGAACGGCCACGGCTTTCAGACCGGCATCGCGCCGATTCCCCTGGTGCCGACCGCGATCCTGTTCGATCTCGGCTTCGGCAGCGCCGCCGCGCGGCCCACCCCCGCGCTGTCCGAGGAGGCGCTCGCCAACGCTCTCGCCATGCCGGAGCACGAGCCGGCCGAACCGCTGGAGGTCGCCGTCGGCAGCGTGGGCGCGGGCACCGGCGCCACCATCGGCAAGGCTCTCGGCCTCCCGAACGGCATGAAAGGGGGATTCGGCTTCGCCAGTCTGAGCCTTCCGGGAGGCGCCACCGTCTGCGCCGCCGTCGCGGTGAACGCCTTCGGCGATGTACGGAACCTGGACGGCACTCTTCTCGCCGGTTGCCGTACCGCCCCCGAGTCCAGAGAGCTGGCCGACGCCGAGCGCGTGATGGCCGCTCTGCCGCCCGACTTCGCCAGCCCGTGGGAAGGAAACACGACCCTGGCCATCGTGATGACCGATGCGATCCTGAGCAAGCCGGCCGCGCACAAAGTCTGCCAGATGGCCTTCGGCGGTTTTTACCGCACCCTCTCGCCGGCCCTCTCCCTCTACGACGGCGACCTCATCGTCACCCTCGCCGCCGGCCGCCGCCCCGCGCACGTGCACCAGATCGGCGTCCTCGCCGAGCGCGCCGTGGCGGAAGCGATCCTGACCGCCGTGCGGGAGGCGGACGGTTTCGGCATCCTGCCGGCCGTGCGGGATCTGGGCAATCTCTTATGAAACCGCCTCGATCGCCCCGCGACCTCTGGGCGTCCCTGCTGCCGCTCCTGGGGACCGCCCTGGCCTTGCTGATCGCGTCGCGCATCCACGCCCTCGACGCCGACGGACCGCTGCCGCCATGGCTGCTGGTGGTGCTCATCGCCGCCGGAGCCGTGGCCGCTTTCCATCGGCCGTTCCTGGCGGTGTCGACCGTCGGCCTCGGCACCGCCGTATTGCCGACGGCTCTGCTGCTGAGCGGAGCGGTGCCGGCGGCCGGGCTCGCCGCCGCGGCGGTGCTGGTGTCCGACCTTTCTCTGCGTTTCGTGCGTCGCCGGGCGGTCTACAGCCGTCCCGATCGCCGCAGCCTGCTGCGCTCGCTGGAAAGCACCGGCCGCGCCGTGCTCGCCACGATCGGAGCCGCCGGCGTCTGGGCCTGGCTCCACGCCAATCATGGTCTGCTGCTGACCGTTTCTTCCACCGCCCTGCTCTACCTGGCTTTATGGATCGGTCTGGAAATCGCCGACAGCAAGATCCGCCGTCCCGACCTGCCGCCGCGCTGGCGTACCCTCCTCCCACCACTCGTCCTGGATGCCTTCGGCTGGGCAGTCGGAGGTGCGGTGGCGGCCGTCGGCCTGACTGGTAACTGGCCCCTGGCCGGTGGCCTCCTGGCGGGCTACGCCGTGCTGTCCCTCGAAGCCGGGCGCAACCGCGTGCAGTATGAGAAAACCCACCACCGCGTGCGCGACCTCGAAAAGCTGCGCCGCGCCGCCAAAAGGATGGTCGGGCACTCCGAGCGCGAGCTCGTCGAGGTGATCGACCGCATCCGCCTGGAGTGCTCCAAAGTCGTCCAGGCTTCCGCCTGGTTCCAATTCGAGATCCTCGTCCCCGGCGGCGAGCTGAAGAGCTGGTGGGCCGGGCCGCAGGGAGGATTGCAGGAAGGCGTGCCGGAGCCGGACCGCTATCCGCCGGCCATGCCGGGAGTGCACCGCCGCACGCCCTGGCAGATCCTGGAACGCCACCTCCACTCCGACGGCAAGCCGCTGGCGCGCATCCGCCTCTGGTGCGATCCGCGCCGGCTCGATCCGCAGGGGGTCGACCTCCTGGACCGTCTCATCCACCAGGCGAGCGTCTCCGTCCAGCGCTGCCTGGCCGGCCGCGAAGCGCGCGAGGACGCGCTCACCGGAGTCGCCGTGCGCCGCGTCCTGGAGCGGCGCCTGCACGAAATCCACGCCCGTTGCCTGGAAGACGGCAGCTCCATGGCCGTCGTCCTCTGCGACCTCGACCACTTCAAAAGGATCAACGACACCTACGGCCACCCGGCCGGAGACGCCGCGCTGATCGCCTCCGCCGCCCTCCTCAAGAAGACCGAGGGAGCCCTCTGCTGCCGCTACGGCGGCGAGGAGTTCGTCCTCCTCCTCGACAACGCCGGAGGAGAAGCCGCGCTCGCCGTCGCCGAGCGCGTCCGCCAGCAGGTCGAAGCCCTGCCCTTCGAATGGGAAGGCCAGCGCGTCCCCCTCACCCTGAGCGCCGGGGCCGCCTCCTTTCCCGACCTCTACATCAAAACCGCCGCCGAGCTGATCCTCTTCGCCGACGAAGCCCTCTACGAAGCCAAGCGCCGCGGCCGCAACCGCGTCCTCCTCGACATCGGCCAGGGCCGTTACCTGGATCCCGACGGCAACGTGCTCACCACCGACGAAGCCCACGCGGCCAAAGAGCCGCCGCGGATTTTTGCGTGAGGGGCATCCGGGGTGGTATCCTTTTGTGGGAAAGAGGATCTCTTCATGGCAGCAAAGGTCAAGAATAAGAACAAGAAATTCATCGAGCTGATCTTGTATATCGCCAGGAAAACCGAGAGCGATCTCCGGTGTGGCAAGACGAAGCTCTACAAGATCCTTTTCTACGCAGACTTCTGGGCATTCCAGAAGCTTGGGCACTCCATCTCCGGGCAGGAATACCAGAAGCTCAAGAACGGGCCGGCGCCGAGACAAGCACTGCCCGTGATTGAGACCATGACACGGGAGAGCCTCTGCGCCTGGGCCGAGCGTGACCACTTCGGTAAAGTCCAACAGAAACTCTTCGCTCTTCGTGAGCCGAACCTGTCCGGGTTTTCCGGAGACGAGATCGCCATCGTCCAGGATGTGATCCGCATGCTCTGGCAGCTCGATGCTTCCGATGTGAGCAACCTGTCCCATCGATTCATCGGCTGGCAGTTGGCGGCGGAGGGAGAAACGATTCCCTACTCCACAGTCGCCCTGGGGCAGCCACGCTCGGCGACCCCGCAAGAAATCGAATACGGACAAAAGCTGGCCCGCGAGATCAGTGGATAGCTTCCGCGAGGTCATCCATAGCATCCGGTTCGACGCTGAGCTGGCATCCTGAGCGGGGATTCCCGATCCCGGAGACGCCCATGCTGATGTGGCCAGTCTATCTTCGTGGACGCGAATACGTCGTCTATTACCGCGTGGGGTCAAGCTGGGTGGAGCTTTTGTCGATTACCGAGAGTGGCGAGGATTTCTCAGCTTAAGTCCAGTCGTTCGGAGAAACCATGGCGATCCGAATCGTCCGCCTGGGAACACCGCGAACAGAAGGAGAGGGTCTGCGCCTCGGCACCGTCCGGCGTCCTCCACGGGGTGTGAAGAAAGAGGACTACGCCCGGCGCGACTATTACGACCTCTGGCTGCCAGATCTCGCGCCCAGCGCGGAAGCTGTCAAGCTCGCGCTCTCCGAGCCGTTCACCCCAGAAAAGTGGAAAACCTTCGTCAAGCGCTATCGCCACGAGATGAAAGAGCCTCCGGTCCAGCGGCTCCTCGCCTTGTTGGCCGCGATGTCGCACCAGACCGATTTTTCAGTCGGTTGCTATTGCGAGAACGCGGAGCGCTGTCACAGGTCGATCTTGAGTGAGCTGCTGACCGAGCATGGAGCGGTGATCGTTCAACAGACGTAACCGATGCGGTAAGCTTCGCGCCCATGACACTGCCCATCCACTTCGAAGACGCCCTGGCGGCGCGCGAGCGCATCCGCCCGTTCTTACCTGCCACGCCGCTGCGGTCCTATCCGGCTCTCGACGACGAGATCGGCGCCGGGATCCGCGTGCTGGTCAAGCATGAGAACCATCAGCCCACGAATGCGTTCAAAATCCGCAACGCTCTCTCCGCACTCACTTTGCTGTCCGCCGAGCAGAGAAGCCGCGGCGTGGTGGCGGCGACGCGCGGCAACCACGGGATGGGGGTCGCGCTGGCCGGCCGGCTTCTGGGAGCACCGGTCACGATCTGCGTTCCGGTGGGCAACAACCCCGAGAAGAACCTGGCGATCCGCGGCTACGGCGCCACCCTCATCGAGCAGGGGCGCGATTATGACGAGACGGTGGACGTGGCCAAGGCCCTCGTCCGCGACCAGGGTCTTCATCTCGTCCACTCGACGAACGATCCGGCCATCATCGCCGGAGCGGCGACGATGGGCCTCGAGATTCTCGAAGAAGCGCCCGATGTGGACGCGATCGTGGTCTCCATCGGCGGCGGCTCGCAGGCCGTGGGAGCCCTCGTCGCCGTCAGCGGCCTGCGGCCCGGCGTCGAGGTCTACGGCGTGCAGGCGGCGGGAGCTCCGGCGATCTACGAAGGATGGCGCGCCGGCCGTGCGATCACCCTGGAGTCCGCGGCGACCTTCGCGGACGGCCTCGCGACGCGATCCTGCTATGAGCTGACCTTCGCGGCGTTGCGCAGCGGCCTCAGAGATTTCGTCGTCGCCAGCGAGGCCGAGCTCGCGGACGCCGTCCGCCTCATGCTGCGTACGACGCACAACCTCGCCGAAGGAGCCGGCGCGGCTTCGCTCGCCGGTCTCCGGCTCTTGCGCGACCGCCTCGCCGGCCGCAAGGTCGTGGTCATCCTGTCCGGCTCCAACATCGACGCCGAGACGCT
>DATARD010000225.1:0-24765 GCA_036264355.1 Thermoanaerobaculia bacterium
AAATGAATTTGCCGCAGCCGTCACTCACCCTATGAAGACCAAAACGCCGCCCGCCGTGGGCGGCGTCACCAGGTCTCCTCCAAGGGAGGAGCGAACGCCGTCGCTCCTCCCCTTTTTTTTCCCTTTTTACCGGCCAGGCGCCCGGCAGCGCCCTCGATCGTGTAGAATGCGCCGACTTGTTCCGGAATATCCTGGTCCAGCCAGAATGTTTCAGATCTGGACAGGATAGGAAACACCCCCAACGGGGCCAGCGACCTGCGGCAAGCAGGCGCCGGGGCCGCTTGTTTTTGGAGGCGCTACTTCAGTGACGAAAACTTCTCGGATCCGCCTTGCCCTCGCCCTGCTGCTCACCGGCAGCGCCCTTTTCCCCTCCTCGACGTCAGTGGCTACTGCATCTCCCATGCCTGACGTGGAGCCGGCGGTGAGCACGCCCGCCACGGCGCTGCTCGCCCAGGGGGCTGACGGACTCTCGCCCAAGGTGCTCGCCGCCGCGCTCGACGCGGTCGCCTGCGCCAAGGCTCGCGGGGTCTCCGGACGGAACGATGTGCTGACCGTCATCGATTATTCCCTCCCCTCGACCCAGCCGCGGCTCTGGGTGCTGGATCTGGCCCACGGCAAAGTGCTCTTCCACGAGTTGGTGGCGCACGGAGCCGGCAGCGGCGACCTCGTCGCGACCCACTTCTCCAACCTGGACGCGAGCCACCAGACGAGCCTCGGCCTCTTCCTGACGGAAGGAACCTACGAGGGAGGCAAAGGCTACTCCCTGAAGCTCAAGGGACTCGACGAAGGGGTCAACGACCTCGCCGAGGCGCGCAGCATCGTGATGCACGGCGCGTGGTACGTCAGCCCCGAGCACGCCCGCCAGTACGGCCGCCTCGGCCGGAGCTGGGGCTGCCCGGCCCTGTCGCCGACGGTCGTCAAGCCGGTGATCGACCGGATCAAGGGTGGAAGCTTCATCTTCTCCTACTCGGGAGCCGACAAGAACTGGCTGCAGAAGGCCTCGACCTCCCTGCGCGGCCCGTCCTGCCCGGTCAGCAAGACGAAGAAGGCCTGAAGAGATTTCTGGAGACCATGTGAACGCCGCGGCATGCACGCCGCGGCGTTCGTCGTTTCTACGGCGTGATATCCTGGAACCCGGAAAGGAATCGCCGAAACGTGAGCCCACAAGCCCAAGCGCCGCGACTCGTCGAGATCCTGGCCCCTTACCTGCCTCTCTTGGTAACAGGCCGGGATGAGGCCGCGAAAAGGCTCGCCGCGGAGGCGTGGCGCACCGTGTTGACCTTGTGGCGGCTGCTCCAGCCGAAGCTCGACGGCGAGCCAGCGGTTCGCGAAGCCTTCCGCGACGCGGCCACGGACCCCCAGGATCCGGATGTCCAGGCGGCCTTGCGGGTTCAGGTCCGCAAGCTGTTGACGACCGATGGCGAGCTCGCCCAGCGGGTGGACGCGATCCTCGACGCGACCGGGCAGGACGGGAAGCTCGCGGCGCAGCGTCTTCTGGAGCTCGCGGGGTCCGGTCTCTGGGAAGGCGATCTCGCCGAGATGAGAGACGACCTCTCGTCGTCTCGCTCCTCCTGACCGCTCCATGTTCCTCGTCGATACCTCGGTGTGGGTCGAGGTCTTCCGAAAGCCGAGCCGCATCCGGCTGGACGAAGAGATCCCGCTGGATCAGATCGCTACCTGCCTTCCGATCGTCCAGGAGGTTCTACGACCGAGATTTTACGCTTTTGGCGGAGGTCTCTCCTCTGCGGGAACGTAGGGTTACCCTGAGAAGCTGACGGCCGCCCTGACGTTGAGCCCCCGTCGCATCACCAGGTCCGTCTGCAGATCGGCCCCGAGCCAAAAGTCCTTCCGCCCGGCAATCGCGAAGCCCTTCTTCTCATAGAAGCCGATCGCGCGGGCGTTCTTCTCCCAGACCCCCAGCCAGATCGAGTCGTGGCCGCCCTCGGCGGCCCGGCCGAGGATTTCCTCCATCAGCACGGGGCTCACCCCCTGCCCGTGCCACGCCGCGTCGACGTAGAAACGCACCAGCTCGATGGGATTTCCTTCCGCGACGCAGTCCGGCGGATTGGACTCGGCCAGTTGCGCGTAGCCGACCGGTGTTTCGCCACCCCCGCCGATCACCGCGATCAGGCAGATCGTCCCTTTCCGCTCCAGCTCCGCCGCCTGGATCACCGGGCTGAAGGCGGTCGGGAGATAGGCCGCCATGTCCTCGGGAGTGTTCAGGGGTGCGAAGGTCTGGATGAACAGAGCGGCCCCGAGCCGGGCGAGCAGCTCGGCGTCTTCGAGGGTGGCCTGGCGGATGTCGATGGGCGACGAGGGAGCAGTCACGGAGATTTATCCTCTTAGATCCGGCAGCAGCCGTGGCGCGCCGCCGCGGAGCTTGCGGAGGAGGTAGACGGCCAGGAGGACGGCGGCGCCGAGGAGGATGATGGCGGGGCCGCTGGGCAGATCGTAGAGGTAGGAGAGGGTCAGGCCGCCCAGGGTCATGCCGACGCCGAGCAGGACCGAGCCGAGGATGACGCTGTGCAGATCTTTCAAAAACATCAGGCAGATGACCGGCGGGATGGTGAGCAGGGCGACGACGAGGATGATCCCCACCACCTGGATCAGGATCACCACCGAGAGGGCGATCATGGTCAGCAGGAGCACCATGAGGAGGCGCACCGGCGCTCCCTGCACGCGGGCGAAGACTTCGTCGAAGGACACCGCGACGATCCCCTTGAAGAAGAGCGCCAGGATGAAGAGCACCGAGCCGGCCAGCACCGCCAGCACGGCGAGCTCGTGGCGCGAGACCAGGAGGATGTTGCCGAAGAGATAGGTCATCAGATTCGGCGCGTAGCCCGGCGTCTTGTAGACGAAGACGATGCCGATCGCCAGGCCGACGGCCCAGAGCACGCCGATGATCGCGTCGTAGGAGCGGATGGCTTCGGTGTCCAGGAGCCCGAGGGCGAGGGCGCAGCCGAGGGCGACCGCGACGGCGCCGAGGAGCGGATCGAGGCCGAAGTAGAAGCAGGCTCCCATGCCTCCGAAGGCGGCGTGGCTGATGCCGTCGGAGAGGAAGGCCAGGCGCTTCACCACGACGAAGGGACCCACGACGCCGCACAGCACGGCCGCCAGCACGCCGGCCAGGACGGCGTTGCGCATCAGCTCGTAGGAGAGGGCGTCGAGAAGGCTGTGCACCGGGAGGGCCTCAGTGGTTGGGATGGTCGTGCGCGTGCCCGTGATGAGGATGATCGTGAAGGACGCGGTGGGCGACGCCGTGCGTCACCATCTCTACCGGGCAGCCGTAGACCTCTTCGAGCATCGCCTGGTCGAGCTCGCCGCCGGCGTGGTACCAGAGCCGCCGGTTGATGCAGGCGATGTGCTGCACCAGGGGAGCGATCGAGGTCACGTCGTGGGTGATGACGACGATGGGGATGCTGCGGTTCAGGTCCTTGAGCAGCTCGGTGAGCACCTGCCGCGATTCGGCGTCGATCGAGGCGGTCGGCTCGTCGAGGAAGAGGATGTCCGGATCGGAAAGGACGGCGCGCGCGATGAGCACCCGCTGGAGCTGGCCGCCGGAGATCTCGCTGACGTGAGCGCGGGCGAGACGGGTCAGATCGAGACGGTCGAGCACGGCCTCCAACTCGGCGTGGTCGCTTTTGGTGTACCGCCGCAACAGGCCGCGGCTGCCCAGCTTGCCCATCAGGACGACGTCGCTCACCCGCAGCGGAAAGGACTTGTCGAAGGTCGAGAACTGCGGCACGTAGCCGAGCCGGCCCTTACGGCCTCCAGGGAAACGGTAGACGACTTCGCCGGACCAGGGCGTCAGCAGGCCGAGAAGGATCTTGACCAGCGTCGTCTTGCCGCCGCCGTTCGGTCCGATCACGGCCAGGAAGTCGCGCGGATGGATGGCCAGCTCGACGTCCTCCACGACGGGCTCGCGGCCATAGCCGAAGGTGACGTGGCGGGCTTCGAGGAGGGGTTGTGAAAGGGGAGTCATTTCACTCCTCGGCACCGGGCGTGGCCTCCCCCGCCCCGGGTTGAAACCCGGGTCTACGTGCCCGCGCCCACAAGGGGCGCTGTCCCCGGCCCTCCGGGTGGGTGGTAGTGTCGCCCGGAGGGCGAAGGCACGTAGCCCGGGGTTTTAACCCCGGGTAGGGTGGGGGCGATCTCAAGTTATCGACTGTGGCGGCTTGATACGCCTCGCCGATCGCCACCGCGACGCGCCGCAGGTTGGCCGCCCAGTCGTGCTCCTGCGGATCGGCGGTGACGATCCTGCAGCCGGCGGCGTCGGCGATGACCTGGGCGCTCTTGCGCGGGAAGCCGCGGGAGACGAAGAGCAGGCGGACGTCATCGCGGCGGGCGTCGTCGATGAGCTGGATGAGCCGCTTGGCGCTCGGCTCTTTCCCTTCGGCTTCGATGGCGACCTGCCTCAGGCCGTACTCCTGGGCGAAGTAGCCCCAGGACGGGTGGTACACGAGAAAGCGCCGCGGCGAGCTAAACGGGCCGAGACGGGTGCGGATCTCGCGGTCCAGGGCGTCGATCTCGGTCAGGAAGGCGCGCAGGTTGGCCTGGTATTCGGCGGCGTGCGCGGGATCCACGCCGGTGAGCGCGTCGCCGATGTTGCGGGCCGCCACGCGCACGGTGGCCGGCGCCACCCAGACGTGCGGATCGCTCCCTTCCTCCCCTCCCTCGCTCGCCTCTCCCCGGATCAGCTCCATGCCGCGCGACATGTCGACCACCCGGACACTGGGTTTGCCGGCCAGGAACGGATCGATGAAATGCGTCTCGAGCTCGAAGGCGGGGTGCCCTACCTTTATATAGAGGCGGGCGTGCGAGAGGGCGACGATCTGGCGCGGGCTCGGCGAGTAGTCCTCATGGGAGTAGCCGGGCGGGATCATCACCTCCACCCGCACGTGGCTGCCGCCGATCTTCTCGACGAAATACGCCTGCGGCGGCACGCTCACCGCGACCGCGATCCTCCCGTCATCCAGCGGATCGTGAGCCGCGGGGCCGGCGGCCCGGCAGGCTGCCAGTGTCAATGCGAAGGCGATCAGGGCGCGCATGCCGCACACAATCCGTAGAGCACGACCTCGTGGGCTTCGAGCGAGAAGCCGGGGGGCGTCAGCGCGCGCAGGCCGTCCGGGCAGCCCTCGATCTCGTAGACGCGGTCGCAGCTCCGGCAGTGGAAGTGGTGATGATGCTGTTTGCCGGTCGCCTCGTAGCGCGGCGGCTCGCCCGGCAGCTCGACCTGGGTGAGCCAGCCGCCGTCGACGCCACTCTTGAGGGTGCGGTAGACGGTGGCGATGCCGAGACCCGGGGAGAGCGGCAGCGCTTCGTCCAACACCTCGCGCGGGCTCATCGGCCGTCCCGCCGTCTCGATGGCGGAACGGATCGCCCGCTTCTGCTGGGTGTCCCGCTCGCTGCCCCGGTTCGTCATGGCGCTCATCTCGTAAATGATAATGGCGTATCAGTATCGGTTTGGCAAGGGGCCCTCATCCCCGCCCTTCTCCCAGCTCCCCCCACACACCCGCCGGGAGAAGGGAGACAAGAAAGAAGCAGGAGAGCTGTCGTTGCTTGTCTCCCCTCTCCCGGGGAAGGGGCGGGGGGAGCCGGGAGAGGGGCCGGGGGTGAGGGCCTCCGGCCCATCGCTGGTAGGATCGTTCCGCGTGGAGACACTCTCTTGATTCCGACCCGGCTCGACCAGATCGCACACGAAATCGGCGGTACTTTGCGCGGCCGCGTTGAGGCTGCCGGGATGATCGAGCAGATCTGCATCGACTCCCGCGGCGCCTCGCCCGGTGCTCTGTTCGTCGCCTTGCACGGCGAGCATACGGATGGCCACCGCTTCGTCGCGGATGCGTTCCGCAACGGAGCGACCGCGGCGATCGTCGCCGCGGCGCGGATCGACAGCCTCCCGGAAGCGCAGCCGGACTGGCCGCTGATCGCCGTGGGGTCGCCGCTCCGCGCATTGCAGTTGCTGGCGCGGTGGTACCGGCGGGAGACGATCGGCAAGGTTCTCGCGATCACCGGCAGCAACGGCAAGACGATCGTCAAGGACGCGTTGACGTCTCTCCTCGCCAGCCAGCGGATCATCGCCTCCCCGGGCAGCTACAACAGCCAGTTGGGTCTGCCGCTGGCGGTGCTCTCCGCGGATCGGAAGGCGCCGCTGGCCGTCTTCGAGGCGGGGATCTCGCAGCCGGGCGAGATGGCGGCGCTGGAGGAGATCGTCGCGCCGAGCTATGGCATCCTGACCAACATCGGCATGGCGCACATCGCGTCGTTCGGCAGCCGCGAGGCGATCGCGCGGGAGAAGATGACGCTCTTTGCGCACATCCCCGCCGGCGGCTGGGTGCTGCTGCCGGCCGGCGAGCCGGCGATCGAGGAGCCGGCGCGACGGCTGGCCTGTCCGATCTACCGAGTCGGCGGTGTCGGAGCCGGGGACCAGGTGCTCGCTCTGACGTCGAGCGGGCTGGTCGAGGACGGCCAGTTGCTGGAGCTGTCCACCGCCGACGGCCGGGTCGATGTCCGCGTCAAGACGCGCTCGCCGGACCTCATCGCGGATCTGCACTTCGCCGCCTCGGCCGCTTATCTGCTCGGCGTCAGCCTCGACGAGATCGCCTCGACGCTCGAAGACTATGCGCCGCCGCCGACGCGGATGGAGGTGTGGTCCTCGCCGGAAGGCATCCGGATCATCAACGACGCCTACAGCGCCGATCCGATCTCCGTGCACGCGGCTCTCCGCTCGGCGGCGCTCGGCGGTCCGAAGACCGGGCGGAAGATCTTCGTCTTCGCCGGCATGCGCGAGCTCGGCGCGGAAGGCGAACGGGAGCACCGGCAGGTGGGCACCCAGGCCGGCCAGTGCGGCTTCAGCCACGTCTTCCTGGTCGGCGGCGGCGAGTTGCAAGGCACCGCCGCAAGCTACCGCGACGCACGGCCGGACGGCACCGTGGTCTCGGTCGCCGGCCCCGACGAATTGAAGGACCGGCTTCTTCCGCTCCTCCGCTCCGGCGACACCGTGCTCTTCAAAGGGCCGCGCAAAGCCGGCCTGGTACGCGCCGCGCGGGATCTCTCCGGATCGATCGCCCAGCGCTGCCTGTGGGTCGATCTCGCCGCGATCAGCGAAAACCTGGCGCGCTTCCGCCGTCACTGCGGCGGCCGGGCCGAGATCCTCGCCATGCTGAAAGCGCTGGCCTACGGCACCGATCTCGTCCAGCTCGCCTCCTGGCTGTCGCGCCTCGGCATCCATCACATCGGCGTCTCCGCCACCGGTGAGGGGATCGCCGTCCGCAAGAACGGCGTGCACCAGAACGTCTACGTCTTCCTGCCCGACCGCGACGATCTGGACAACCTGCTGCGCTACCGGCTGACCCCGATCCTCTACTCGCCGGATCTGGTGGACGCCTTCGCGGCCGGCCTGGACGGCACCGGCAAGAGCCTCGACGTCCATTTGAAGATCGACACCGGCATGCACCGCCTCGGCGTCGATCCGCGTACCGCCGTCGCCCTGGCGCGCAAGATCCGCGACACCGGAACGATGCGGCTGACCGGCGTCTGCACCCACTTCGCCGCCGCGGACGATCCGGCGGACGACGACTTCACGAGGCGCCAGATCGCCGTTTTCGAAGAATCCCTCGCGGCGTTGCGAGCCGAAGGCTTCGACAACCTCCTGGCGCACGCCGCGAACACCGCCGCGGCCATCCGCTTTCCGCGCGAAGCCTCCTACAACCTCATCCGCGTCGGACTCGGTCTCTACGGCCTCTACCCCTCGCCGGCCGTCCGCGACGCCCTGGAGCTCGAGCTGGCGGTCGGCGTCACCAGCCGCATCGCCAGCATCCAGCGCTTCGGCCCCGGCGACAGCCTGGGCTACAACCGCACCTTCACGGCAAAGCACGACATGCGAGTCGGCATCATCCCCTTCGGCTACGACGACGGCCTCCCCTGGCGCCTCTCCGGAATCGGCCACGTTCTCGTCGAAGGCCAGGAAGCCCCGATCGTCGGCCGCATCAGCATGGATCAGATGCAAGTCGACGTCACCCACATCCCCGGAATCGACGTCGGCGCCGAAGTCCTCCTCTACGGCGCGCACGGCGGCAACGTCATCCGTCCCGAGAAAGTCGCCGAGCAGGCGGGAACGATCACCCACGAGCTGCTGGTCCGCCTGGGCCGGCGGGTGCAGCGGATTTTTGTCGAGCCGTAGAGGTCCTGCCCCGAGATCTGGAGAGCTCGCCTCAAGATCTGGACGATCCGCCGCGAGATTTGAGAGCTTCGCCCCGAGATGTGGAGGTCCCGCCTCAAGATCGGGAGGTCGCGCCTCGAGATCGGGAGGTCCCGCCTCAAGATCGGGAGGTCCCGCCTCAAGATGCGGAGGTCTCGCCCCGCGGTGCGGAGGTCTCGCCTCGAGATCCGGAAGGCTCGCCTCAAGATGCGGAGGTCTCGCCTCCAGATCCGGGCCTTCCGGAATTCGGGGCGACACCTCCGCCTCAAGATCCGGACCTCTCAGATCCCGAGGCGGAAGGACCGGAGACCGAGGCGGAAGGCTCAGAAGTCGGGTCCGATCTCCCAGATCCCGAGGCGGATCGTCCGGATCTTGAGGCGGAAGCCTCAGAATTCGGGGCCGAACCTTCGGGGCTCGGGTGGCCTGCGCATAGAATAGGTGCGAGATTCGTGACGATTGCTGCAGGCCGGTTGGCCTTGGAGGTGAGTCATGCGTTTCGCCTTAGCCCTCCACACGGACGATGGCGTCAAATACAGCGTCACGGTTCCCGATCTGCCGGGTTGTTTCTCCGCCGGTGATTCCTTTGACGAGGCGGTCGAGATGGCGCGGGAGGCCATCGACGCTCACTGCGAGTTGTTGGCGGAAAAGGGTCTGGACATTCCGCCTCCTCGGCCACTAGCCCAGCATCAGGCCGACCCGGATCTGGCGGGAGCCGTCTGGGTGGTCATCGAAGTGGACGTGGAGCGGTACCTCGGGCGCGCCGAGAAGATCAACATCACGGTCCCGGCCCGCCTGCTCCGGCGCATCGACGAGTACGCGAAGAGCCACGGCGAGAGCCGCTCGGGGTTTCTCACCCGCGCAGCAGTCCAGGCGATGGGAGAGGCGTAGCTCGACTCGAGATCTGGGAGCTTCGCCCAGAGATCCGAACGATCCGCCTCGAGACCCGGGGGTCTCGCCCTAAGGTCTGGAGCGTCCGTCCCAAGCCCCTTGAGCGTCCAGAATTCGGGGCGGTCGATGAGACGTCGGACGCGGGCCGCGTGACGTCGGCCTCGGGCTGGATGACGTCCGCTTCGGTCCGGATGGCGTCGGACTCGGCCCAGATGGCGCCGGACTCAGTCCGGGTAACCTTGGATTCGGTCCGCATGACGTCGGCTTCGGTCCCGATGACGTCGGCTTCGGTCCCGATGACGTCTGCTTCGGTTCCGATGACGTCTGCTTCGGTTCCGATGGCGTCGGACTCGGTCCGGATGGCGTCGGCCTCGGTCCCGATGGCGTCGAGCTCGGTCCCGATGGCGTCGGACTCGGTCTGGATGACGTCGGCCTCGGTCTAGGTGACATCGGAGTCGGTCCGGGTGACGCCGGACTCGGTCCGGGTGACATCGGAGTCGGTCCGCACGACGTCGGACCCGGTCCGCATGATTCTGGCCGCAGTCCGGATGACGTCGGACCCGGTCCGGGTGACGTCGGCTCCGGTTCGGATCACGTCGGACTTGGCCCGGTTGCCACGGACCCCGGTCAGCGTGACGCGGACTCCGATTTGGATGAGGTAGACCTCGATCACGGTGACAGGGACTGCGATCAGGCTGAGGCGGACCCTGGTCAAGATGACGGGGACCTCGGTCGGTGTGACAGGGACTCCGGACCGGTTGACGGAGACCGCCACCAGGGTGGCGCGGACTCCGGGCC
Organism: Thermoanaerobaculia bacterium; assembly: GCA_036264355.1. GTDB lineage: Bacteria > Acidobacteriota > Thermoanaerobaculia > Multivoradales > UBA5704 > UBA5704. Next base: position 9,887 of record DATARD010000225.1, read on the forward strand.
GCGTGACGTCGGACCCGGTCCGGGTGGCGGGGACCGCGGACCGGCTGACGCGGACTCCGAATCGGGAGACAGGGACCTCAGACCGGATGACAGGGACTCCGGACCGGATGACGGGGACCCTGCTCAGTGTGACGCGGACTCCGATCAGGGTGAAGGGGACTCCAGGCCGGGCGACGGGGACCGCGGACCGAGTGACGGGGACCGCGATCAGGGTGACGGGGACTTCGGACCGGGTCACGGGTTGTAGGCGCCAGGCCGTGCGATCAGACCACGGCCAGGCGGAATCCGCTCCTGTCGTGATCGGGCCGCTCCGCCTCGAGATCCGGAAGGCTCGCCTTGAGATCTGGAAGCTTCGACCCGAGATGTGGACGGTTCGCCTCGAGACGTGGAGGTCTCGCCCCGAGATCTGAGAGCCTCGCCTTGAGGGGCGGCAATCTCGCCTCAAGATCCGAGGGTCTCGCCTCAAGGTCAGGAGCCTCCGCCCCAAGCTCCAGACCGTCCAGAACTCGAGGTGACACCTCCGCGCCAAGATCCGGAGCTCTCAGATCCCGAGCGCGTACAATAGTTGCGAGGTAGTTATGGCCGATCAGAAACCAGAGGGCCTTCGCAATGGCATTCGCGTCTTCCCGGTGCGCCCGAACGCCGGTTCCGTGACTCCGGAGTTGGTCAAGATCCTGGCGGAGGGCGTGGATGAGCTGCAGTGGCCCAGGTTCGAGGTTAAGGCCAAGACGTGCGGCTTCCGGAGCGGAGTGGACGTGCGCCGCCTCAATCAGGTCAACGACGAGCTTGAGATGGAGGGTTTCCAGCGGAAGCTCCAAGCGGAGATCGGACAGTCATAGAAGGCCGTGGATTAAGCCGCCACTCCTCGCCTCGACGCGCTACTCACTGCGAGGCGACATTCAGAGGCTGACCACGCTCATCGCCACCCTCTTGGCAACGAGAAGAGTCTTCAAACGCTCTGCCTGGCTCTTTGGCGTGGCGATCGCCAAGAGGCGCTGGGCTCGGGAGGCCGCCACGTAGATCTTCCGCGCATCTTCGGCGCAGTCGGCTGGAGATCCCGTCGCTAAGTAGTCGAGGATGTTCCGTGTAGTGCGTGTTGTCAGTACAACGCAAACGGCCGGGAATTCCATCCCTTTGACGGCATGAATGGTCCTGACAGGCGGACTGAACGATGGAGCCACTCCCAGCACCCTGGAGAGCCCCTCATTACGACGCAGCCGCTGAGAGATTGACTGACCGTGGGGCGGCAGGTGTGATGCCAATAGGGTCTTTGCCTTGGTATGCCAAGCATCCGAGTCAGGGTATGTGGCAGGATCGTAGCGCAATTCACGTACAAGTTTAAGTATCTTGGGCCGCCATACATTAGGCTCAATTCCCTCGGCAACGAGGTATTGACGGTACGTCTTGGCGCCCATTCGGCCCTCGATCTCGAGGACCACGTGGTGAATCTTCTCCAACGCCGCCTTGCGGTTGCCCATCTCGAAGGCAAAGTGGAAGTCAGTCACCGCAGAGGCGAGGCGCAAGGTCAAATCCTGCGCATTCGCTTCGCTTGGCTGGCCAACAGCTCTGGCTCCACTGAGTCGCGTGGCGGCGAGCACCGGACATAGCGCTAGATCGATGCCCTCGGCCTCAACGAGCTCACGGAACTTCGCCCCCACTGAGGAGGGTACGCTGCTGCCCGAATAGGTCAGAATGTAGACAGGCGTAGTTACGGCGCTGTTTTCACCGAGTGCGCGGTCAGGATCGGACCGAGCACCCGATGATCGGAAGGCCGCAATGGCCTTGCAGATGAAATTGCTGGAGCGGAAGTTGCCGCTCATCGCGAGTTGGTCAGCCGCGTTGAAGCCTTGACCGAAAGCAAAGAGTTCCTCGGTAACGCCTCCCCGAAACTCATAGATCGATTGATGGGGATCACAGATCACTTTAGTCGCGATACCTGCATCCCGTAGCCACTGGATGATCTGTAAGTCCGCCGGGTTGCAGTCCTGAGCTTCATCGACAATGACCTCGCTAAAACGCCCGGCAAGGGCTCGCGCGAGCCGCGTCGACAGGGTCTTTTCCTGCAGGCGCCCCACTGCCAGCGCACGAGCGTCGGTAAAGTCAAGCTCTCCGCGCTTCAAGAAACGCTCGCGTAGCGAAGCAGCCATACTCACGTACGCTTTTGTTCGGCTGACCTTCTTATCTGGGTCAAAACCGCACTCCTTAGCTAATGCAGGAACGACCTCGCCGGTTGCTCGATCGAAGCACTTCAGCCGCAGCTTGGGCGCACTCCCGAGCTGAATAGTCCTATCGTCCTTATCTGGAATGAGACGCGGCGGGCTCTCACATCCAGGAACGCCGAATGGTGCGACCAGGAATTGCCATAGAAAACCATCGAACGTACCTATGAAATGCGGGAATACTGGCGAAGGTAACAGGCCTTCTTGACGAAGGCGCTGCTCCAACTCAGACACGGCGGCGTTAGTAAAGGAGAGAAAAGCGATGCCCCTACCGCTGGCTTTATCTTTGAGCAGTACACGAGCCCGTTCAACGAGAACGCGAGTCTTACCGGCACCTGGGCACGCCGCCACGAAGGCGGACCCGCCGTGCCCGATGATCCGCGCTTGTTCCTCAGTTGGCTTGAAGAGGCTCATTGCACCAGAGCCTCAATTGCAGCGGTAATATAGGGAGGTGTAGTGAAGGTTTCTCCCTCTTCAATCTTCTCCGAGAGGATCTGAGCAAAGTCGCCCTTACGCGTGGAGTTGAAGAGAGACTGAACCGCGAAGGCTTGCGCCCCTTCGCTCTGCGCGACGGCCATGTCCCACTTCGTTTCAGATTGGGGATGGAGCCCTAGATAGACACTCTTCAGTAGGTCGGCATTGCCCGCCCGAACAAGCTCGGACTCAAGGGAATAGGTGTTGATGATGGCATGGAATATGTCCGAGGCTTGCAGTTCCGCCGCAATGGCGTCGAGCTTTTCCTTGCGCACCTTGCCCGGTAGGGCCTGCCCTTCTTTCAGGCCAGCTCCATCACCGTCGGTCATTACCACGACTCGATCGGCGAGACGCACGCCCGAGTAAGATGTAAGCAGGAGCTGGACGTAGGGTTCAAAGTCTACTCCGTCGATTGGCACGAAGACGGCACTACGGAAGAGCCGCAGGTCGTCGGGGCGATCCTTCAAGACATCTTTGCGAGCAATCACCGGCAAGAGAAGGGCTTCAGCAATACCCTCCACGAGCAGAACGCGCCCTCCAAAGAGCAACGCCGACTTGGTGACGTCCAAGTAGCGGTCGACTTTGCGCCAATCAGCCGGCTTGAGACCTAGGTCGCTAAGAGGTAAGCAACGTGTAGCTCGACGAAGGGACTTGGCAACCGCCGGTGTCCCGACTGTAGCGTCAGCCGGGACATTTGCATCTGCTTCAGTAGTGCTCGCCAAGAGCGGCAGCGTCTCCACTAATGACCTGAAAACTACTAAATTCTTTCCCTCCACCCAAGCAGACAGATTCGGCGAATGGGTGGCGACCACGACTTGCAACTCACCCGCAGGCCCATTGTGGTTCGGGTCGGTGTGCTTCGACTTGGCCGCCTGCTCCTCGAGGAAGCAGAGAACCGCTGCTTGCAACTGTGGGTGTAGATGGGCCTCGGGCTCCTCCACAAGGAAGAGTGTGAGGTCGGCGTTATTCACCTTCTCCAACTCAACGGCAATGGTCGCTATGTAAAGCAGGTTGGCATAGCCATGACCGGAGTAACGAAGGTCCTCTGGCGTGATGCCATGATCGGCGATCTTGAAGCGTAGATCTCTGGCAATGTCGATCAGTTTTTCATCGGCCGCAAAACCGATAGAAGCGTTCTGCCGGCGCACTCCCGTGGTCAAAGCCGCCAGACTCACATCGACCGCGTCGTCGACTTTGGTGAGGATCTCGGCCGAGGCCGCCCGGCTCAGAGTCTTTGCAAGCTCGTCCGGGCTAGCATCGCCCAGAAAATGCTGGAGCAGCGCATAGATTCGAGTCGGATTACCCGAGGCGAGCGCGCGCTTTGCATCCCTGAGCGGCGGCAGATAAACGTGGCGCACCATCTGTAGACAACCGGGCTCGGGGATGCCCTTCAGATGTCCCGCCCATACGGAGGGCCTGACCGGGTATGCTCCGTTGCTTTCATCGTAGATCAAGCCAAAAACGGCACGCTCAAGGGAGATATCGGCGGCAGCCGACAAGAGCCTACCCTGTTGGGATACACTGAGGTCAGCGAACGTGCCTTGAAGATCGAACCGACGGCTGGTGCTGCCAAACCGGACATCGGCCGGCTCACAATAGAGCTCGCGACGACCATTCAAGGGCGCGGTTAATAGACGAATGGCGTCGATGGCATTGCTCTTGCCCCCATTGTTTTCGCCGACGAAGATCGTGAGATCTGAACGGAGTGGAACCTCCGCTTCACTGAAGGAGCGGAAGTTCTTGAGCCCCAAAGTATGCAAATACATCTAAAGGTCTCTCCCACTGAGATTGTTTGCCTGCTGGTTCTTATCCTGGAAGAAACTATACCCTCTTGGGCAGGGGAACTCCACGATCTCGGGTTCCTGACGGACCGGATCGGATCGGTCGGGCCACTGGTGGGATCAGGCGCCGAGCGCTACAATGAGATAGGCGCCTCCCAAAAGGAGGCGATGAGCCACGAAATGACCCTTCCAATGGCATATGTCGAAACGACGATTCCCAGCTTCTATTTCACAGAACGCCGAGGTGCTGAATCCGTCGTTCGCCGGGAATGGACGCGTCGCTGGTGGAGCGTCGCGCCGTCGTCGGTCGTTCTGGTGACCAGCGCGGCTGTGGCGTTCGAAATCGGCCGCGCGCCGACGGCACTGGCGAGCCAGGCGGCTGAGCTTTTAGAGCCGCTGCCGAGGCTCGATGAGCCGGATGCTGTGGCCGAAATTGTCGCGGCGTACATCCGCCACCTTGTGATGCCCAGGAGTGCGACCGGCGATGCCTTGCACCTCGCGATCGCGTCGTTTCACGGATGTCGGTTTCTCGTCACCTGGAACTGCAAGCACTTGGCCAACGCCAACAAGTTCGACCACATCACGAGAGTCAACACGATGCTGGGGCTTTCGACGCCGCACCTTGTAACGCCTCTTGAGCTGTTAGGAGAGTAGTATGACCACCATGGCTAACGAGCAGATTCCGCCGACCGACGACGACCCCGAGATCGCGGAGATTCGCGCGATTCGCGCCGCAATCTCCGCCGAATGCGACCATGATCCCTGGAAGCTCGTGGCTCGAATGAGAGCGTTCGAGGGGCACACCAAGCACAGTGTGGCCGGCGACGAAGCCGCGCATCAGGAGCCCTCACCGCACCAGGGCTGAGGGTCATCCAGCGCGCAGGCCCCATCCCGCCTATAATCCCCCGCCATGACGACGACACCGCAGCAACGCATCGAAGCGGACGTGAAGGCGGCCATGAAGGCGGGGGAGAAGGAGAAGCTGTCGACCCTGCGCATGCTGCTGAGCGAGATCAAGAACGAGAAGATCCGCCGGATTGCCGAGGTGGATGAGGCGGGATTCGTGTCTCTGGTGCGCAAGGCGATCAAGCAGCGGGAGGAGGCGGCGGCGCAGTACAAGGCCGGCGGTCGGCCCGAGCTGGAGGCGAAGGAGGAGGCGGAGGCCAGGATGCTGGCGGCGTATCTGCCGGCGCAGGTGGACGAGGGGCAGATCCGCGCCGCGATTCAGGAGGTGGTGGATGCCCGCGGGCTGTCGGGACCGGCGGCGATCGGCCCGATCATGAAGGAGATGCTGGCTCGCTTCGGCTCTTCAGCGGATGGCTCGACGATCAACCGGCTCGCCCGCGAGGTGCTGGCGAAGCCGGCCGGCTGAGCGCGGCGATCCGCATGCATCGAGTGATTGTCGGCACGGCCGGCCATATCGACCATGGCAAGACGAGCCTGGTCAAGGCGTTGACGGGGATCGACTGCGATCGCTGGGCGGAGGAGAAGGCGCGCGGCATCACGATCGATCTCGGCTTCGCTCATCTCACGGAAGGCGACCTCCAGATCGGCTTTGTCGACGTTCCCGGGCATGAGCGCTTCCTCCACAACGCTCTCGCCGGTCTCGGCGGCATCCGCATCATGCTGCTCGTCGTCGCGGCGGACGAGGGGGTGAAGCCGCAGACGCGCGAGCATCTGGCGGTCTGCTCGCTGCTCGGCATTCCGGCCGGGCTGGTGGCGTTGACCAAGGTCGATCTGGTGGCGTCCGATCTCATTGAGCTGGCGCAGCTCGAAGTCGAGGAGCTGCTCGCCGGCACGCCGTTCGCCGGATCGGCGGTGGTGCCGGTGTCGAGCGTCGGCGGGCCGGGGGGGCAGGGGCTTCCCGATCTCAAGGCGGCTCTGTTCGATCTGGCGGCGAAGTTCGCCACGGCTCCCCAACCGGAACGGCCGGCGCGGTTGCCGATCGATCGCGCGTTCCATCTCAAAGGTCTGGGGGTCGTGGTCACCGGCACGCTGGCGAGCGGCGCGGTGAAGGTGGGCGACACGCTGGAGATTTTGCCGCGCCGGACCGGCTCGGCGGACCGGGTGCGGGTGCGCAGCATTCAGGTGCACGGCCAAACCCGCGAGGAGGCGGAGGCCGGCGAGCGGACATCGCTGCAGCTCACCGGCATCGCCCTGGAGGAGCTGGCGCGCGGCCAGCAGCTCGGCACGCCGGACGCGTTCGCGGCGAGCACCAGTCTGCTGGCGCGCTTCACGCTGTTGCCGGACGCTCCGGCGGCGGTGCGCGGTTTCGTGCCGGTGCGGCTGCATCTCTTCGCCGCCGAGGAGGTGGGCCGCATGCGCCCGCTGTCCGAGGGGGGGTTGGAACCGGGCGAGACCGGTCTGGTCGAGATCCGCCTCGAAGCTCCGATCGTCGCGGTGCGCGGTGACCGGACGATCGTGCGCCGCCCGTCGCCGCAGGCCACGATCGGCGGCGGCGAGGTGCTCGATCCGCGCTGGCGGCGGCACCGCGGGGCGGGTCTGGCGCCGGCTCTGGCGGCTTTGCAGAAGGACGCGCGCGAGGCGGTGGCGTTCTGGGCGCAGGAGGCCGGCGAGCGCGGCGTCGAGGCGGTGGAGATCGCCCGCCGGCTGGGGGTGCCGGTGGCTCGCGCCGTCCGCGAGCTCGATCTGCTCGCCCAGGCGCAGCGCCTGCTCGCGGTGGCGGCCGGACCCGGCTTCGCCGCCCGCTGGATCGCTCCGGCCGCGGTGCAGCGGGTGACCGAGCGGGCGAAGCGGGTGCTCAAGGAGTACTTCCAGAAGGACCGTCTGGCCGAGGCGATTCCGAAGGCGGAGGCGGTGCGGCGCATCCTGCGCGGCCGGGCGGCGGATCTGGCGCCGGTCTATCTCGGCTGGCTGGAGGCGCAGAAGGTGCTCGTGGTGCAGGGCGATCAGATCACCCTGCCGGGCCGCAGCGCGCAGCTCACGGGCGAGGAGTCGAAGCTCGCCGGCGCGGTTCTGGAGCGCTTCGAGCGCGCCGGCCTGACGCCGCCCGGGCCGGAGGAGCTGTCGGTGGCGCTCTCCGCCAAGCCGCAGATCCTGGAGGGGGTGATCCGCCATCTCGTCGCGCGCGGCCAGCTCCTGCGCCTGCCGGCCGGTCTGATCCTCGCCGTGTCCGCGGTGAGCGGCCTGCGGCGCGATCTCCTGGCGACCTCCTGGGACCGCTTCTCGGTCGGCGACTTCAAGGACCGCTTCGGTCTCAGCCGCAAGTGGGCGATCCCGCTCCTGGAGCACCTGGACTCGACCGGCGCGACCCGCCGTCTGGGCGACGAGCGGATGGTGGTGCGGGAGAGAAGCTGAGGGCCTTTTTCTTCCGCAGACTCTCTCGCCGTTTCGCCGATCTGCTCTGAATTTCGCTTCTACGCGAAGAATCCCGCTTGGAAGGCAACGCTTTCGCGGCTACAATTTGTTGCAGCAGTGACACCCCGGTTCCGTTCCGGTGACGAAGGGGGGTCGCTCGGAGGGATGTAGCCATCGTGTTTCCGGTGCTCTTGCACCCTGATCTCTACTGGCGGTTGCGGCAGAGCGAGCGCGGCGAACGCGCGCGTGTCTGGAAGACGCTCACCCGGCTGCGCGAAGGGCAGTGGAACGGCGGCACCCGCGTCAAGCGGCTGCGCGGCGTCGGCCGGCCGGTCTACGAAGCGCGCACCGACTCCGGCGACCGGCTGCTGTTCACCATGGTCCGCTCGGCGGACGCGGAACAGCCGGACCGTCTGCGCTCCCATCTCCAGATCTGGGACCTGGTCGCGCACGACGACGCCGAACGGGTGGCGCGGCGCAACCGTGCGCCCGAGGCGGAGTTCCTGGAGCTCGAGCCGCTGGAGCTGTTCGACATCAGCGAGCCGCCGCCGCAGCCGGACGCGCTGTTCGCCGAGCTGGCGGCCGACGATCCGCGCGAGGCGGCCGAGCCTCTCCTGCAGTTCCTGCTGCCGCCCGACGGTTTCGCCGCCCATGCCGACGAGGAGATCTCCGGCGGCATCCGCTGGTTCCTGCTCGAGCCGTCGCTCCTCGCCACCGAGGAGGAATTCCAGCGCCTGCTGGACGGCGGCGGCGACGAGCTGGAGCTGAAGCTCTATCGCGAGCAGTATGAGATCCTCGGCACTCCCGGCCCGGTGCTCCTCGCCGGCAGCGCGGGAAGCGGCAAGACGACCATCGCCGTCCATCGTCTGGTGGCCCGGGCGCGCGAGGTCGATCCTCCCACCGCGCTCTATCTCTCCTACAGCGCGGCGCTGGTCGAACGTGCCCGCGGTCTCTATCGCGATCTGGCGCTCTCCCGCGGTCTCGATCCCGACCGCCGGCCGCCCCAGTTCTTCACCTTCGGCGATCTCTACCGTTCGCTGATCCCGCGCGATCTGCGCGACCATCAGGCCCGGCCGATGACCGAGACGCAGTTCCGCGACTGGTTCCGCAAGCAGCGCGGCACGCCGCCGCGCTCCCGCAGCGGCGGCAAGCCGCTCGATCCGGCGCTGGTCTGGGAGGAGCTGCGCAGCATCCTCAAGGGAGCCTGCCTCGCGGCGTCGCAGCCGATGCTGGGCGAGGAGGCCTACTTCGATCTGGGCAAGAAGCGCGCGCCGCTGTTCGTCGAGGAGCGGCCGGAGATCTACCGCATCGCGCAGCGCTACCAGGAGCTGCTCGCCGCGGAAGGGCGCTCGGACCGCATCGACCTCTGCCGCCGCGCACTGCACGAGCTGCGCCGCGGCAAGCAAAAGCTCTGGGACGTGGTGATCTGCGACGAGGTGCAGGACCTGACCGAATTGGAGGTCGCGTTCGTCCTCTCTTTGTCACGGCGGCCGGACCTGGGCGGCGTGCTGCTCACCGGCGACACGCAGCAGATCGTCAATCCGAGCGGATTCCGCTGGGCCGAGGTGCGGCGGCTGGCCGGCAAGGCGGCGCACAGCAAGAGCGCGCCTGCGGTGCTCCGGCTGCGGCGCAATCTGCGCAGCGTCCGGCCGCTGGTCGATCTCGCCAACGCCCTCCTGCTGCTCCGCCGCGAGGTCTTCGGCCGCACCGAGGAGGACGAGCCGGAAGAGGCGGCGATCGAAGGACCGCTGCCGATCGAGATCCCGGCGAGCGAAGCGGAAGCCCTCGACGCCATCCGCGGCTTCGGTCCGCGCTGCGCCGTGCTCACCCTCGACGACGAGGAGGCCGAGCGTCTGCGCCGGCTCCTCGACACCACGCGCGTCTTCCACGTCCGCGAGGCCAAGGGCCTGGAGTTCGACACCGTCGTCCTGTGGAAGCTCCTGACGCCGGATCAGGATCTGGTCGAGCGGTTCGTCCGCACGCCGCAGGAGACCGCCCAGCTCGGTCCGCTCGAACGGGAGGCCCGTTTCAAGCGCCTGCTGCAACATCTCTATGTCGGGGTCACCCGCGCCCGCCGCCATCTGGCGGTCTACGAGGGTGCGGAGGCGCATCCGTTCTGGTCCGGCGAGCACTTCCGCGGCCGTCTCGAACGCGACACCGTCGAAGGTCTTGCCCATCTCTTCCAGGCCACCGCATCGCCGGACGCCTGGGAGACGGAGGGGGATTTCTTCCTGGCGCGCGGCCATTTCCGCCAAGCCGCCGAGTGCTTCCGCCGCGCCGCCCGCGGCGACAAGGAGACCGCGGCGCTGGCGCATGCCGACGAGGCGCGCGAGGACTGGGCGAGCGCGCTGGAGCGCTGGACGCAGCTCGGCGTGCCGTCCCGCCAGGCTCCCCTGCTCGAACGGCTCGGCCGCCTGAGCGACGCGCTTCCCCTCTACCGGCAGGCGGGGATGGAGCGCGCGGCCCGCTCCTGCGAGATCCGCCTGCTCGAACGCGACCGCCATTGGGCGGCGGCGGCGGCGGGCTGGGAAGAGGAAGGCTGTCTGGCGGAGGCGGCGCGCTGCTGGGGGCGGGCCGGCGACGAGCAGCGGGCGCTGCTGGCCGGCGCGCGCGGCGCCGAGGCGGAGGGGCTGTGGATGCAAGCCGGCCAGGCTTGGCTGGAGCTCTCGGACTATGACGCCGCGGTGCGCTGCTTCCGCGCCGCCGGCGCGCCGGAACGCGCCGCTCTCGCCCTCGCGCGGCAGCACGAGGCGGCGGGCGAATGGTCACGCGCCGCCGCGGCCTACCGCCTGGCCGGCAAACCGCAGCCGTCGCAGCGCTGCCGGGCACACGCGCAGGAAGCGGCCGGCCGCCTCGACCGCGCCGCCGCCACCTGGGAACGGCTGGGCGAGCGGGCGCGCGCCCTCGACCTCTACGCCCGCGCCGGCCTGTGGGCCGAGGTGGCGCGGCTGGAAGGGGTGGTGCCGGAAGAGCAACAGCGCCTCCTCCCCCATCTGCGCAGCTTGGTGGCGAACGACGACTGGAAAACTTCCGGCCAGTTGATCCGTATTCGGATGGAGGTACTTCGACCGCGCCTGCCGGACGTGCCCTGGTTCGTCTTCGACGAAGAGCAACGCTCGGTGTGGCAGGAGTTTTGCTGTCTCGAAATGTTGCAGCAGTCGTGTGAGGCCCTACGGGCCGAGGAGGACGGCGCCTGGAGCCGGGCCTCCCGTTGTTGGGGACACGCGGGCAACCGCGAACGGGCCGCGGCAGCCTTGCGGCGCCGGATCGAACGGGTGAGCCATCCCGTCCGGCGCGCCCGGGCCTGGGTGGCGGTGGGCGACGTCGACCGGGCTCTGGAGTGCTTGCAGGCCGCAAGCGGTCCGAGTGAGGCACCGGAAGCTCTCTTGGCCGTCGAGGCCTGGCGGGCGGAGACCGAAGAGAGGTGGCATGATGCGGCGGATCTCTGGCGAGCGATCAAGCGGGAGCGCGACGAATCGCGCTGCCTCGCCCGGGCGGCTCGGCAGGCCGGAGACTGGGCGCTGGCCGCGCGCCACCATCGAGTCGCGGGTCAGGAACGCCTGGCGGCCACGGCGGAAAAGAGAGCCCGCCTCTCCCCCCTCCCTGCCGCACCGAAGGAAAACTGAAGGCACCGAACAATTCATCCGGCAGAGCCTTGCATCCGGCACGGTTTCCTGCCAGAGTACCAGCATTTGATTGCAGACAAACTCGTCCCTTGCGGGTGGAGGTTGCATGCTGTCTTCCGGTGCTGAGGCCCACCCTTCGGGAGAGGCTTTCGAACGAATGACCCGCGGCATCGCCTCGCCGGAGGAGACCCGCGGAGTCGTGCGGCATCTTCTCACCGGATGCCCGCATTGCAGCCGGCTGGCCCAGGCGAGCCGCACCGCCCGGCTGCCGCTGTCGGAGCAGAGCTACGACGAGATCTTCGACCGCCTGCAGCGCAAGGTCGCCGAGGGCCTCATGCGGGTGGAGAAAGAGCGCGAGACCGCGCGCCAGCTCTATGTCGAGCTGCTCGACCAGGAGGCGGTGCAGGGGCTGTCGCAAGTCCACAGCACGCGCCGCTACGCCAGCCTGGCGCTCTGCGAGCTGCTGCTCCAGGTGGCGCGCGACAGCGGCCTCGAAGATCCGGCCCGGGCGCGGCGCGCGACGGAGCTGGCGGTGCGCGTCGCCGAGCAGCTCGACCTCGAGCTCTACGGCGCTCCCGTGGTGCAGGATCTGCGCGCCATCGCCTGGGCCTACCTCGCGGACACCGGCCGCGTGCATGCCGATCTGCGCCTGAGCAACAACGCCCTGGAGACCGCCGAGCTGTTGCTGGAAGAAGGGAGCGGGGATCCGCTCGCGAAGGCCGAGCTGCTGAGCATCAAGGCGTCCCTCTGCGCCTACAGCGGCCGTTTCGCCGAAGCCGTGCACCTGCTCAACAAGGTCGCGTGCATCTACCGCCGGCTCTCCGACGGCCACCTGGTGGGCCGCACCTACATCAAAAAGGGCACCATCCTCGGCAATGCCGGCGAGCTCACGGCGGCGCTGCGCCTGATCCGCTGCGGCATGGACATGATCGAGCCGGTGCGCGAGCCGCGCCTGATGGTCTGCGCAACGCACAACTACATCTGGTTCCTCAAGGAAAACGGCCGGGCCGGGCAGGCCGCCGCCTGTCTCGACGGCGCGCGCCGCCTCTATCAACGGGCCGACGACCGCCGCGACCTCCTGCGGCTGCGCTGGCTGGAAGGGAAGATCGCCGAGCGCCCCCGCGAGGCGGAGGCAGCGCTCCAGGCCGCCCGCGACGGGCTGGCCCGCGAAGGCCTGGCCTATGAGGCCGCCCTGGCGGCCATGGACCTCGCCGTGCTCTACACCTCCGAAGGGCGCCGCACCGAGATGCGCAAGCAGACCGACCAGATGCTCCCCCTCTTCCGTTCGGAGGAAATGTACCGGGAGACGCTGATGGCGCTGCTCTCCTACCAGGGCGGCAACGCCCGGCAGGAGGCGTCCGGACTGCTCGATCAGGTGGAGTCCTACCTCGGCCGCGCCTGGCGGGAAAAAAATCCTCCCACGCTCGCCCACCTCCACCCCGTATAATCAAGGATACCCGGATCCCCCGGAGTGATGCACCTTCCGAGCGCCTGTTTGGCGCGAGAGACAGGCATGCAATATCCGCTGAAATTGTCGTTCAAAATCGCAGCCCTGGCCCCGCAGCTCTTCGTTCGCGACGCCGCCGGCACCGAGCTCCTCTACGTCAAGCAGAAGCTCATGTCGCTCAAGGACAAAGTCACCGTCTTTGCCGACTCCGGGCAGTCGCGTCCGCTCTACGAGATCAACGCGGACCGCATCATGGATTTCAACGCCCGCTTCACCTTCACCGACACCAACGGCCAGGTGCTCGGCCATGTCAAGCGGCAGGGCCGCCAGTCGCTGTGGAAGGCGACCTATGAGATCTCCTCCGCCGACGAACGCCCGCTCGCCGTCACCGTGGAGGAAAATCCCTGGGTGAAGGTGCTCGACGCCCTGCTCATGGAAGTGCCGTTCGTCAACCTCTTCCATGGCTACTTCCTGAATCCGAAGTACCTGGTGACCGATTCGACGAGCCAGCGCCCCCTGTTGCGGGTGATCAAGAGCAAGTCGTTCTTCGAGAGCAAGTTCGAGGTCGTCAAGCTCGACGGACCGGCAAACGACGCCGACGAGACGACGATCCTCCTGTCGATCCTGATGATGGTTCTTCACGAGCGCCGCCGGAAGTAGGCGATGGCGGTCTTGTCCGATCCGGATCTGCTCGCCCGGCTGGTCGCCTTCGACACGACCAGCCGCAACAGCAATCTCCCCCTGGCCGACTTCCTGTGCGACTACCTGGACCGGCCAGGGGTCCGGATCGCCCGCCAACCGTCTCCCGACGGCACCAAGGCGAACCTCATCGCCTGGCTCGGACCGGAGCCGGAGCCGGTTTCGGCTGGAAACGCGGCAGACCGGCCCGGCCTGGTCCTCTCCGGCCACATGGACGTGGTGCCGGCCGAGGAGGCGGATTGGCGGAGCGATCCGTTCACCCTCACCGACGGCGGCGACCGCTGGCTGGCCCGCGGCGCCTGCGACATGAAGGGCTTCCTCGCGGTCGCGGCGAACGCCATGACCGCCCTGACCTCCACTCCTCTCCGCGCGCCGCTCGCCCTCGTTTTCACCTATGACGAAGAGGTCGGCACCCTGGGAGCCCGCCACCTGCTGGAAAGCTACCCGGAAGGCCGCCTCCTGCCGCGCAGCGCCATCATCGGCGAGCCGACCTCCCTCCGCGTCGTCCGCGCCCACAAGGGCCATCTCAAGCTGCGCGTCACCCTCTCCGGCCGCAGCGCCCACAGCGGCTATCCGCATCTCGGCCTGAACGCCATCGAGCCCGCCGGCCGGGTGATCGGCGCTCTCGCCGCCCTCCGCCGCACGCTCGAAAGCGAGCATGCGCTCCACGCCGAGCTGTTCCCGGAGGTGCCGTTCGTGCCGCTCAACGTCGCCCGGGTGCAGGGTGGCGCCGCCATCAACGTGGTGCCCGACCGCTGCACCGTCGAGCTCGGCGTGCGGGCGCTGCCGGGGGTCGACTCGCGGCAGCTCGCGGGCCGCATCGAGCAGGTGGCGCGGGCGGCCGCCGCCCCGTTCGTTCCCGACTTCGAGGTGCTCGCCGACAGTCCGCCGCTGCTGGTGGCCGAGGACGCGCCGGTGCTGCGCCGGCTGTGCTCCCTGGTGGGCCAGCGCGACACCGCCACCGTCTCCTTCGCGACCGACGCCGGCTGGCTGCAGCGGCTGGGAATGGATTGCGTCCTCTTCGGCCCCGGCTCGATCGACGCCGCCCACCGCCCGAACGAGTTCGTGCCCAAGGCCGACCTGGCCACTGCCCGCGACGTGCTCGAGCGGGCCATCGCCGCTTGCTGCCTGACCGCGGACGGCGCGGACGGCGCGGGCAATGCGGATGGCGCGGGCGAGGCGGAAGGCACGGGCGGAGAGGGCGAGGCGGACGTGGCTGCCGGCGCCCCGCAAGGCTGAGCCGCCGATGCCGCAACACCGTGCGGGCCGTCCGGCGGCCAGGGAGGACGGCGCGCCCGGCGCGCGCGTCGTCGAG
>DATARD010000226.1:0-7023 GCA_036264355.1 Thermoanaerobaculia bacterium
GGCGCAGCGGCCCCTCCGGGGCCAGAATGAGGGAGCCTGAGATGAGTTCACCCACCCGCGTTGTCCTCGGTCTCCTCGGCACCACCCTCGACGGCGGCAAGACACCCCTGCGCTGGGAGTCCTGGCGGCCGACCGTCGCGCTCTGCCAGCACGAGGATCTCGTGGTCGACCGCCTGGAGCTGCTCCATCAGCGGAGCCACGGCGGGACGGCGGAGACGTTGCGGGCCGATCTCTCGGCGGTGTCTCCGGAGACGGAGGTGCGGCTGCACGAGATCGAGTTGCGCGACGCCTGGGACTTCGAGGAGGTCTATGGCGTCCTCCAGGACTTCGCCCGCGCCTATCCGTTCGATCCGGAGCGGGAGGAGTATCTGCTGCACATCACCACCGGCACGCACGTCTGCCAGATCTGCATGTTCCTGCTCGCCGAGGCGCGGTATTTCCCGGCCGGCCTGCTGCAGACGGCGCCGCCGAACCGGAAGCGCCAGGGCGGACCGGGCTCCTACCGGATCATCGACCTGGACCTCTCGCGCTACGATGCGATTGCCCGCCGCTTCGCCCGAGAGCACGACGAGGGGCTGTCCTTTCTGAAAGCGGGCATCGACACCCGCAACGCCGCCTTCAACCGCCTCATCGAGCGCATCGAGAAGGTGGCGATCGCCTCGCGGGCGCCGATCCTCCTCACCGGCCCGACCGGCGCCGGCAAATCGCGGCTGGCGCGGCGGATCTATGAGCTCAAAAAGCAGCGGCGGCAGGTCACCGGCCCCTTCGTCGAGGTCAACTGCGCCACCATCCGCGGCGACGGCGCCATGTCCGCGCTTTTCGGCCACAAGCGGGGATCGTTCACCGGAGCGCTCCAGGACCGCTCGGGCTTGCTGCGGGCGGCGGACGCCGGCATCCTCTTCCTCGACGAGATCGGCGAGCTGGGGCTGGACGAGCAGGCGATGCTCCTGCGGGCGGTGGAGGAGAAGCGCTTCCTGCCGGTGGGCTCCGATACTGAAGTCGAGAGCGACTTTCAACTGATCGCGGGCACCAACCGGTCGTTGGCCGACGAGGTGCGGAGCGGGCGCTTCCGCGCCGATCTCCTCTCCCGGATCGACCTCTGGACCTTCCGCCTGCCGGGCCTCGCCGAGCGCCGGGAGGACATCGAGCCCAACCTCACCTACGAGCTCGAGCAGATCGCGGCCCGCACCGGCACCAACGTCACCTTCAACAAAGAAGCCCGGCAGCGCTTCCTCGCCTTCGCCGTCGCGCCCGAGTCGGCCTGGGCGGCCAACTTCCGCGACCTGAACGCCGCGGTGACCCGCATGGCGACCCTCGCGCCGGGAGGGCGGATCAGCGTCGAAGTCGTCGACGAAGAGATCGCCCGCCTGCGCGCTGCTTGGCGCCAGCCCGCGGATGGCGGCGACGAGGATCTCCTGACCGCTATCCTTGGCCCCGAGCGGACCGCCGATCTTGACCTGTTCGACCGTGTCCAGCTCACCCACGCGATCCGCGTCTGCCGTGCCAGCCGCTCCCTGGCCGAAGCCGGCCGCAAGCTCTTTGCCGTCTCCCGCCAGAAAAAGAAAGTCGCCAACGACGCGGACCGCATCCGCAAGTATCTGGCGAGCCATGGACTGGAGTGGGCCCAGGTGCGGGGGGAGTAGGCAACTTTATCGGTTGAACGGGTACTCGCTCACCCAGTGGAACCCGCGGCTGACGAGGAGGAACTTCGATCGAGGGACTTTGCGCAGGCTGGCATGGAAGGGCTTGCCGTCGAACGTGCCGTCGAGGACGAGGACTCCGGGCGCGGGCTCTTGATAGTGGAGCTTCGACTGCCAGGCCGGGTCGTTGTACTTCGTCAGCACCCAGACTTTCTTCGGCTTGCTCATCGTGATGCCATATCCGGTTCTTTCGTCGGTCATGAGCTGGATGCCGACGTAGCCGGCGTAGGAGAAGGTCACACGCCGCCAGCGCAGCGGATCGGTGAGGAGCGGCGGCCGGACCTGCCCGTCGAGCGCGAAGTCCTCGACGTTCCAGACGCCGTAGAACGGCGGCCGGGGCGCGAGATCGCCGTATTCCTTGCTGCCGCTGTAGGAGTTGTAGAGACAGAGGCCGGCCAGGGCGGTGAAGACGAGCATGCGGAAGACGAGCGCGCTCCGGTGACTCCAGCGCGTCTGGAACAGGGGCCGGATCTCCGCCGCCGGCACCGGCCGGTTGAACACGAAGATGTTCAGCAGTCTTTGCACATCCGGAAGCGTCAGGAAGACGGCCATCGCGAGGAGGTGCAGGGAGTAGAGCTTGACCGGCACGTCGTAGCTGAAGTTGAGCATCACGACGTTGCTCAACACTCCGATGCTGAGCAGAGCGCCGAGTAGCGCCGTGCGGCGGGCGACGAGGAGCAGGCCGCTGATCATCTCCGCGAGCCCGGAAAACACATTGTAGCTCTCCGAAGCTCCCATGAACGTCCATAGCAGGCCCATGGGCGATGCCGCTCCGAAGGTTTCGATCAGGCGGTCGGGAAAGGTGCCGGGAAATTGCCCTTTGATCACTTTATAGCCACCGTAGGTGAGCATCGCGGCGGCGAGAGAAAAGCGGACGTAGGTGCGTAGCCAGTCGTTGAGCCGGGTGTACTCGGTGCGTTTGCGGTCGAGGACGATCCAGAGGATCGTGGCGAGCACCGACAGGGAGAGGATGCAGAAGGCTTCGACGTAGGCGAGCATGGTGTCGCCGCTGCCGGTCTGATGGACGGTGGCGGTGACGTGGAAGACATGCCGGCCGACCCAGATGACGAAACGTGACCAGGGCTCACTGAGCACTCCGAGGAAGACCTCGAGCTGGGGGATGGGGATGATGTTGAGCGGGAACGGCAGGTTGTAGAAAACCAGATAGACGAATGCAAATCGGAAGAGGATTCTCTGTCCGCGGCTCCAGGCCGCGGCGGCGCTCGTCTCATCCATCGGATCCCTCCCTGGAATTATGTGGCTTCGGCTCTTAGCATGAGCCGTGCCACCCCAAGCCTAAAGCAGGGGAGGGGCTTGCCCCCTCCCGGCGTCCCACTCCGTGAGCGTCTCCGTCCTCATCGAGAGACATCGAGAGACGGAAACCTCTTGGCGCCGCAGCCCTCTGCGAGTATGATCCCGCTTAGTTTACCAAGCATGTCGGAAGGGGGATCGTGCCGAGTCTCCAACCAGATGTCCGATGGCTTTGGCAAAGCAGCCCGCGCTTCTCGTGGGCCAAGGGTGCTCCGCGCGCTCTTCTGATCCCAGTCCTCGCAACGTTGCAGCGTTCAGCTCCAGGTTTCAACTCCGGTGCGGCCCGGCAGTGGGGGGCGCCGCCGGATTCTGTCTCATGACGATCACTTGCGGACCATGATGCCCCAGGGCAGAGGAGACATGATGACCGGAATCTTGAGTCGGATCAGCAAGCTTTCAATCTGCGGTGCGGTTCTCTTGGCTGGTTGGCTCGCCCAGCCGGCGGCGGCGCAGATCCAGGTGAATTCTCCCGACGGTAAGATGTCGCTGAAGCTGGGCCTGCTCGCCCAGGCCGAGGGTGAGGCCATCGATAATGCCCCCAACGCGAGCGGGGACGTCCATGCCGCGGACAACCTGTTCCTGCGGCGGATCCGGATCCTCGGCAACTTCACGTTCTCCGACGATCTGACCTTCTTCTTCGAGACCGACGCGCCCAACCTCGGCAAGGGCAACGCTGACGGGACCAAGAACAACGCCGACCTTTTCCTCCAGGACGCCTACGCGACCTACAAGTTCAGCAAGGGCCTGCAACTCGACGCCGGCATGATGCTGCCGCCCAACTCCTACAACCACACCCAGTCGGCGGCGACCCTGATGGCGATCGACTACGGTTTCTCCACCTTCAATGAGAGCACGCCGATCACCGGGCGCACCGGCCGCGACTACGGCGTCGAGGCGCGAGGCTACCTGGCCGACGACCATCTGGAGTACCGGGCGGGCGTGTTCCAGGGCGCGCGCGGCGTGGGAAGCACCAACCCCTTCCGTCTCTCCGGGCGGCTGACGTACTGGGCCTGGGGGGCAGAGACCGGCTTCTTCTACCGCGGCACCTCGCTCGGCAAGACCGCCACGCTCGGCATCGGCGGCAGCTACGACGTGCAGAAGGAGTACAGCGCGTATTCAGGCGACCTGTACTGGGAGCAGCCGATCGCCGGCGGCGACGGCATCACGGTGCAGGTGGACTACCAGAAGCTCGACGGCGACGTCTTCCTGACGACCCTGAAGAAGCAGACGAACTCCCTGGCCGAGGTCGGCTACTACTTCCACGGTCCGAAGCTGCAGCCCTACATTCAGTATACCAAGAACGACTTCGACCTCGCGACGCTCGCCGACGTGAAGTGGACGCAGTTCGGCCTCGCCTTCTTCTTCGGCGGACACAATCAGAACGTCAAGCTGGCCTGGACGGACATCGACAAGAAGGGCGCCAAGAAGCGCAACCAGTATCTCTTGCAGTACCAGGTCTTCCAGTTCTGAGCCTGTCCACTCAAAAGGAGGGTTTCCATGAGCGTTGCATCTCCGGCCAGTGTCGACATAGCGGTCTCGAAGCAAGAAGAACGAAGGGTCATCTTCGCCTCGTCGCTGGGCACCGTCTTCGAGTGGTACGACTTCTACCTCTACGCGACGCTGGCGCCGTTTTTCGCCGGCCTCTTCTTTCCCAAGGGGAACGACACCGCGGCCCTCCTCTCGGCCTTCGCCACCTACGCGGCGGGCTTCCTGGTGCGGCCGTTCGGCGCGCTGGTCTTCGGCCGGCTGGGAGACCTCGTCGGCCGCAAGCACACGTTCATGCTGACCATCATCGTGATGGGCGCCTCGACCGTCGGCGTGGGGTGCCTTTGGACCTACGCCAGCATCGGCATCTGGGCACCGGTGCTGCTGGTGACCCTCCGCCTGCTCCAGGGCTTGGCCCTCGGCGGCGAGTACGGCGGCGCGGCGACCTACGTCGCCGAGCATGCGCCGGCGTCGCGCCGCGGCTTTGCGACGAGCTGGATCCAGACCACGGCGACCCTGGGCTTCTTCCTTTCGCTCCTGGTCATCGGGCTCTGCCGCGCCAAGATGAGCGCCGACGCGTTCAAGGACTGGGGGTGGCGCGTGCCGTTCCTGGTCTCCTTCATCCTCCTCATCTTCTCCGTCTACATCCGGATGAAGCTCAACGAATCGCCGGTCTTCCAGAGGATGAAGTCGCAGGGCAAAGGCTCGAAGGCGCCGCTGACGGAGAGCTTCCTCCACTATCCGAACAACAAGTACGTGCTGCTCGCCCTCTTCGGCGCCACCGCTGGCCAGGGCGTGGTCTGGTACACCGGACAGTTCTATGCCCTCTTCTTCCTCACCATCACCTTGAAGCTCGACTATCTGACCGTCTACACCCTGATCGGGATCTCACTGCTGCTCGGCACACCATTCTTCCTGGTCTTCGGCGCCTTGTCAGACCGCATCGGCCGGCTCAAGATCATCCTCGCCGGCTGTCTGCTCGCGGCGGTGACCTACTTCCCGCTCTTCAAAGCGCTGACCCACTATGCCAACCCGGCGGTCGAAGCATTCCAGAGCAGCCACGAGGTGAGCGTTTCGGCCACCGACTGCAACTTCCACATCTTCACGACCGCGAACACCAAGTTCTCCGACTGCGACAGGGCGAAGGACTTCCTCACCAAGTCCGGCCTCTCGTTCTCTTCCCAGGACGCGGCTCCGGGCCAGCCGGTGACGACCAAGATCGGCAACACCACGCTCACCGGCTGGGATGAGGCCAAGTACAAGGACGCCCTGAAAACCGAGGGCTATCCGGCAGCGGTCGACAAGAGCAAGATCAACTATCCGATGACGATCCTGATCCTCTTCATTATGGTGCTCTACGTGACCATGGTGTACGGTCCGATCGCCGCCTACCTGGTCGAGCTGTTCCCGGCCAAGATCCGCTACACCTCGATGTCGTTCCCCTACCACATCGGCAACGGCTGGTTCGGCGGCATGCTGCCGTTCCTCGCCACCGCCATGGTGGCCGCGGCCGGCAACATCTACTACGGCCTCTGGTATCCGGTGATCGTCGCGCTCCTCACCGTGGTGGTCGGAACCATCTTCCTGCGCGACACCAAGGACCAGTCGCTCGACGACTGATCCCTCACCCACCTGGCCCCCCTCTCCCATCACCCTCCCAACCACCGGGAGAGGGGGGGAAGCCGGGCTGTTGTTCCCTCAATCCTCCGGCGGCTCGCCGGAGGGTGCCATCTTGACCAGCTTGGGATCGAAGCGGCCGAGGACCTCGACGAGGTCGGACTGGGCGGCCATCACCTGGTGGATGTCCTTATAGACCATCGGCACTTCGTCGAGGCCGGCGGAGAGCAGGGTGACGCCGCGCTCCTTGAGCAGGCGCCTGGCTTTCTCCCAGGTGAAGGCGGCGAGCGCGGCTTTGCGGCTCATCTGCCGGCCGGCGCCGTGGGAGGCGGAGCGCAGGGAATCCGGCTGGCCTTTGCCGCGCACCACGAAGCCGGGAGCGGCCATGGAGCCGGGGATGATGCCGAGGACGCCTTCGCCGGCCGGCGTCGCTCCCTTGCGGTGAACGATGACGTCCTTCCCGAAGTGGTTTTCCTTCCAGGCGAAGTTGTGGTGGTTTTCGAGATCGAGGAGCACCTCGGCGCCGAGGTGGGCCGCGATGTGGCGATGGATGAGGTTGTGGTTCGCCGCCGCGTAGCGACCCATCAGCTCCATGGCCGCCCAGTATGCCTGCCCGTCGGCGGTGTCTAAGGAGAGCCAGGCCAGGCGGCGCAGCTCCTTGGGGAGATCCGGATGCAGCGCGGCGGCCCGCTTGCTGTAGTGGTCGCAGACCTGGGCGCCGGTGCCGCGGCTGCCGCTGTGGGTCAATAGGGCCAGATGCTCACCGGCGGCGAGGCCGAGCGTGGGTTCGGAGAGAGTGAACACGCCGAGCTCGACGAAGTGGTTGCCGCTGCCGCTGGTGCCGAGCTGCGACCAGGCCTTGTCCCGGTTCTGTCGCGTCACCGGGCTGACCGACCAGTCCTCGTCGAGC
>DATARD010000227.1:0-56112 GCA_036264355.1 Thermoanaerobaculia bacterium
CTGGAGGGAGCGAGAACCGTACTGGAGGGAAGGAGAACCGGACTGGAGGGAAGGAGAACCGGACTGGAGGGAGCGAGACCCGGACTGGAGGGAAGGAGACGCGGACTGGAGGGAGCGAGAACCGGACTGGAGGGAGCGAGGCCCGGACCGGAGGGAGCGAGACCCGGACTGGAGGGAGCGAGGCCCGGACCGGAGGGAGCGAGACCCGGACTGGAGGGAGCGAGAGTGACCCGGGAGGGAGGAAATTTTTCTCCTCTCCCGGGTTCCCAGACCGTCATCTCCGGCTCGCCGCGAGAGCCTCCGCTTCCTCGCGGGTGGGAAGCCAGGGGATCGCTCCTTCTCCTCGGCAGGCCAGGGCGCCGCAGGCGCAGGCGAAATCGACGGCTTCGGGCCAGGAAGCGCCGCGGCGGCGCGCGTCGAGCAGGCCGGCACAGAACGCATCTCCGGCGCCCGTGGTGTCCACGGCTTCGACCGGGTAGGCGGTGACGTGACGTTCGGTCCCGGGGCCGCTCAGGACGGCTCCCTGCTCTCCCAGGGTCACGACCACGCAGGAGGGCCCCATGCCGCGCAACCGCACGGCCGCTCGCAGAGCGTCCTCGGGTGTATGGATGGGCAGGCCGGTCAGGGCCTCGGCTTCGATCTGGTTGGGGATGAGGACGTCGGCGCTCCTCACCAATTGCGGCGCCGCCTCCACGAAGGGAGCGGGGTTCAAGAAGACCGGCACTCCCGCCGCGCGCGCCAGGGCCATGGCGGAAGACGCTGCCGCCGGCGGGATCTCGAGTTGGAGCAGCAGGGCGGCCGCCTTCCGGATCGTCGGACCCGCGGCCTCGACGGCAGAGATCGGCAGGCCGAGCGAGGCGGAGGGCGCGGCGACGATCGCGTTGGCACCGCCCGGCAGGATCATGGGGAAGGCGATCCCCGTCGGCAGCGACCGATCCCGATGAACGAAGCCGGCCTCGATCCCCTCCTCCGCAAAGAGATGCAGGAAGGCGGCGCCGAAGTCGTCGGCGCCAACGCTGGTGACGATCGCGACCTCTCCTCCCAGCCGGCGCAGGGCCGTCGCCTGGTTCGCTCCCTTTCCACCGAGGCTGCGGGAAAAGCCGCTCGCGAGGACGGTCTCTCCCCGCTGCGGCAGGGACGGCACCCGGACGCAAAAGTCCACGATGCAACTGCCTACGACGACAGTAGACTCGCTCATTCCACTGAATCCTTGTCTCCGGCAGGCCCCCCGAGCCGGACCTCAGAACACAACCGCGCCGCCTCGGGGCGGTCTCGGAGAGACAACATTGATGGTCAACCATGGCGCCCCGCGGCGCTCACACCTCCTCCTGGATTTCCTGAGCCCGAGAGATGATATCTTCTCTCGGCTTCGGGAACCGACAGAGCTCAAAGGAGGAACATCGCCGCCATGCCCTCGATGGCCCACGAGACCATTGCGGACCTTTTCAAGAACCGTCCTGCGCTCGCCGCCGAGCTCCTGGTCGAGGCGTTGGATGTCTCGCTTCCATCCTATACCGAGGCGCGCCTCGCCTCGATCGACCTGACCGAGATCCAGCCTGCCGAATACCGTGCCGACGCCGTCATCGTCCTCCTGCGCGGTGATGTCCCGGTCCGGGTGATCATCGTCGAGGTGCAACTGGCGGTCGATCGCGACAAGCGCTTCAGTTGGCCCGCCTACGTGACCGTCTCGCGTGCCATCCACCGCTGCCCAGCCTGTCTCCTCGTCGTCGCCCCCGATCCGACCGTCGCCTCCTGGTGCGCCGCGCCGATCAAGACCGGCATGCCCGGCTTCGTCCTGCGCCCACTGGTGCTGAACCTTACTGCTGTGCCAAAAGTGACGGACCCTGAAGAAGCGGCCCGGCGGCCCGAGCTCGGAGTGCTCTCCGCAATGGCCCACGGCGAGACGGAGCAGGGCGCAGCCATCGCCGCCGCGGTGCTTCCTGCGATCCGGGAGCTCGACGACGACCGGGCCAGGTTCTATTACGACCTCGTGTACAATTCCCTCAATGAGGCGGCTCGCCGGACGCTGGAGGCGATGATGAAGGGTTACGAATACCAGAGCGATTTTGCGAAAAAGTACGTCACCCAGGGCCGCTCCGAGGGGCTCACCGAGGGCCTCGCCAAGGGAGAAGCCAAGGGGACGGCGCGCTCTTTGCTGACCGTGCTTCG
Source organism: Thermoanaerobaculia bacterium (assembly GCA_036264355.1). Taxonomy (GTDB): domain Bacteria; phylum Acidobacteriota; class Thermoanaerobaculia; order Multivoradales; family UBA5704; genus UBA5704. Next base: position 2,170 of record DATARD010000227.1, read on the forward strand.
GGTCCGCGGCATCGCAGTGCCGGACGCCCTCCGCAAGCGCATCCTGGCTCAGAAGGACCCGGAGCGGCTGGAGCGGTGGCTGGAGAAGGCCGCCGTGGCCTCTTCGATCTCCGCGGTCATCGACGAGCCGAACTGAGCCCCGACCTCCAAAAGCCGCCGAGCGGCCCGCGTCGACCCGGCCGTCGCCCTGCGCAGGGAGTAGGGGTGTCCAGCTTGGCTTGAGCGAGCTCTATGCGTCCCCGGACCGCTCTTCCACCCAGGCGCTCAGCTCTGCGGCAGAGCGTTCCAGATTGGGAAGCCCCATGGTGGCCGCTGCATGAATCTGGGCCGGATCAATGCCACCGTAGCCATGGGCAACGATGTTGCGAAGCCCGATGGCTTGGCGGAGCACGCTGACCGTCTCAGGGGAAATGACGCCGCGCTCTTCCAACCGTTCGAAGGCTTCCCGGTTCGTTGCCGCGGGCTCCCAGCTTTCGTCGCCGATCAGATGCGTCGCCAGATCCACGCAGATCTGGACCGCAAGAAAGAGGTTGAACGAGACAAGGTCCAGAGCATCACCCGTCAGACCTTCGAGACCGGCAGGGCAAAGCGCCCGGACCTTCGCGATCCGCAGCGAGAGCTGCTTCAGCCTCTCGGAGACGACATTGATGTCAACCATGGCGCCCCGCGGCGAGCCTTTTGAGGAAGGCACCGCGCATCCGTCTGTAACCCGGACCGTCCAACTCCACGTCGAGCAGGGCGTGCGACCGCCACCGGGCCGCGGCGTGCCGTTTCGCCTCGTGGAGGACGATGCTGTCGCGGAGAAGCGCATTGAGGAGCGGATAGCCGGGGTCTTCCAGGCTGACCACGTCGACTTCGACCTTGGCGGCGTCGCTCAAGTCCGCGGCGAGCTCCAACAGATTGAGCTCTCTCCCGAGCACGGCCACGTCGGCGTCGGAATCAGGGCGCGCCCGGTCCCGTGCCCGGGAGCCGAAGAGGAGAGCCAGGTGGACATCCTCGCGTCCACGGAGCTCCCTGCGCAGGGCTTCGACGACCGGGTCTGGAGTCTCCACGAGGGAGAGTCTATGCCAACTCCGGCACTGCACTGGCACGCGGTGCGGCAAGGCGCTACTCGCAGGCGGTCGATCTTGGCGTTGACTTCGGGCTCGCCAGACTGGCGGTCTACTCTTCGGCGAGCCGAGCCCAGAGCCTGATCAGCCGCTCGTCGATTTCGTCGATGCGCTCCTCGATCCGGCGCAGTCCCGGCGGGGCTCCAAACGACTCCACCAGATCCCGCACCGCCTCCTCCTCCTGACCGCCGCACGCCAGAGCGACCTGCTCGAAATAATCGGCCGGTCCCAGGTGCGCCGCGCGAAGCGCGTCGAGTGCCGCGTTGAAGGTGAACGGAATGTCCCCGTTCAGCAACCGGGCCAGATAGTTCCTGGCCTTTCCCACCTCGATCGAGAGTCGGCTCAGCGAGTTTCCCTTCAGCATCCGTCGAAGGACGTCTCTTGCAATCTGGACTTCCAGGGGCTCTTTTTCGCGAGGCATGACGCGTAGGGTACCGCGATACGGGTTTCGTATAACCTTCGCGGGAAAGACGCCGCGGCGCACCTCTTCCACGCCGCGAGGAAGACCTGGTGGCGAAGCGGGAGATCAGGCGGCTGGCAGCGCAGAGCCGGCGGTGCCCTTCCTGCTGGGAGCGCTGCCATCCTGGCGGCTCGGCTGAAAGCCGGCGGTCCGTAGTGCCGCTCCGGTCAGTTCCTACAGCGCCCCTGACGCGATCGACGCCGGCCCTTTCCTCTTTTTCGTATCTCGCGTCTCGCGTCCCGCGCCTCGCGTCTCTTGACGTCCGTCCCGCGAGACGCCAACCTCGCCGCGCCCGCCAGACCGTCTCGAAGCCCGCAGCTTCAGCCGGTGGCCTCATGCAGCAACTCGATAGGTTCCGCAAGCTCGCCCGTCCGGACTCCGAGAGCACCTGAAGGCTCGCGGGACGCGGCGCCCACGCGATGCGCCGTCTCCACCGTCTCGCGAGACACAACGGAACCGGTGCGGATCGCGAAGAGACACAAAGGAGCGGCACAGAGAGGCTCGCGAGCGGCAAAACTCGCGGCACGGGACACAAACGAAGGTTGATGAGCGTCCCGTCAGCGTTGGCGAGACGCTGCGGAACGTTCGCGAGCGGCGAAACCCGAGGCACGGGACGCGGCGGAACGTTCACGAGCGTCTCGTCAACGTCTGCAGGACGCGACGCAAGGTTCACGAGCGGCTCACGGATGGAGCCGAGACACGGCGCAACGCTAACGGGCGGCTCGTCTCCGTTCCGTTGTGTCTCGTCTCCGCTGTGCGGAGACTCGTCTGCGCTTCGCCGCCACTCCCGCCGCCGGATTTTCCGAATCCTCGGGTCGTCCCCTAACGCAGATCCGTAGGGTGCGCTTACCCTGGACGATCATCGACTCACCCTGGGGTGGATCGGGCTCTGACCAGGGCAGATCCGTTCCGCTCGAGGGCAGATTGAATCTTGAACGGGGCGTCTTCGATCTAGATCAGGTGCGTCCAGGCCGCTCCGGGACCGGTCTTCAGAACATGCCGAGCTGCAGCCTCGCCGCCTCGGTCATCATCGACGGGTTCCAGGCGGGATCCCAGACCAGCTCGATGTCGGCGGCGGTGACGCCCGGCACGGCTTCCACCTTGTTCTTCACCTCGCCGGGCAGCGAGCCGGCGACCGGGCAGCCGGGGGAGGTCAGGGTCATCTTCACCTGCACCTGTCCGTCCGGCTGCAGGTCGATGTCGTAGATCAGGCCGAGCTCGTAGATGTTCACCGGGATCTCGGGGTCGAAGACCGTCTTCAGAGCCTCGACGATGCCATTCTCAATGTCTTCTTCCGCCATGCCGCTCTCCTGTCCGCTTGGACTCAGACATCATTCCGTCGAGACGGGGTGATCCTGCTGTTCGAGGGCCGCCGCCAGGGTGTGCCAGGCCAGGGTGGCGCATTTCACTCGGATGGGAAACTCGCGCACACCGGCGAGCACGGCGAGCTTGCCCAGCCGGCCGGCATCCTCGGTGGCGCCGGGGCCTTTGGTGACCAGCTCGTGGAAGCCGGCGAACAGCTCGTTCGCCTCGGCGACGGTCTTCCCCTTGAGCGCCTCGGTCATCAGCGAAGCCGAAGCGGTGGAGATCGCGCAGCCCGAGCCCTCGAAGGAGATGCCCTGGATGCGGTCGTCCGCGACATGCAGGAAGACCTGGATGCGGTCGCCGCACAGCGGGTTGTGCCCCACCGCCGCGCGGTTCGCGTCCGGCAGCGCCCGGAAGTTGCGCGGGTGCCGGTTGTGGTCGAGGATGACCTCTTGATACAGGTCCCGCAGCTCGTCGCGTTCAGCAGGCATCAGCCGAAGATCTCCCGGACGTAAAGAAGGCCGTCCACCAGGGCGTCGACCTCCGCGAGGTGATTGTAGAGCCCGAACGAGGCGCGGGTGGTGGCGGGCACGCCGAAGCGCTGCATCACCGGCTGCGCGCAGTGATGACCGGCCCGCACCGCGATGCCGCGGCGGTCGAGGATCGTCCCGACGTCATGAGGATGAATACCCTTCATCACGAACGACAGGACGGCGGCCTTGTGCGGCGCCGTGCCGACGAAGCGGAGGCCGGGGACTTCCGCCAGCCGCTCGGTGGCGCTCGCCAGGAGCGTCTGCTCCCAGGCGGCGATGGCCGGCAGGCCGAGGGCAGTGACGTAGTCGAGCGCCGCGGCCAGCCCCATGGCGCCTTCGATGAACGGCGTTCCGGCCTCGAAACGGTGCGGCGGCTCGGCGTAGGTCGTCTTTTCGAACGTCACCACGCCGACCATGCCGCCACCGCCCTGCCACGGGGGCATCGCGGCGAGCAGCTCGGCGCGGCCCCACAGCGCTCCGATACCGCTCGGGCCGTAGATCTTGTGGCCGGAGAAGGCGTAGAAATCGCAGCCGATCGCCTGCACGTCGACCGTGCAGTGCGGCACACCCTGCGCGCCGTCGATCAGGACCAGGGCGCCGTGGGCATGCGCCAGGTCGGTGATCTCGCGCACCGGGCAGACGGTGCCGAGCGCGTTGGAAACATGGGCCACCGCGACCAGCCGGGTGCGCGGCGACAGCAGCCGCTCCAGCTCTGCGAGGACGATCTCGCCGCGGTCGTCGAGCGGCGCGACTCGCAGAATCGCCCCCTTCTCCTCACAGAGCATTTGCCAGGGGACGATGTTCGAGTGGTGCTCGAGGCTGGAGATCAGGATCTCGTCGCCCGGTCCCACATTCTTCCGTCCCCAGCTCGCGGCGACCAGGTTGATGGCCTCCGTGGTGCCGCGGACGAAGACGACCTCCTGGGCCGACGGAGCGTTCAGAAACCGGCGCACCGTCTCGCGGGCCTGCTCGCGCAGCTCGGTGGCGCGCTGCGACAGGGTGTGGACGCCGCGCTCGACGTTGGCGTAGCTCTCGCTATAGCAGGAGGCGATGGCGTCGAGCACGGCGCGCGGTTTCTGGGTGCTCGCGGCGTTGTCGAGATAGACCAGCGGATGGCCGTGGATCTCGCGGGCGAGGATCGGGAAGTCGGCCCGCACCCGCGCCAGGTCGTATCCAGGCACCTCACCCCCGGCCCCTCTCCCATCGCCCCCCCTTCCGCCGGGAGAGGGGAGCTGGAATGGCTCTGCCGCGAGCGCGGTGCTCATACCGCCTGCCGGACGACCTCGCCCTGCGGCAGACGGGCGAAGAGCAGCTCTTCGAGATCGTGCCGCACGGCGTCGACCTTGATCCGCCCCACGACATCGCTGGCGAAGGCATAGGTCAGCAGGCTGCGCGCCGCCTCCATGCCGATGCCGCGCGAGCGGAGGTAGAAGACCGCGTCGTCGTCGAGCTGGCCGACGGTCGAGCCGTGGGTGCACTTCACGTCGTCGGCGAAGATCTCCAGGCGCGGATTGGAGTTGGCGATCGAGTCGGCGGACAGCAGGAGGTTGCGGTTCGACTGCTTGGCGTCGGTCTTCTGCGCTCCCTTGTGGACGAAGATGAGACCGTCGAACACGGTGCGCGCCTTGCCGTCCAGCACACCCTTGTACAACTCGTGGCTGGAGCAGTGCGCGGCGGCGTGCTCGACCCGCATGTGGTTGTCGACGTGCTGTTTCCCTTCCGCCAGGTAGAGGCCGTTCAGGATGCAGTCGATCCCCTCGCCGGCGAGCACGGCGTTGACGTCGTTGCGCACCAAGCCGCCGCCGATCGAGATCGAATGCGACGACGGGGCGCTGTTGCGCTCGGCGAGCACCTGGAAGGCGGCGACGTGGTATGCCTCGCGGCTCTCCCGCTGCACCTTGTAGTGGTCCACCACCGCGCCCGGGCCCGCCACCAGCTCGGTGACCGGGCAGGTGAAGTAGGCGCCGGTGCCGGCGTAGGTCTCCACCACGGTCACCTGGCTCGCCTCACCGGCGACGATCAGGTTGCGCGGGAACGACACGGTGACGCGTCCTTCCTCGCCGGACGAGAGGAACAGGAGATGGATCGGCGCCTGCACGACGACACCGCGCGGCACCTTGAGGAAGGCGCCGTCGCGCAGGAAGGCGGTGTTGAGCGCCACGAAGGGGTTCGTGTCGGCCACCTTGGCGAGCGTGCCGAGATTTCCAAGGAAAGGCTCCACCTCGCCGGGCGTCTTGTCGAGCGCCTCGGCCAGGCTGCCGGCGAGCACTTCGGACGGCAGCCCGTCGCGGTGCGACAGGCCGGGGACGAAGCGGCCGTCGACGAAGACCAGCCGGGCGGCGGCGGCAAACGTCCAGGGGGCGATCCGCTCGGGGTCGGCTGCCGCAACTCCGGACGGGCGCACGAACGAGCCGCGGGAGATCGGCGAGACGTTGGTGAGCCGCCAGGCCTCCTGCTGCTGAGTGGGAAAGCCGAGGGAGATGAAGCGCTCGAGGCCGCGCAGGCGGAGCGTCCGCACCGCCTCCGGCTCGCTGGCCGGCAGCTCCTGCTGGAAACGCTCGAACGCGGCGGCCCAGGGCGCGGTGGCCTCAGAGATCTCCAACCCGGGAGTGGATTCAGTCATGGTCGCCATGCTCGTCCTCAAGCTCCGGCCGCCACCGGCTCGAACGAGGCGTAGCCCTGCGCTTCGAGCTCCAGCGCCAGCTCCTTGCCGCCCGAGCGGACGATGCGGCCGTCCACCAGGACGTGCACGAAGTCCGGCACGATGTAGTCGAGCAGGCGCTGGTAGTGGGTGATGAGCAGGAAGCTGCGGTCGGCCTGGCGCAGGGTGTTGACGCCGTCCGCCACGATGCGCAGCGCGTCGATGTCGAGCCCGGAGTCGGTCTCGTCGAGCACCGCCAGGCGCGGCTCCAGCACCGCCATGTGGAAGATCTCGTTGCGCTTCTTCTCGCCGCCCGAGAACCCCTCGTTGACCGGCCGGGTGAGCAGCGACTCGTCCATCTTCACCAGCTTCATCTTCTGGCGCACCAGGGTGAGGAACTCCATGGCGTCCATCTCCGGCAGGCCGCGGTGCTTGCGCACGGCGTTCAACGCCGCCTTGAGGAAGTAGGTGTTGCTCACGCCGGGGATCTCGACCGGGTACTGGAAGGCCATGAAGACGCCCTCGCGGGCACGCACCTCGGGGTCCATCTCCAACAGGTCCTGGCCCTCGAACAGCACCTCGCCGGCGGTGACCTCATACGCATCGTGACCGGCGAGGACGCGGGCCAGTGTGCTCTTGCCCGAGCCGTTCGGCCCCATGATCGCGTGCACCTCTCCCGCCTGGATCTCCAGATCGATACCGCGCAGGATCTCGTTGCCGTCGACCGACGCGTGCAGGTTCTTGATCTTCAGCATCATCTCTATGTTCTCTCTTCCCGGAGGATTGTAAATTTTTAGCCGACACTGCCTTCCAGATTGATGGCCAGGAGCTTCTGGGCCTCGACCGCGAACTCCATGGGCAGCTCGCGGAAGACCTCCTTGCAGAAGCCGTTGACGATCATCGACACGGCGTCCTCGGTGGCGATGCCGCGCTGGTTGCAATAGAAGATCTGGTCTTCGCCGATCTTCGAGGTGGTGGCCTCGTGCTCCATGCGGGCGGTCGGGTTCTGCACGTCGATATAGGGGAACGTGTGGGCGCCGCACTGCTCGCCGATCAGCATCGAGTCGCACTGCGAGAAGTTGCGCGCGCCGTCCGCCCCCTTGAGGATCCGCACCGCGCCGCGGTAGGTGTTCTGGCCGTGGCCGGCGGAGATGCCTTTGGAGACGATGGTGCTGGTGGTGTTCTTCCCGATGTGGATCATCTTGGTGCCGGTGTCCGCCTGCTGCCACCCCTTGGTGAGCGCCACGGAGTAGAACTCGCCCACCGAGTTGTCGCCCTTCAAGATGACGCTCGGGTACTTCCAGGTGATCGCCGAGCCGGTCTCCACCTGGGTCCAGGAGATCTTGGCGTTGGCGCCCTCGCACTTGCCGCGCTTGGTCACGAAGTTGTAGATGCCGCCCTTGCCGTTCTCATCGCCCGGGTACCAGTTCTGCACCGTCGAGTACTTGATCGTCGCGCCCTTCTCGGCGATCAGCTCGACCACCGCGGCGTGAAGCTGGTTCTCATCGCGCATCGGCGCCGTGCACCCTTCGAGATAGGAGACGTGGGCGCCCTCGTCGGCGATGATCAGGGTGCGCTCGAACTGCCCGGAGTTGCGGGCGTTGATGCGGAAGTAGGTGGACAGCTCCATCGGGCAGCGCACGCCCTTCGGCACGTAGACGAACGAGCCGTCGGAAAAGACCGCCGAGTTGAGCGTGGCGAAGAAGTTGTCGGTGTAGGGAACCACCGAGCCGAGGTACTTGCGCACCAGCTCGGGATGGTTCTTCACCGCCTCGGAGAACGAGCAGAAGATGATCCCCATCTCGGCCAGCTTGCCCTTGAACGTGGTCGCCACGGAAACGCTGTCGAACACCGCGTCGACGGCGACGCCGGCCAGGATCTCCCGTTCGCGGAGAGGGATGCCGAGCTTCTCGTAGGTCGCGAGGATCTCGGGATCGACCTCGTCGAGGCTCTTCGGCCCCTGCTTCTGCTTCGGCGCCGCGTAGTAGATGATCGACTGGTAGTCGATCGGCGGGTAGTGGATGTTGGCCCACGTCGGCTCGGTCTGCTTGAGCCAGTGGCGGTAGGCCTTCAGGCGCCAATCCAGCATCCACTCCGGCTCCTCCTTCTTGGCGGAGATGAAGCGGACGACGTCCTCATTCAGCCCGGGCGGCGCGGTGTCCTGCTCGACGTCGGTGATGAAGCCGAACTTGTAGTCCTGCGTCGCGAATTGCTCGATGGTGTCGGTCGAAGTCTGCATGTTTATCCTCGTCGTCTCTGCAATATCTACCGTGCCGTCTACTGATCCCTCTACTGGGCCGTCAGGGCGCCCCGGCCGCTGCCCAGGGTGACCAGCTTCTGGACCTGCGGCTTCTGCGCATCGGCCATCTCGGCCAGGGTGATCTCTTCGAGGGCCTCGCGCAGCGCCGTATTGATCCGGTGCCAGCGTCCGCGCACGCCGCAGAACGGCTCGTGCGTGCAGCCGCTGTTCTCGTCGATGCATTCGGTGATGGCGATGGGACCCTCCAGGGCCGAGATCACCTCCGCCATCGAGATCTCCTCGGGCAGCCGGGCCAAGCCGTAGCCGCCCTTCACGCCACGGTGCGACACCAGCACGCCCTCGCGCACCAGCAGCTTGAGAATCTTGCTCACCATGGGGAGCGGCAGGCGGGTCTCGCCGGCCAGCTCGGGAGCGTTGACCTGCCGCTCCGGCGTCGTCGCCAGGTGCGTCAGGAGCACGATCCCGTAGTCGGTCTGTTTGGTAATGCGGATCATGGTGCTCCTGCTCCAATCCCTGAAACAGTACCTTTTCGGTACCAATTCCAGATCATAGCAGGGAGCACCGGATTGTCAACCCGATGACCCAGCCCGATGACCTGACCGGCTCAGAGCAGCGCAGGCGTACCGATCTGGCGCTGGAGCTCGGCCACCAGGGCGTCGGGCAGGCACGGCTTGACGAACAACGCCGCGCAGCCGGCGGCCCGCGCCTCGTCGTGGTCGCTCGCCGCCTGATGGGCGGTCATGACGACGATGGGGATGGCGCTGGTGCGCGCGTTCTTCTTGATCAGCCGGGTGGCCTCCCAGCCGTCGATGACCGGCATGGAGAGGTCCATGAGGATGACGTCCGGATGGAGCGCGAGCGCCATGTCGACGGCGCCGAGGCCGTCACCCGAGGTCACGACGCGGAAGCCGCGCAGCTCCAGGTACTCGGCACACAGAGCACGGCCGTGCACGACGTCATCGACGACCAGGACGAGAGACGAACGATCCGAGGAGAATTCAGGGATTGGCTGGCGCTGGATGGTGTCGATCATGACACCAGGTCCTATGCAAAGGCGATTCCCGGTCCCTCAGATCAGCCGGCCTCAGATCAGCTTGCCCAGCGGTCCGAGATCCAGGTTCAGCGTCTCCGGATCGAGGTCGAAGCGCTTCGCGAGGTCGTGGACGGTCTCTTCGAGACGCATGAGGGCGAGGCCGACGGCTTCGACCTCTTCCGGGGTGAGGGTCTCCGCTTCCATGCGTCGGATGGCTTGCCTCTCCATCAGCTTGCGGAGGAATTCGACCAGGGTGAGGACGAGGCGGAGGACGGAGCGCTGGACGTCCTCGGGGTCGGCGTTCCAGCGCGGCGCCTCGTCCGCGGTGCGCTTCTCGATCTCGGCGCGCAGGGCTTCCAGCTCTTCGATCTCCAGGCGGACGGCGTCGCTATGGCTGGTCATCGGATCACCCTGGTCATCTCACAAGACCGGGTGCGAAGGCGTACGGCGGCCAGGGACCGCTCGCGGCGACGTGCCAGCCCGCGAGCCGGCCGTCCGATGATACGGCGGCGACGATGCGAGCATAGTCGTCGCTCGCGCCGCGGGCGATGAGATCGTAGGCGGTGGCGCGCAGGCGGCCGGCCGCGGCAGGAGAGACCGGACGCTCGATCCTTTCCGCCTTGAGGAGTGGCCGCAGGGCTTCGCGGAGGGGAGCGATCTCGGGCAGGGAGCGTTCCCTTTCAGTCTCCCGGCGTCTCTGTTCGAGATAGCGGGTACCGGGACCTCCAGCCGGCGGGACGTCCGGGACATCGGGGAGCATGGCCTGGGCTTCACCGTAGACCCGCAGGGTCATCTGGACGCAGCCGGCGACCTGGACGAGCGCTTCGGCGAGCTCGGGAGCGTGGGCGGCGAGCCAGTCGGTCAAGGCTTGCTCGTCCGGCAGCGTCTGGCCGAAGCGCGCGGGGAGGAGCGCGGCGATCTGCTCGGAGAGGCGGCGGACGACGGCGTCGTGGGCGGCGAGCGCCGGCGGCACGGGCTGCGGTTTTTCCGGCAAGCTGCCCGCGACACCGCACACCGGGCCGCCGCCGATCAGGCGGAGCGGCTCGCCGGCGAGACCCAAACCCAGGTCCCCCCGGTCCCCCGGGCCCACGATGGCATAGAGATAAAGGTGGCTCACGAGCGGTCGGCCGGCGGCAGGACGCGGTCCGCCGCGCAGAGGAGGAGCGAGAGCCGGGCGTAGATCAGGTCGACACCGGCGAGGCCGAGAACCAGGTCGCCGGTCAGCACGACCCCCTGGTTGAGCAGATGATCGACCAGCTCGAGGAGGGAGCCGTCCGCGCCTTCGAGGATATCCAATTCAGCAGTCGACTCGGCAGGCTCGCTCACTCGGGCGGCTCCTCGATGAAGTTGTACGGCGGCCACGGGCCGGTGAGGTTGAGGTCGCAGGCGTGCTCGGCGAGCCGGTCCGCCCACTGCTGCACGGCGGCCTCGAAGCCGTCGCCGTCCCCTTTCGGCACCAGGAACGCCGCGTCGAGGAGGAGGCGGGCACCGCCTTCCCCCACCTCCGGCTGATGGCGCCGGGCGGCGACGGACCGGCACGCCAGATCCTCATACGCCTGATCGACCGCCGCGCGCGCCCGGCCGGCGAGGCCGCGGGCGCTGTCCTTCTCCTCCTTCTTGCGCAGCAGGAAGCCCTTGCCCGTGGCCGGTGGCGGTTCCCGGGGCTCCGCCTTCCGGGCCTTCGTCTCCTGGAACAGGATGCGCACTCCCCACTCCACCCGGCCGGCGATGCGCGCCAGGACACGGCCGATGTCCTCCTGCCGTTCGCGCAGGGCCTGGGCGGCACGCTCATCGCTGGAGAAGAGGGTGAAGAGTTTCAAGGGAAGGATGGGCCACGACGCCGCGAAGTGCTCGACGACCCGTTCATGGGCGAGCGCGCGATCCCCCACCCAGTCGAGGTCGGGCAGATGGGCGTCGATCGACTCGCCGCTGTAGTCGGGCAATGGGGCGTCGGCCGCCACCAGCCAGAGGTTCTCTGGAAGCGACGGGGCAAGCGGCAGGACGCGCGGCGAGGAGGTGCCGGGCAATCCCTCCGGCACGCCCGTGAGATCGGGCGCGCCGGGGCTCTGCACGATGCAGTAGACATACGTGGCAGTCGCTTGGCTCACGGAGCTTCCGTCTCCCATCTCTGTCCCCAGGCCACCAACGCCTGCGCTCCCCGGGGCGGCGGGAACACGGCGGGAGCCCTGATGATAGCGCACGAGCGCCCGATGCTCCGGCGTAGGCGCCCGATCTCCCGGTCCTGCGCGCGGGCCAGACGGTCGCAACGCGGACAACCGGGCGACGCGACGGCGTCGACGACGACCGCGGGAAGGGCGAGGCCGAGCCGTTCGAGAGCGGTGAGCAGGCGGACGGTTTCGCGGCGCGGCAGCTCGGCGGCACGGGTCACGACGAGAAAGCCGGCCCGGGCCGGGTCACGCAGCAGCTCGCCGAGATGGCGCAGGCCGCGCGACAGCTCCACCAACGCTGAGGCGAAGGAGCCGAGGCCGGCCACTTCGCGGTATTTGAGCAGCAGGGAGAGGAGGAGCTGGACCCACGCGAGCAGGGCGGCCGGGGTCCCCAGGAGCTGGAGGGTGTGCCCGGTCGGCGCGGTGTCCACGACGACCAGGTCGAATGCGGGCAGGGCGTCGAGGAGGGCCGAAACGGCGGACAGCTCGTCGAGACCGGGTGGCGCGAGGTCGAGGAGATCGCGCCATGCGGCCTGCTCCGCGGCGCCGCCGGCCTCCTCCAGCCAATCCTCCACTTCATCGAAATGCCGCGCCCGCCAATCCGCGAAGGTGCGGGCGGCGTCGAGCTCGCGGGCGCGCAGGTTCGGCGGCGCTCCGAGGATCGAGCGCTCGTCATCGCCCAGGGGGACCTCCAACACGTCGGCCAGCGAATGGGCCGGATCGGTCGAGAGGAGGAGGGCGCGGTGATCGGGTCTGCTCGCGGCGAGGCGGAGGGCGAGAGAGGCGGCGCAGGTGGTCTTGCCGACGCCTCCTTTGCCGCCGACCAGGAGAAGGCGCAGCTTTGTAACCTCTGCTCCCATTCCCTCTTCTCCCGAAGGTTGGGAGGGCGATGGGAGAGGGAGGCCAGAGGAGCGAGGCCGTCGCGGTACGGCTTTCGAAACACCCTCCAGAGAAGCTCCGATCCGCCGGATCGCCGTCACTCCTCGCGGCTCGCGCTCCAACTCGCCGAGACAGCGGATCGAGCGATTCGGGAAGGCGGTCCGCAATTCGGCTAGAGCCTGCTCTTCCGCGCGGCGTCGGGCATCGCAGAGCGCGCACGGCTCGCCGGGCGGCGTCACCCGATTGACGATCAGCTCGGCGACCGCGATACCGGCCGCGTCGAGGGCACGCACGCCGTCCCGGGTCTCGGCGACCGCCAGCGCCTCGGGCAGAAGCACCCAATGGAACGCGGTGCGGGCCGGATCGCGCAGCAGATTCCCGATCTCCCGTCCCTGCTGTTCGATCTCCGCGAGAAGGTCGTCGCTCCGGTCGGGCCGCCAGGCACCGCCGAGGCTCTCGGCCACGATGCGGTGGCGGGCCTGCAACCGGTCGAGGGCTTCTGCGAGGCGGCGCAGCTCGTCTGGCATGGCGAGCAGGCGGAGGGTGTGACCGGTCGGCGCGGTGTCCACCACAACCTCTTCATAGGTCTCCGCCAGCCGGACCAGCTCGAGAAGGCCGATCAGCTCGTCGGCGCCGGGCAGCGAGAGGTCCAGAAGACGGTGGACGTCATCGCGGTCGAGCCAGGTGCCGCGCTCGGCGAGAGTCTCCAGGCCGTCACGGCGCTCGGCGAGCCAACGGGTGAGAGCGGCCGGAGCGTCGAGCTCGGCGGTCCACAGCTCGCCGCGGCGGGTGGGGACGCGGACCGGCTCCGCGCCGAGTGGCAGGCCGAGCACGTCGCCGAGGGAGTGGGCGGGATCGGTCGAAACGAGGAGCAGCCGGTGGCCGGATTCGGCGCGGCGGAGAGCCGCGGCGGCGGCGCAGGTCGTCTTGCCGGTGCCCCCCTTGCCGCCGAAGAAACGACAGCGGACGAGCCGCCCGTCACCGTTCGTCTGAGTCCTCGGGCGCGTTGAAGGCCACGTCCACGCCGATCACGCGGGCGCCGGCGGGGACCCCGTCCCCTTCCCGGTTGGCGCGGATCTCGCGCAGCCGCGCCATGATCTCGGTCTCGATCCCGGCGAGCTCGTCCTCCTCGATCTCCCCCAGCTCGAAGCGCATCTGGGTGGCGAGCAGCTCCTCGCGCAAGCTGCCCTCGTCGTTCATCTCGCCGTCGACGACGGTGGCGAGCTGGTCGAGGACGAAGCGGATGCCGCCGAAGAGCAGGCTGTCCAGGATGACGGCCATGGATCACTCCCCTTCTGTGGCGCGCTCCAGCTTCAGGCGGATGTTCACGAAATTGTAGGGCGGCCACGGGCCGGTGAACTTGAATTTGAGGTTCTCGTACTTGGCGTCCATCTCCTTGACCGTGGAGTCGAAGTTGCTCTCGCGGTCACGGGAGACGAGGAAGGCGGCGTTCAGGACCATCTTGTCGCCGATCGGCTTGTTGGCGCGCGAGGCGACAGAGACGCTGGAGAGGGCGTTGAAGATGTCGTTGACGAGCTGTTCGGAGCGCTCGGCGAGCAGGGAGTCCACCAGGCGGCCGTACTGCATGCGCGCGAAGTAGGTGGATCCCTTCTGGGACGAGATCTCCTGGCGCAGCAGGCGCACGTTCTCGTCGTCCTTCTCGATCTCGCGAATGATCACCTCGGGCTCCCACAATACTTTGACACCGAATTCCAGCTTATCCTGCATTTTAACCAAAACATCGCGAAAAGCGTCATACGCGGTGCGCAGCAGCTCGATGATGTCCTCGGACGTCTTGAAGACGGTGCTGAAGGACATCGGGATCACGGTGTAGTCGCGCATCACTGCTTCGTTGACCCGCTCGTGGGCCAGCACGTTCTCCCGCGTCGGATCGTAGACCTCGAGCGGCGTGTCCGAGACGACGGCGGCGATGTCCTGGTAGCTCACCGTGTGCACGTCGGCCGGCTCACCGCCGATGCCGATGGGGCCGAAGCGCAGCGATTCCGCCGTCTGGATGATGCAATAGACGTATTTGCCGCTGCGGTGCTCGTCGCTCTCCGGCAGGGTCTGGGGCGGCGCCGGGCGGACCGGCGGCTTGGCCTTCTTGGGCGCTTTGGGCGCCGGCTTTTTTGTGGTCTTGGGCATGGGGAGCCTCTCTCAGCTCTCTCTCTCGTGAGCTCCGAGCTGCCGCCGGACCTCGGCTTCGAGGTCCCGGGGCAGACAGGGCTTGGTCACCACGGAATCGCAACCCGCCTCCATCGCGCGGTCGTGAGCGCTCGCCAGGGCGTGTGCGGTCAGGGCGATGACAGGGATCTCCTTGGTCCGCTCATCTTTTTTCAAACGCCGGGTTGCCTCCCAGCCGTCGATGACCGGCAGGGAGAGGTCCATCAGGATCACATCGGGAATCAGCGCGAACGCTTTGTCCAGCGCTTCCTGTCCGTCCACCGCCGTGGCCACCCGGAAGCCGCGGAACTCCAGGTACTCGGCGCAGATCTCGCGGCCGTGATCGACGTCGTCGACGATTAGGACCAAGGGGGGAAGGCTCATGCTCACCTCGCTCGGCGCGGCAGGTAAAGGGTGAATGTGGAGCCCTCGCCCGGGCGGCTCTGCAGAGAGATCCGGCCGCCGAGGATGGTCGCCAGGCGCCGGCAGATCGACAGACCCAGGCCGGTGCCGCCGTGCCGCTTGGCATACGAGCCGTCGGTCTGCCCGAACGCCTCGAAGATCGTGCGCTGGTTGTCCTCCGAGATCCCGATGCCGGTGTCGGCGACGGCGACGGCGATCTCTTCGAGCGAGGCGTCGGCGTCGATGGCGATGGCGACCGACCCCTGCGGGGTGAATTTGAGCGCGTTCGACAGCAGGTTGAGGACGATCTGCTTGACCTTCTGGCGGTCGGTGCGGATCTCCGGCACGTGCGGCGCGAGCGCCCGCGTCACCGCCAGCTTGGTGCGGGCGATCAACGGCTCGACCTCGGCCATCACCTCGTCGATCAGCTCCGAGAGGAGCACCCGCTCGACCTGGATCGGCATCTTGCCCGACTCGATGCGGGTGATGTCGAGCAGGTCGTTGATGATGGCGAGGAGGTGGCGGGCGTTGGAGTCGACCCGGTTGAGCTTGTCGCGCTGCCCCGTGGTGAGCTCGCCGGAGACCCCTTCGAGCATCAGATGGGTGTAGCCGATGATCGCGTTGAGCGGCGTGCGCAGCTCGTGCGAGACGTTGGCCAGGAACTGGGACTTCAGGGCCGAGGCCTGCTCGAGCTCGAACGCCTGCCGGCGCAGCAGCTCGTTCTGGTCGGCGAGCTCCGCCGTCGCTTCGCGCACCTTCTCGCGCAGCTCTTCGGAGTGGCGCTTGATCTGCTCGTAGAGCTGCGCCTTCTCCACCGCCTCCGTGAGGTCGTGCAGGATGGTGACGATGGCGGTGTCCTCGCCGTGCTTGGTGACCACCTTGCCGGAGATCGCCTCCATCGGCACGGCGTTGCCGGTCTCCGGATCGAGCAGGCTGAGCTCGCCGCGCCAGCGCAGCGACTGCCCGGCATAGACGTTCGACACGAAGGAGGTGAACACCGCGTCGTTGGCGCGCACCCGCCGTTCGGCGTCGGCGTTGCGGCGGCCGCGGGCGACGGTGAACATGCGCTCGGCCGGCGGATTCATGAGCACGATGTTGCCGGCCGGATCGGTGACCAGGATGGGATCGAGCACCGAGTTGAGGATGAGGTCGAGGCGGTCCCGCTCGGCGCGTGCTTCGACCTCGGCGGCGCGCAGCTTGCGATAGTTCTCCTCGATCTGCTCGCTGGCGCGCCGCAGGTCGGTGACGTCGCGGAGGACGGAGACGGCGCCGGTCTCGCCGGCACGGGCTTTGACCGGCGAGCTCAGCACTTCGAACAGCAGGTCCTGCCCTTCCGTCGGGTCGACCAGCAGCAGCTCCTTGCGGGTCGGCTCGTTCCCTTCCGCGGCGGTGAACAGAGACGCCGAGAAGAGCATGTTGTTCAAGGCGACGGCACGGCGCCGCCCCTCGCTGTTCCCCTCGTCCGCGGTGAGCAACGTCTCGGCGCCGGCGTTGGCGATCAGGATGCGCCCGTCGGCGTCGGTGAGCAGGATGGGATCGGTGACCGCGTTGATGATCTCCAGGAGCCAGCCGCGTTCCCGTTTGTGGCGCCGCTCGTCCACCTGGACGCGGTCGTACCAGAGCGAGGTGAGACGGACACCGAGGAGCTCGGCAGCCCAGAAGACGCCCTCATGCACCGGGCCGTCGTCGGAGCCGGCCAGCAGGAGGAGCCCGGGGCCGAGCTCGCCGCCGCTGTCACCGGGCCGGGAGCCGCGGGAGAGCGGCACGGCGTGGAACGACACCGCTCCGAGAGGGGTTTCGAAGGGGCGCAGCAGGGCGTGGCCGGAGCTGTGGAACGCCACCGGCTCCGCGCCGGCCAGCGCCACGACGAGCGGGTGCGTGGTGTCTTCCAAGTCCAGGCTGAAGCCCTCCACCGCGGAGGCGGCGACGCCGATGCCGGACAACCCGGTGAGCCGGCCGCTGTCGGGGTCGGCGACCACGCACAGGCCTCGCTCGACGCCGGCGTGGCGGACCAGCCAGCGCAGGGCGAGAGCGGCGCACGGCCGCGGCTCGCGCTCGGCGAGCAGGGCCTCGGCCAGCTCCAGCCGAGGCCCCACGTCCGCGCCGGGTCTCCGCACCGGAGCGGTCCGTGGCTTGACCTGGACGACGCGGCCCATGGGTTAAAGCTTCGGCGTCGTCGCCCGCCTACGGCGGACCGGCACCTCGACTCGAGCGCTCTCGCGAGCGCTTTCCCGAGCGATATTGGCGGCGAGCTGCGCACGAAGAGAGGCGTTCTCCGCCACCAAGTCGTCCGTTGACCGGCTCTCGATGGCGGGCCGGGAGACCGTCGGCACCTGGCCGACCGCTTCGGAATATTTGATGTAGGTGTCTATGGATGCCACCACGATGCGCGCTTCGACGGTGAGCAGGTCGATGCCCACCAGAGAGACCCGGACCCAGGCATCGATGACGATCCCCTTGTCCAGGACGCGGTCGAGGACGTCGATGAGACTGGTACCCCCAGAAGCTCGTTCAACCGGCATGCGGTCCTCCTGATTTCTGCTTGGCCTTGGCGGATCGTAGGGTCTTTCCTGTCCGGCTCCGGCCCTCGCCGGCGACAGCCAGCGCGGCCACTTTCTCTTCCAGCACGCGGACCTGCTCCTTCAGCGCTTCATTCTCCACCGCCAGCTTGCGGGCACCCACCGAGAGGTTGGGATCCTGGCGCCACCAGTCCAAGCCGATCTGCTCCGCCTTGTCGATGGAGCAGACCAGCAGACGGATGCGGATGGTGAGGAGCTCGACCTCCGCCAGGGAGACACGGATGTCTCCGGCGACGACCAACCCCTTGTCGAGAACACGGTCGAGCACGTCGACCAACCCGGTCGAGCGGCGGTAGGAAGGTTCGATAGCGGAGCTCATAGGCGACAGACCATTGCGACAGAATTACGCTGTGGCTCGCCACTCTACTTCGACATCGATTCGGACGCAATCAGGTGCCTGTTCGTGGCGAGCGCGCTACGGAAGGGCGTGCAAGCTCTGTGCCCAGAAAGAGCTCGCAATGAGCCCTTGTCGAAGAGCCTAGAAAAACGCCCGCTGCACCGACCAGAACAGCCCGACCGCGGCTATCAGGCAGGAGATGGGGACGACGACGCGTCCGCGGTACCAGCTCCGGTGGCGGAAGGGGAGGCCGACGAGCAGGAAGGCGGCGGCGATCACGGTGAGCTGCCCGGCTTCGACGCCCAGGTTGAAGCTCACCAGCGCGGGCAGGAATTCCGAGCGCGGCAGGCCGAGCTGCGACAAAACGCCCGCGAAGCCCATGCCGTGCAGCAGGCCGAACAGGAAGACCAGGACGATCCGCCGCGCCTTGAGCTCGCGGGTGAGCAGGTTCTCGATCGCCACGTAGGCGATCGACAGGGCGATCAGCGGCTCGACGATCGACGACGGCAGCGACACGACGCCGTAGATGGTCAGCGCCAGGGTCAGCGTGTGCGCGACGGTGAAGGCGGTGACCTGGGCGAGGACCGGCTTGACCTTCCGGCTGAGCAGGAAGATGCCGACCACGAAGAGGATGTGGTCGAGCCCTTTCGGCAGGATGTGGCTGTAGCCGAGCGCCAGATAGAGCTGGATCACCTGCCAGCGGGTGGGCGGCACGACCGTCTTCGCCAGCTCGAACGGCGTCCCCGGCAGTTTCCCTTGGTCAGGGCCCCCCTCCTGCCACTGCCAGACCGAGCTCTCGGACCCTTCGGTCTTGAGGACGAGAGGATAGGAGCCGATGCGGGCGGTCTCCGCGAAGCGGAACGCGTGGGCGCCGCCGGGGATCGCGCCGCTCAGCACCACGGTGGTCCGCCCGGGCGGATCGCTCGGGTCCGGCGGCGCGAGGCGCGCCGCCGGCACCTTCACCGGCCGGCCGTCGAAGAGCACCGCCGCGCCGTCGACGAGTTGGCGGAGCAGGCGCCCGCCGCTGCTTTCGGCCGGCGTCAGGTGCTCGTCGTCCATCACCATCTCGATGCGGTAGGTGCCGTTCTTCAAAAAGGTGGTGTACATCTGCACCTTGCCCAGCTCGTGGGCGCGGGCGGGGGCGGAAAAAAGGACAAGGACACAAAGGACTGCAAGGACGCAAAGGACGGGATGGAGGAAGGGGCTGGGCTTGCGCATGGTGTCGTCTTAGAGTACGAGAAATCGGAGTGTTCGGATGACTGCCACCGGATGACTGCTACCATAAGCGGCCACGAAACGCCGTATCCATTGAAGGAGCCCTGATGATGAAGCGTCCCGTGGTGTTTCTCGTCTTCCTGCTGCTTGCCGTCTCCCTCGCTGTTGCGTCTCCCGCGGTGGCCGATCCGGTGAAGAAACCCGCGGGCTCGCCGGACGTGGAGGCCGCCCGCGCCCTCTTCGCGGCCAACCTGCAGGCGATCCGCGACAAGAACGTGGACGCCTACCTCGCCTGCTACCTCGACTCCGACAGCCTGGTGCGCACCGGCCCGGACGGTCCGAAGCTCGGCTTCAAAGACCTCGCCGCGAACGCCGGCCAGGGGTGGCCCGATCACATCGAGGCGGACGACATCCATCTCACGCCGGTGCGCCCCGGCCTGGTCTACGGCACCTACCGCTACCGGGTGCGCTACGGCGCCCGCGAGGACGCCGGCCTGTCGGAGCGCTTCTTCGTGCAGACGCCCAAGGGGTGGAAGATCGCGGTGAGCACCGCCTTCTCGACCCTGCCCGGCGTGCCGCCGGCGCCGCGGGCGCTGGTGGGTGCGACCCTGGTCGACGGCACCGGCGCCGCGCCGGTGCCCGACGCCGTGGTGCTGATCCGCGACGGCAAGATCGACTGCGCCGGCTCGCGCGCCGCCTGCCCGGTGCCCGCCGGGGTGGACACGACCGACGTCGGCGGCCAGTGGCTCACCCCCGGCCTCATCGACGCCCACGTCCACTTCTCGCAGACCGGCTGGGCCGACGGCCGGCCCGACGGCCTCGACGTCCGCGACCGCCATCCTTATGAAGAGGTCGAGGGCGACCTCCGCCGCCATCCCGAGCGCTTCGGCCACACCTGGCTCTGCACCGGCGTCACCTCGGTCTTCGACGTCGGCGGCTACCCCTGGACCTTCCGCCTGCCCGGCTGGGCCGAGCCGCTCTCCGACGAGCCGCGCATCAAGACCGCCGGTCCCCTCCTGTCGACTCTCGACCACTGGCTCAACCTGGCCGGCGAGCGCCAGTTCCTCTATCTGAAGGATGAGGACACCGCGCGCGCCGCCGTCCGCTACCTCGCCGACAGCGGCGCCGGGGCGATCAAGGTCTGGTACATCGAGGTCAAGGACCGCAAGCCGGAAGACGTCTTCGCGACCGTGCGAGCCGGCGGTGAAGAGGCGGCGAAGCTCGGCCTGCCGCTGATCGTCCATTCGACCGAGCTGGTGACCGCCAAGGCGGCGTTGCGCGCCGGCGCGAAGCTCCTCGTCCACAGCGTCTGGGACGCGCCGATCGACGACGAGTTCCTCGCCCTGGTCAAGAAGAACAACGCCATCTACTGCCCCACGCTCACCGTCGGCCGCGGCTACGTGCGCATGTATGAGGGCGCGGCGACCCACAAAGTGCCGGCGGTTGACGATCCCAACCACTGCGTCGATCCGCAGACCTTGAAGAAGGTGGCGGAGACCGCCGGCGTGAAGGTCGACATCCCGGCCGACCGCCTCCCGCTCATCGACGCCCGCACCACCAAGGAAGAGCAGATCGCCGCCGCCAATCTGAAGAAAGTCCAGGACGCCGGCATCACCATCGCCATGGGCACCGACGCCGGCAACCCGCTCACCCTGCACGGCCCCTCCGTCTACGGCGAGATGGAGGCCATGCAGGCCGCCGGCCTCACCCCCATGCAAGTGCTGGTGTCCGCCACCCACGGCGGCTCGCTGGCCATGGGGCGCGACAAGGAGATCGGCACCGTCGAGAAGGGAAAGCTCGCCGACCTCCTCCTCCTGGGAGCCGATCCGACGAAAGACGTCAAAGCCTTCCGCCAGGTCCGCTCCGTCATCCGCGGCGGCGTGATCCGCTCGATCAGCGAGCTGTCGGCGCTGGCGACGACGGAGGCGAAGTAGGCAGAGACGCACCCTCATTCCAGAGACTTAAAACGCGTCTCCAATCTCACAACTTTTTGGGGATGGAGACGCGTTTCATCTCTACAGACAGGACCGCTTGAAGCCTACCGGAGCTCCTCCACCACCAGCGAGCACCCCCGCAGCTCCGCCCCCGCCGCCCGCCCCAGGAGACGGAAACCATCCCCCTCGGCGATCCCCAGATCCTCGGTGAGCAGATGCACCGCCGAGCCGATGTTGGCGAGATCGAAGATGGAGATCAGGCCCACGGTCCCGGCCGGCGTCTCCGCCAGGGTAGCGGGATCGAAGAGGCGCACCCGCATCCAGGGGGGCGTCACGAAGAGGTCGGGATCGCCACCGAGGAGCACGCGGGTGTAGCACTGGCTGGTCAGCTCGCTCATGCCGTACTCGCGCACGACCTGCTCGGGCGGCACATTCAGACGGTCGAGCAGCCGGCGCAGCAGGTCCTCGCGCGTCACTTCGGTCTCCTTCCCCTTGAAGCCGCCGGTCTCGAAGACGGCCGTGCCGGCGGGCAGACGGAAGCGCAGATCGATGCGGTCCAGCCAGTCCAGCCACTGCGCCAGGGCGAGGGCGGTGGTGAGCACCAGCACCGGCCGCCCCTCGCGCTGCCGCGACGCCGTCCACGAGCGCGCCTTGGTGGCGTCCACCCCGCGCGGGCCGAACGCCGTCGCGCTCTCCGGGCCTCCCCAGCGGCGCAGGATGTGGTCGGCCATGAACGACAGGCTCGAATCGGGGAGCTGCTCGCGGCTGGGAATGAGCGACAGGATCGGCAGCCGCGCCGACGCGCCGGCGAGCGGCAGGCAGTAGGGCGGAAACGACGCGTCGATCACTGTCCGGTAGAGGTCCGGAAAGGGATGATGGTGGACGCTGCGCGCCTCGCCGGCGGTCGTGCCGCTGCTGCGGAAGGTCTCGACAGCGGGCTCGGCCGCCAGCTCCAAGGTTTTGAACGCGGCGGCCGGCACTGGCGGCACCTGGCGCCAATCGGTCACCGTGGCCGGCGTGACGCCCCGCCCTTCGCACAGACGGCGGTAGGGCGCGATGCGCTCGAATTGGAAGGCGAAGGCGGCGAGAGCCAGGTCCTCAAAGGTGTCGGAGGACGGGGATGCAGGAGAGGATTGGACGAAGCGGGCGATGCGGTCCTGGATCACAGGGCGGATTGTGTCATGGTCTTTTCTGCTAGAGTACGGGGTCCAAAGGACCGGAGGCGATTCGCATGGCCCAGTTCCCGTACTCCAAGAAGATCGAAATCGACAAACCACCCCGCCCGAAGCCTCCCAAGCAGGTGGCGGTGATCGACCAGACCGGCTGTACCGGTTGCGAGGCCTGCATCTCCTTCTGTCCCGTGGACTGCATCGAGATCGTGCCGGGACCCGAGTTCCGCGACTTCATGAAGCTCGTCGAGGTGGACCTGGAGCGCTGCATCGGCTGCCAGCTCTGCGCCCGCTACTGCCCGTGGGAGACGATCAGCATGTGGGGCTATGACGAGGGGATCGCCCTGGCGCCGGAGCAGACGGTGCGCTCGCTGATCTATGAATATGATCCCGAGCAGATGCACGAAGCCGCGGAGAGCCGGCGCAGTGCATGACGCCGTGCCGCCTGCCGAGGCGCACGATCCGCAGCTCCAGGCGGCGCTGAAGCAGGTGCTCCAGGTCATCTACAAGGAGCACCCGCTCCAGGCCAATCAGATCCTCGTGCTCGCCGCCGAGCTGCAACGCCTCGGCGTCCACCGCCTGGTGGAAGAGCACATCTCCAAATTCCAGCATCAGCTCGACCGCGGCAGCCGGCAACCGGCAGCCTGAACCCACTGTCGGATCCAAAAGCGCAGGATTTCCCTCCGCGAGGGGTTCCAGGACACGAGGTGGGAACGGACTCCGCAAGGGCTTCGGCCACCGACCCCGACTGGGATGTGCTGGCCCGCGTGGCCACGGGGGAAGGCGATGCGTTCGTGTACCTGATGGAACATCATCAGGATCGCCTCCTCCGCCTGTGCGAGCGCATGCTGGGGGACGTGGAGGAAGCGCGCGACGCGACCCAGGAGGTCTTCCTCAAGGTCTACCAGAAGGCCGGGGCGGCGCGCCCGCAGGGTCAGGTCTACACCTGGCTGTACCGGATCGCGGTCAACCACTGTCTGAACAAGCTGCGGCGCCGCAAGCTGGTCCGTTTCCTGCGTTGGGAAAGTCCGGCGGAGGACGCCGGCGCGGCGCCGTTCGATCCGCCCGACGCGGCGCCCGACCCGGCGGCGGCCCTGGAATCGCGGCTGCGCTGGCAGTCGACCCGGCGCGCTATCGCCGCCCTGCCCGATAATCAGCGGGCGGTGTTGGTGCTGGCTCGTTTCGAGGGTTTGTCGTACAAACAGATCGCCGAAGTGCTGGAGATCAGCGAGGGGGCGGTCGAGAGCCGCCTCTTCCGGGCGATGCGGCGGATCGAGGGAGCGCAAGAACCGGACGCTTCGAGGGTTTCACGGAAAGAGGTCAGACGATGAACCGCGCCACAGAGATTGAGCTGATGCGCCTTCTCCACGGAGAGCTGCCGGCCGAGCCGGCCGCCGCGTTGCGTGCCCGGATGGAGCGCGAGCCGGAGCTGGCAGCGGCTTGCGCTCGTTTGGAGAACGCCTGGAGCGGCCTGGAGTTGCCGCCGGCGGCGCCGGCGCCGCCGGCGTTCGCCCAGCGCGTCCTCCGTCAGGCACGCCGGCAACCCGATGTCTCCTGGCCGTCCTGGTCGGCCGCACCGCGTTGGGCGCGGGCGACCGCCGCCGCCGCGCTCGTCGCCGGCCTCGCTCTCGGCCTCGGCGCCGGCAAGCTGGCCGGCACCCGGTCGCCCCAGGACACGGACAGCGCCCTGGCCATCAGCGCCGGGGGCGGCGGCCCCAGCCTGGCCGAGACCTACTGGGATTCGCTGGCGGATCTGGACGATGGAGCCCGCCAGTGAAGCGTTGGTGGCTGGTCATCGTCCTCCTCCTGTCGCTGGGGGTCAACGTCGGCATCGTCGCCGCCCTGGTGGGGCATCGCTGGATCGGCGAGATCAGTGGGACGGGCAAGTCGAAGGAGAAGCCTCCCGACGGCCAAGCGATCCCGCTGCCCAACGGCCAGGAAGGGGTCCCGCAAAGGGTCGTCCGGCTGGCCGACCAGCTCGGCCTGGAGGGCGATCAGCGGCGGAAGTTCATCTCCCTCCAGGGAGGCTTCTTCGCGGATACCTTGAAGCTGCGCACCGATCAGGCGGAGACCCAGCGCGAGCTGCGCCGCGAGCTGGCGGCCCCGGTGCCGAGCCAGGCCCGCATCGACAGCCTGCTCCAGGAGTCCGGGAACACCTTCATGGCGCTCGAAAAGGCGATGGCGCAGAACGTCGTCGAGAGCCGCAAGCTCCTCAAGCCGGACCAGGAGCGTAAGTTCCTGAAGCTTCTGGCGCGCCTGCGCTTTGGGCAAGGCGGTCAGGGTGGAGGCCAGGGGCAAGGGCAACCGGGCCAGCCACGCCGGCCGCGCCGCCAGGAACCGCCACCCCCGCCACCGCGGCAGGGCGGTCCACCGCCGGACGACATGGACGGCCCCCCGGACCGGCCGCCCGGTCCGGACGGCCAGGAACCGCCGCCGCAAGGTCAGGGTCCCAGGAACCAGGGAGGCGCTCCCCTCGGCGGTGGCCGCCAGCGCCGCCAGGGCCTGCGAGCCCGCTGGCTGAACCGCCGCTTCGGCGGCCAGGGCCAGGGAGGCCGCCAACAAGGCCAGCCGCCGCCGCCCTGAGCCGGTGAAACCCCGGTCCGGAAACTTGACTCGGCGCCCGACCCCTGGTACAACTTCCGTCCCTCGGGCTCGTCAGAGCCTCTGTGCCCAGGTAGCTCAGTTGGTAGAGCACGTGACTGAAAATCACGGTGTCGGCGGTTCAATTCCGTCCCTGGGCACCATCTGGTTCCCTCCAAATAAAATCGGAATCCTCGCCGTCAGTGGCCGACGAAGGTTGCGGAGTGTATGATAGACCTCTCTGAGATGGTGAACCTGGGGCTGGTGTAGATCACCGCGAAGGGTATGGCGCGTGGCCCGGATGCCTGTCGCCAGGCAAGGGCTGCGGCAACAGGGCTGACCGATGAGGAGGAAATCAGGTCATGGAGAAGGAGAAAATCCGGGTTCTTCAGGTCCACAACTTGAATATTGGCCCTGAAGACAGTACGTTGACGGCGCTC
The DNA here is from genome assembly GCA_036264355.1 of Thermoanaerobaculia bacterium. GTDB lineage: Bacteria > Acidobacteriota > Thermoanaerobaculia > Multivoradales > UBA5704 > UBA5704. Next base: position 27,377 of record DATARD010000227.1, read on the forward strand.
CAAAGTCTTCTCGACAGCCGGGGAATGGTGCACGCAATCGACTACCTCGTCGTCTGCGGGAACTTGACTCGAGACCGGAGCGCGAAGAGCTTCCAGAACGCGAGCAAGGCCCTTTCCGCTCTGGAGCAGAGGTTTCTCCCGTTGGACCACAGCCGGACCAGCCGTGTGGTTCTTGTGCCAGGTCCTCAGGACGTGCCCGATCCGGACGCGGAACATCCAGACTTCACTTCGTTCCGCTCGTTTTATGAGAGCTTTTTCGGAGGGGCAAGAAACTTCGACGAGTTGAGCCCCGAGGTGCGGGACGTCAAGGATCTGACGCTGATCAGCCTGGCCTATTGGAGCTCGTCAGACTTGCAGGTGACTCAAAACCGGGTCCAGCAGTTTGGCGAGGCGATCGACAGAGCGATCGGTGCGAAGTCCCGCCTGGAATACACTCGGACGACGCCGACACTATTGATCAGCGCAGGCAGTCCGCTGTTCTCCAATGGCGGGCAATTACTCTCGGCGAACGGCAACGCGCACAAGGCTTTCAACGCAAACTTGAAGATCGCCTTTCATCTTTTCGCTGCCGGCGCGCATGAGAATGTAGCCCCTATCCCGTTCTACTGCGATCACTTCAGTCTCGGCCTCGGCTCTGACGGGGGATCTGGGGGCCGTTGGCCTCTCAGGGTGAACCTCCTCGAATTCGACAAGGAGTCAACCCCCGGCAGAAGACCTTCCCCGGGCACTGCGAGGGTGGGGCGCCGGGTCGTCGACTTGATCTTCTTGCGGCAGCGCGCGAGCGGCGAGAAGTGGGAGGAAAGTACCTCTCCTGTGATCGTAGAAACAGAAAGCGCGCCTACACCTGAGCCTCAGTTCGAGGAGCTCTATTCCGACTTCTTGAATCGACTCTCTATTGAATTGGCCCGGAGCGAGCATGACATCATCCACGTCCAAGGGTTTCCTGGATCGGGTATCTCCGAGATCTACAAGAAACTTACAGGAGAGCGAAAGCCCGTTCTGGCCGGCGTGCGGATTTGCACCCACGGCCACGCCTGGGAAAACAAGGAAAATTTCGAGAAGTTCACCGAAGAGCTCAGATTGCATTTCGATCAGCCGGTCGACGCTTCACGCCACCTGATTGTTCTGTATGATCCAAAATTGCGGGAGATCGGTCGCGAGGACAAAGCAAAACACGTGAACGCCATCAAGGAGGCGTTGGACGCTTTCCTGGAACCGGAACGCCGCTGCAAGCTGCTGTATATCACCCATTTCGTGTCCTTTACGCTGCGGCTCGACCGGTGCCTCCCGCTTTCTTTCGGTGCCAATGGCTCAATCGTCAACGACCTCCTCCTCAAGAGCTATACCAGCCGGGTGCCGTTGCATGCTCGTCAGGTCGCTAAGTTGGTCGGCGGGTATATCGGTTTCAGTCAGCGCCTGCTTTGTAGCTGTAAGCGTACGTTCGACGGCTGGCCGGGAGCGCGCAGCATTGAGGACGACCGGACCCCCGCGACGCTGCTCAAGCATGCTTTCGACCACATCGACGTCCGCAGCACTTGCGAGCGCTTCCTCGACTGTGTATGCGGCCTGGTGGATGGGCGGAGGATCTCGGATCACGTGCGCAAGAAGGTTATCGAACATTACGAACGAGCGAACATCGACGATCTTGGCCAGGTCGAGATCGATACCAGCGACGTCGAAAGTCCGGATTGGGATAAGTTGACGGACTATCACATCTTCGAGCGCACAGATACAGAGGCTTCCCGGTACCGGGTACGCGTGGTCGCCCCCTTTCTCCGTCGCTGTAGCACCACCGTGTTCTTCTCCTACCACTCTGAGGACAAGGAATACGTGGAGGAGATCGAGCGGCTGTTGAAGAAGAAAGGGGAAGAAGAGGGGTCCAGGGTTGAGGTCTTTGCGTACTCCGTCAACGATTGGCCGAGGGAGGTCGAGACCACTCTGAGGGACACGGTCTTCGGAAAATTGCGGCGGTCTCGTAATCTTTGTGTATTTTTGTTGCGCGGACGAACTTACGGCAATTGGATCGACGACGAGGTCAAGGAGTGGAACAAGGAGTGGGAGGAAGCCTCGCAAAAAGAGTCCCGATGTATACCTCTCGTCCCCCAGTTCAACTCAGATATACCTGCATTCTTCAAGAAAGGCATCGACGCTGTTCCCGTCGAGGGCAAGGACAATGACACGGTGGTCGAGGAGTTGTACAACCGTCTCGTTTGGGTAGAGATGAGATGGGGCTTCGAGTTCAAGAGCCTGAAGGCAGAATACCTTTTTCAACAGTAGAATGGGTGAGAGATGACGAACGATCAAATGTCCATCGATAAATTTTGCACCCGCGCTCGGGACAAGTTCGAGCTGAGACCCCCAGGCCAAGACTATATCGAAGTGCTGGTCGACCCGCAGCGGGACTGCCTGGAAACCGACGAGCCTGCGCACAAGGCGCGTCCGATCAACCCATTGATTTTTGTCACTGGCGTTCGTGGCCCTCAGCATGGCTCCCACGCGATGACCCGGTTCGCGGAAGTGTCCTCCGTCAACGTGGTCGTCGGCACCTATGGCCTTGGCAAGACCGAGCTGATGCACCAATTGTGCAACCACATATTGAAAAACAGAGCCCATGTCTCGTCGCCGCAGCCGTTGCCGGTCAATCTGGCGCTCTGTAATCATAAGAGAGGCCTCCTGAATGAAGCCACGGTGCCTTCCGGAGAAGTTTTCTCCCAACTTCTCTTTAGCCATCTCATTGAAGATGAGGATGATTGTGCCTTCACCGCCGGCCCTTTGCTCTCGGCGATCGCTGGCGGAGAAGTGTTTCTCCTTCTGGATGGCTTGGACGAGCTGGTGATTTCTGGAAAAGAGTACCAGGGGTTCTTGGGCGGGCTCGCAAATCTTCTCGCTCTCGGTGCACAGATCAGAGGGTCGGCGGCTCCGCTCTTTCGTATAGTGATCAGCATGCGCTACGAATTACTGACGGCAACTGACAGTGATGGCGGCGCCGACCTTGTTCGCACGCTGCGGAGCACGCCGCCGGGCGGCGAGCCCCTTCCCGTCTACTTTCTGCGCCTCGATCTGTTCGACGACTCCCGCGTCCAACTCTACATGAAACGGCGTGGGCTGGAGCCTCATTGGTTCCCGGAGGTCAGTCGGCACCATGCCTTGCTCGAGGTCCTTTATCGCCCTCTCTTGTTACGGATCTTTTGCGACATGGCTCTGGGACCTGAAAGAGAGAAGGTCTTTCAAAAGCTGGCGAGCTACAAGCATGCCGCCCAGCTTATTGATGACTATGTAACTCTGGCGGAGAAAGACTACGAGCTCCGGCGAGCCCAGGAGGCCATCGAGTCGCTTTATCAATGGGACTCTAACGAGCTGGCCCGCGAATGCCTCGATCTCTACCTGCGGGGTATTGACTTCATGCGCGTGGAGAATCTCCGTAACATCTTGCGCCCCGATGCCCGCCAGATTAGCAAGGACGACGTCTGGCGAGGCATTCACAAATGCCCTTTTCTGCGGCGCAGCGGCAACAAAGCCTTCTTTACCCACAGGTCTTTCCTCGAGTTCTTCGTGGCCAAGGGCGTCAGCTTGGACATGGAGAGGAGCGAAAATGAAGAGCGTAGGTTCTCCGCCTTCGATACGCTGGTGCTCAACGTGGATACCCGGAAGTTCCTCAAGTCCATCGTCGTGGAGAAAGCCGACGAGGAAGTATGGTTCCAGCGCACGTTCCGTGCCTATGGTCTCGCCAATCCTGAGGAATGGGAGCCGCCCTATCCGCCGGACTTGAAGGAGCTCGACGAGCAGCGACGCGCTTTGCTGGATGCGATGACGGAGCCGGAGGACAAGAAGGTCAACGAGACGGCGCGAGTCTATATCAGGAAATTTGTGGAGCGGGCCGACGATCACGATCGCCTGCATCCACGCTATCTGACATATAATTATGAAGCCGTCGCGGTCTTCCTCAAGAACAACCGGGGTGAGGACCTTCTGATCGTGCGCGAACAGTTCAGGAACCTGCTGCGGGATCGACTCGAGAAGACGATGAACGAGCTCGGAAGCCTGCCGGGGATTAAATCATACCTGCGAGAACCCCTGGAGCTCCTCGTCGAGAGAATTCTTAACATTGCTCAACGTTTGCGCTACCCATGGGCGCCAGTCTACACAGAAGACCTTCAGAAAGAGCGATTGAAAACTTTGATCAGCGCCGGTGCGACGCAGGACAGAATCTTTACCATCCTCGATGATATCGAGCGCACGGTTTTTCCGATGGCGTGAGCGGATTCCATGATTCAAGGTGACGCCATACGATGACGCCGATCACGCCGGGCCAGCGGGCTCTGTGGTTCTTCCAGCGGGCGGCCCCGGGCTCGACGGCGTATCACATCGGGGGCGCCATCTCGGTCCGCGGGCTGCTCGATCCCGGGCGGTTCGCCCGCGCGGTGGAGCGGCTCGTGTGGCGCCATCCGATGCTGCGCGCCACCTTTCCAGGAGAAGACGGGGAGCCACGCTGTGTCATTGCCCCAGACTCGGCGCAAGATTCCTTCACGGTGGAGTCCTGGGTGGAAGAGCCCGGCGACACGGTCACGGAATTCCTCCGCAGAGTCGTTCTGACGCCTTTCGATCTTGAACGCGGACCTCTCAGTCGGTTCCGTTTGGTGTCGATGGCGCCCGACGTCCACCTTTTCGTGGTGGTGGTCCATCACATTGTGGCGGATCTGAGCTCGTTTTCTCTCCTGCTGCGGGAGTTTCCCGATCTCTATCGGGAGGATGGTCAACCTCTCCGGGCTCAGATGGATTCCTCGTGGCAAGCTTTCGCGGACTGGGAATCGGGGATCGCCGAAAGTCAAAAGGGAAAGCGTGAGCTGGGTTTCTGGCGACGGACCTTGCCCGCGACGATCCCCTCGCTCGACTTCGAGGCCGATTTTGGTGAAGCCGGCGCCGCCGATGCGCTTCACCGCCGCTTGACGCAGCGGAGCATGCAGAGTCTCCGCGAGTTGGCGGAGGCGACGGAGAGCAGCGCCCACGCCGTTTTGCTGGCCGCCTGGGTGGTGGTGACCGCCAGGCATGCCGGAGCGCGGGAGGTGGTGGTCGGCATTCCGCGCTCTCTGCGCTCCCTCCGGCGCTTTCCGGATCTCTTCGGTTATTTGATCAATACGGTTCTCGTCGACATCGAGGTGCGGGACGGCGAGCCTTTTCGCGATCTGATCACTCGAACGGCACGCTGCTTGCGGCGGAGCATGGCGCACGGCCTGGTGCCATTCCCCGAGGTGGCGAAACAACTACGGCTGGCGAGCCTGCCGAGCGCACCGATCTTCCAGAGCATGGTGGCCTGGTATCCCGAAAACGAGGAGGCGGCCGCCCTGGCGGTCCATGGCGCCGGCAAGGCTTTCCAGTGGGGACCGTGGGAGGCGACTCCGGAGACCCTGCCTGCGACCGATGCCCACTGCGACGTTCTGCTCCTCGTGGCTCCGCAGGGCGCCGATCTCTTCTGTGAGATCAGGCTCTCGCCGGACCGGGCCGCCCGCGCGTTCGCGAGGGACGCGCTCGATCGGATGGAGCGCCTCCTGGAGGACGCGACGGACTCCCCGGACCTCGGGTACTCCGAGCTCTCCCTGGTCAGCCCCGGCGATCTGGAGCAGATGGCGCGCTGGAACGCCACCGCCGTACAATACGACGCGCCGCCGCTGCTCCACCAGTGTGTGGCGGCGCAGGCGGCCCGGACGCCTCACGTGCGCCTGGCGGACGAGGCAGGTGAGCTCGCTCTCGGCGCGCTCGACGCGCAATCCACCGTCCTCGCGCGCCGGCTGGTGGGGATCGGCGTCCGGCCGGGGGACCGGGTGGCCATGGTCCTGCGGCCCGCGCTGGGGCGGATCGTCGCGATGCTGGGGATTCTCAAGGCGGGCGCCGCCTTCGTGCCTCTGGACTTTTCGGCACCTCCCCTCCGCCTGCTCGATCTCGTGAGCGCCTCCGAAGCTTCCCTCCTGATCGTGGAAGATGGCCACGCCGCGGACGCGGCGGAGGTCCCTCGGATCCCCCTCGTCGAGCTTCTCGCCGAGGATTGGGATCGTCCCGAGGGAGCTTTACCGGAGGATCTCGACGGCCAGACCGTCGCGTACGTGTTGTTCACCTCGGGAAGCTCGGGACAGCCCAAAGGGGTCATGGTCCCCCACGCGGCGATCAGCAATCGCATTCTCTGGATGCGCGACGCGTTCTCGACGAACGGTGAGGACGTCATCCTCCACAAGACGCCGATGGCGTTCGACGTAGCGCTCTGGGAGGTGTTTCTCCCTCTCGTCGCGGGCGCGCGGCTGATCGTGGCCCCGGAGGAGGTGCAGCGGGACCCGCTCCTGCTCGCGACGTTGATCGATCGCAAGGGCGTCACCATGGCCCATTTCGTTCCCACTCTCCTCCGCGCCTTTCTCGCAGGAATCGGGCCCGGTGGGTGCCCAAGCCTGGGATGCGTGGTGGCCAGCGGGGAGGTTCTGGACGCCGGGATCTGCGACGCATTCTTCGCCCGCTTTCCCGGAGCTTCGTTGCACAATCTGTACGGTCCCACGGAGGCCGCTGTCGACGTCACCGCCTGGCGGTGCATGCCGGGTTGGCGCGGACCGGTCCCGATTGGAAGACCGATCGCCAACGTCCGGCTCCACGTGCTCGACGAGAGAGGGCGCCGGGTTCCCATCGGCACGCCCGGCGAGCTCTATATCGAGGGCATCGCGCTGGCCACGGGGTATCTGTCCCGCCCGGATCTCACGGCGCAGCGCTTTCCGACGATCGTTTTGGACGGCACGCCGCGGCGCGCCTATGCGACCGGTGATTACGCCCGGTATCGCTCCGACGGCGCGCTGGAGTTCCTGGGCCGCCGCGACCGCCAGGTGAAGCTCGCCGGCGTGCGCCTGGAGCTCGAGGGCGTGGAGGCCCACCTGCTCGCTCATCCGGCGGTTCGCCAGGCGGCGGTCGTGGCGGTCCGGGTGGCGGACGCCAATCACTTATATGCCTTCGTGGTCACGGCGGGAGAGGTTTCCGACGCGGAGCTCAAGGCCCATCTTTTGGCGAGGCTGCCCGCCGTCGCGGTGCCAGCACGCTTCGCGCGCCTGCCCCGACTGCCGGCGTTGACGAGCGGGAAGGTGGACCATCGGAGTCTTGCGGCCCTGGCCGCCGAGAGCGGTGCCGCGGCGGCAGATTCCCCGTTGCTGAGCGATCCGATCGAGGCCGCCCTGCAGCGGGTGTGGAGCACGGTCCTCGGCGTTCCTTTGCCGGATCGGAACGCCAACTTCTTCGCTCTCGGCGGGGACAGCATCAGAGTGTTGCAGGTCCAGGCGGAGCTCGCGAAAGCCGGCTGGGCCTTTCGGACGCTGGACTTCTTCCGCAACCCCACGATCGGCGCTCTCGCCGCGGTCCTCACCGCGCTGGAGCCGGTCGCCCCGACGCGCCCGTTCGAGCTTCTGGACCCGGAGGAGCGCGCCGAGCTCTCCGCCAGCTACTCGGACGCTTTTCCGCTGGCTTCGGTGCAGCAGTCCCTGTTGTTTCACAGCCGCTATGAACCGGCCTATGAGGTCTACACCACGGCGTTCCGCTTCTCCGGTCCTTTCGACGCACGGCGGCTCATGGAGGCAGCCGTTCGTCTGCACGAACGCCACGATCTGCTCCGGGCGTCGTATGTCTACACGTCCCGTCTCCGCTTCGTGCAGGCCATCCATCGCTCGGTCCAGCCGGCTCTGGCGATCGTCGACGCGCGGGATTGGAGCGCGGCGGAGCAGAGCGCGCGGCTGCAGGATTGGCTCGCCGCGGAAAGGCGCCTCGCTTTCGACTGGAGCGCCGCGCCGCTCTTTCGTCTCACCGTCCATCTGCTCGGCGATCGGTTTCAGCTCACCGTCAGTCACGCGTTTTTCGATGGCTGGAGCGTGGCCAATCTGATCGGCGAGCTGATGGCGGATTATGACGCCGGCCTAACCGGCGGCCAGCCTTCCTTTCCGGAGCCGCCGCGCGTCGCTTTCCGGGACTTCGTGAAGCTCGAGAGAGCGGCGAGCGCCAATTCCGGGAGCCGGGCCTTCTGGGAGCGGCAGGTGGATGGAGCGCTGCCGGCCCTGTCCTCACAGGCGCGCCCGAGCGGCAGAGGGCCGCGGGTCTCCCGGCGCCTCGCGCGCGCGATCCACGAGGAGGTGGTCGATCGCTTGCACGGTCTCACGGCCAGCACGGGAGTGCCGCTCAAATCCCTCCTGCTCGCCGTCCATCTGAGAGTCCTCGCTCTCGTCGCCGGCCGCGACGAAGTGGTCACCGCGCTGCTGGTCAACGGCAGGCCCGAAGGTCTCGATGGGGACAAGGTCGTGGGGATGTTCCTCAATCCGGTGCCCGTGCGATTGAACGTGGAGGGTCGAGCCTGGCTGGAGCTCGCGCGGGCCGTCTGGCAGGCCGAGCAGGACGTCTCGCCCCACCGGCGCTACCCGTTCGCCGCCATGGGAGCGCAGACTCACCGCATCGCGGACAGCGCCTTCAATTATATTCACCTGCACGTCCTGGAGCACCTTGAGGAGATGCGGTCCGTGCAGCTCGTGGAGTGGGAAAGCCCCGCGGATCAGACGTTTTTTCCCCTGACGGCGTACTTCCATCTCGAAGCCGGCTCGGGGCGGCTGTTCTTTTATCTAGACACGTTCGGCGACGCCGTGCCCGAGGTGCTCGGAGAAAGGATCGCCGGCTACTATGAGCGCGGTCTCGCTGGCTGTGCCGCAACGCCGGACGCCAAACCGTCGAACGTGGACCTCCTGCCGGCGCGGGAGATTCATCTCCAGCTTCGGGAGTGGAACGACACACCGAGAGACTGGGGGGCCGAGCGCGATCAGCCCGCGCATCGCCTCTTCGGCGCCATGGCGGCGGAGTCCCCGCGGTCGCGGTGCCTGACGTACCGGGGCGCGAGCCTGACGTATGAGCAGGTCGCCGCGCTCGCGGATCACCTCGCGTCAACGCTCCGGGGCCTGGGCGCCGGGCGCCGCCAGGTCGTCGGCGTCCTGGTGGCGCCCGGTCCCGGCTGGGCGGTCGCCGTGCTGGGAATCCTGGCGGCCGGAGCGGCATTCCTTCCCCTCGATCCGGCGAGCCCGCCCGGCCGTCTGCGCGGGTTGCTGGAGAACGCGCAGGCCCGAATCGTGGTCACCGACGACGTCGCCGCGGCCCGCGCGGTTTTCGCCGACGCAGACACCGTCGAGATCGTTGAGATCGTCGAGATCGTCGAGATCGACTTCCAGCTCCAGGCCGAGACGGCGCGGACGTTTCCGCGCCGGGAGGAAGAGGGCGCCGGCCCGGCCAACCTCGCCTACGTCATGTACACCTCGGGCTCCACCGGGGCGCCCAAGGGAGTGGAGGTGACCCACTCCGCGCTGACCAACGTGTTGCTCGCGTTTCAGGAGCTGACCGGCTTCGGCGCTCGCGACCGCCTGCTCTCGGTGTCGCCGTCGACGTTCGACATCTCCGTGCTGGAGCTTCTGCTGCCGCTGGTGTGCGGCGGCTGCCTGATCGTCGCCGGCCGGAGCCTGCGCGCCGATCCGGACCTGCTCCTCCAGGAGATGGAGCGCGAACGTCCGACCCTGATGCAGGCCACCCCGTCCACCTGGCGGCTGCTCGTCGAGGCGGGATGGCGCGGCGATCCCGGGCTCTCGATCCTCTGCGGCGGCGACGTGCTGGCGCGCCCGCTCGCGGATGCGCTGCTGTCCCGGTGCAGCCGCCTGTGGAACGTCTACGGACCCACCGAGGCGACCATCTGGTGCACCTGCGAACGGATCGCGGACTCCGCCGAGGACCCGGCGGTCGGCCGCCCCCTCGCGAACACGGAAGCCTATATTCTCGGCCCCCATCTCGAACCGCTCCCCATTGGCACCGCCGGCGCGCTCTACATCGGTGGCCGCGCAGTGGCCCGCGGCTACCGCAACGGCGAGACCGGCGACGCCCCGCGTTTCCTGCCCAATCCGCTGGGCGAGGGGCGGCTCCACCGGACCGGGGACCAGGCCCTCTACACCGCCGACGGCCGCATCGAGGTCCTGGGCCGGGCCGACGACCAGATCAAGCGCAGCGGCATGCGTCTCCACCTCTCCGAAGTGGAGAGGGCGCTCGAGCGGCTGCCCGGAATCGAAGCCGCCGCGGTGCTGGTCGCCGGCACGCCTCCGGGTACTCTGGAGGCGTGCATCGTCGTGCGCGCGGGCGAGGGCCCGCCGGCGAGCGCGCTCCGCGATGGTCTCGAAGAGCTCCTGCCTGCCTGGATGATCCCGGCCCGGGTCCATCACGTGCCGGCCCTGCCGCTGACCGCGCACGGAAAGCTGGACCGCGCGGAGCTCGCACGGGTCGCCCGCGACGCGGCGGTCCGGGAGGCCCGGGACGACGAAGAACGCGGTCCGGTCGCGCCGCAGAGCCCGCGGGACCAGACGGTCGCCGAAGTGGTCGGCGCCGTCCTCGGGGTGGACCGGGTCGGCCTGTCGGCGCGCTTCGACGCCCTGGGAGCTGATTCCCTCAGTATGCTTCGCATCCTGCACGCTCTGGAAGCCCGGGGGCTGACCGGGTTGACGCTCCCCGGGCTGATGAGCTGCACGACGGTGGCCGATCTCACCGATCTCACCGGTCGGCTGGACCGGCCCCCCGTTCCTGCGGCGGCCCACGAGCGCGGCAGCAGACGCCGGTCGGCGCTCGGCGCGCGACGGCGTGGCCGGGAGGAGAGTGATCATGAGTGACGCTCACGGCGCCGCGGACCCGCAAGGAATCGCCCTCATCGGCATGGCCGGCCGGTTCCCCGGGGCCTCCGGCATCGACCGCTTCTGGCGCAACCTGATCGCACGCACAGAGAGCATCCGGATCTTCTCCCGCGAGGAGCTCGAAGCCTCCGGAGTCCCGCCGCGGATCTATTCGGACCCGGCCTATGTCGCCGCCAAGGGCGCGCTCGACGAGGACGTCGCGCTGTTCGACCCGCGCTTTTTCGGCATGAGCCCGCGCGAGGCGGCGCTGGTGGACCCGCAGCACCGGGCTCTGCTGGAGTGCGCCTGGGAAGCTTTCGAAGACGCGGCCTACGATCCGCGGCAGTTTCCGGGCCGGATCGGCTCCTTCGCGGGCGCCGGCAAGAACACCTACCTCCTGTTCAACCTCGCGCCGCGGGAGGACCTGGCCGCCTCGGCGGACGTCTATGCGATTCTCGCCGGCAACGAGAAGGACTACCTGGCCTCCCGCCTGGCCTGGGCGTTCGGCCTCGAAGGGCCGTCCATCTCCGTGCAGACCGCCTGCTCCTCGGGCCTGGTGGCGCTGCACCTGGCCGTCCAGAGCCTGCTTTCGTTCGAGTGCGACATGGCGCTGGTCGGCGGGGTGGCGATCGACGTGCCGCAGTTTGGCGGCTACCACTACCGCGAAGAGGCCATGCTGTCGCGCGACGGCCGCTGCCGCCCGTTCGACGCCGCGGCCAGCGGCACGGTGTTCGGGAACGGCGTGGCAGCCGTGGTCCTGCGCCGCCTGGAGGACGCCGTCGCGGACCGCGACGCGATCCGCGGCGTGGTTCTGGGCACCGCCTCCAACAATGACGGCGATCGCAAGATCGCCTTCGGCGTCCCCTCCCTGGAGGGGCAGACCGACGTGGCCGTCGAGGCGCTGGCGGTCGGGGGCGTGGACCCGGCGACCGTGGGGTACGTCGAGACCCACGGCACCGGAACAGCGATCGGGGATCGCATCGAATTCGAGGCCCTGCGGGCGGCCTATGGCCCGCAGCCGGCGGGGTCCTGCCTGCTCGGCACGCTCAAGGCCAACATCGGCCACCTGGGGGCCGCCGCGGGTCTGGCCGGTCTGATCAAGGCGGTCCTGGCGCTGGAGAGCGGACTGATTCCGCCGGCGGCCGGATTCGATCACCCCGCCCTCGGGCTGGACTTCGATCGCTCCCGTTTCTCCCTGAACACCGCTCCGGCTCCGTGGCCCCTGCCCGGCCCCCGTCGGGCTGCCGTGCATTCGACCGCCATCGGCGGCAGCAACGCCCATGTGATTCTCGAAGAGCCTCCTCCTCGCTCCGCCGGACCGGAGGACAGGAGCCACTTCCTGTTCCTGCTCTCCGCGAGCAGCAGCGCCGGTGTGAAGCAGTTTGCCGAGCGCCTGTCCAAGACCCTCGGCGATCCGCCCATCCCGTCCGCCCTCTCCGCCGCGGACGTCGAATGGACGCTCCAGGCCGGGCGGCGCCCCCTCGCCTTCCGGAGGGCGATCGTCGCCCGGGATCTCGCGGAGCTGAAGCTCGCGCTCGATAGGATCGACGCGACGGAGCTGCCGCAGACGACGTCCGGCTCCCCCGCCGGTGCTTCCTCCGACCTCGCCGCCCTGGGAGACCTGTGGTGCCAGGGAAAGGAGATCGACTGGCGAGCCCTCCCCGGCCGGCCGCCCGCCCACCGGGTGCACCTGCCCGCGCGCCCGTTCGAATGGGTCCGCTGCTGGGTGGAGCCGTCCGCGATTCCGGCGGAGCCGTCCGCGGCTGCGGAGTTGGACGAGCGGGAGGAGACGACGCCGCGCCAGGTGGATGCCGGCCTCGCCGCCCTGTTCGAGGAAAACCTCGGCCTCGGACCGCTCCGGCAGGACGACGATTTCTTTCAGCTCGGCGCCACGTCGATGGATATCCTGAGCCTGACCGCCGCCATCGAGGAGACATTCAATCTCCGGCTGCCGAGCGGCGCGATTCTTCGCCACCCGACGCTCGCCGGCATGGCGGAGGTCATCGAGCGGCTCCTCGCCGCGCCGCACCAGGATCCGGACGACGGCGCGCTGGACGACGGCGTCGATCTCTCCGCGGACTGGGCGCTGGACGGCGACATCCGGCCGTCCGGCCGCGCGGCCCGTCCGGCGGTGTCCTCGGTTTTGCTCACCGGCGCCACCGGTTTCCTGGGAGCGCACGTCCTGCACGAGCTGTTGGCGCTCCGGCCCGAGCTGAGCGTGCTCTGTCCGGTGCGTGCCGCCTCGGTGGAAGAAGGCCGGGAACGCATCCGGACGCGGTTCCGCGAGCTCGGGCTGCCGGACGGCGCTGCGGACGCCCGGGTCGTGCCGGTGCCGGCCGATCTGAGCCGGCAGCGGTTTGGCCTGACGCCGCCGGAATTCACCGTGCTGGCCCACGCGGTCGATTCGATCATCCACTGCGCTTCCCGGGTGAGCTTCGTCGCCGCCTATCCAGCGCTCAAACGCACCAACGTCGACGGCGTGCGGGAGGTTCTCCGGCTGGCGATGGAAGGCCCGGAAAAAACCGTTCATCACGTCTCTTCGATCGCGGTCTTCGAAGCCGACAGCCTGCACGGCGTCGAGCGCGTCGCCGAGGACATGCCTCTCGATCGCTGCCACGGATTCCATAACGGTTACGATCTGTCGAAATGGGTCGCCGAGCGCATGATCGGCGAAGCCCGGCAACGCGGCGTGGCGGCCTCGGTCTTCCGGCCGAGCAACATCGCCGGGGACAGCCGGTCGGGCGTCGTCCTCCCCGAGCACATCCTCTCGCGTTTCCTGAAGGGTTGCCTGCAACTCGGCGCGGCTCCCGGCGACGTGACGATCAATCTCGTCTGTGTCGACGCCGTGGCGCGAGCGATCGCGAGCCGAGCGCTGCTCCCTGCCGCCGGCGGGCTCGCTTTCCATCTGGTCAATCCCACGGCGACGCCGATGTCCGACCTCATCCGGTGGACGCGGTCGCGCGGTCACGCCCTCGAGCCGGTACCCTATGCGGAATGGGCCGCGAGAATGATCGATTCACCACGAGACAATGCGTTCCGTCCCTTTCTCCCCCTCCTCGAGCAGGGACCGCTCTTCAGCGGACGCGCCTACGCGCGTGAAAATACGGATGCCGTGATCGGTGCGGAAGGTAAATTCGATCCGTTCGATGAAGCGCTGCTCGGAAAACACCTCGACCATCTGACGCGGATCGGATTCCTCTGAGGCTTTAATTTAAATTTAGCGCTGCGCGGCGGCCAGCCGCCGGTACACAAAGATCACCTGGCGGTTCCCCCGCCACTGGCCGATTCCGGGCGTCTCTCCGAAACGCGCGGCCAGCTCATAGGGCTCCCGCGTGCCGCCGGCGGCGACGAGGTCGGGCAGGCCGGTGGCAGGGCTGGTCATCAGAAACGCGAAACCGCCGCGCCGCCGCAGTTGCTTGCGGGCGTCCTGCTCGGGCAGAACGACTCCCTTGTCGCCGAGCCGGGCAACCTGGCTTCGAACGATTGCCAGCTCCTGGGAGATCAACACTGGCTCACCGACCTGGGGATCACCGCCCTGGGGATCACCGCCCGCGGCGCGCTCGCGGACCCAATCCATGGCCTGCACGCGCGAATCCACCAGACCGGCACGGCCGCGGGCGTAGGACCACGACGCCGGCAGGAGGAGAAGGACGGCGAGGACGGCGGCGACCGTGTCCACCCACATCCGTCGCCGCGGCAACTTCTCGCAAACGCGCGCCACGAGGAGCGCGGCGAGCACGCAGGCCAGGGGGATCAAAGGGAGAACGTTGCGGAAGGGCCGGAAGGGATAGCTCGCCAGCGCGAGGCCGGCGGCTCCGGCGTAGAGCGCCCAGGCGATCGCCGTCGGACGGGTGCGCCGGTCGGCCAGGGCTGCTGCGAACCCCAAGCCGATCCAGAGCAGGAAGGCGATCCCGATCTCCGGATGCTCCAGCGGCTGGTCCCACTCGGCCCGACGGACCGCCTGATCCCAATACGAGCCCATGTTCTGGCCGGCGTAGAAGACGGACTGCCGCGCGACGTCGGTGAGGACGGTCTGGCGGTCGGTGACGAGCGCCGGCATCGCGATGGCCGCGGCGGCGAGCGCGGAGAGCGCCGCGAATTCGAGGCAGCGGACCCGCGCCCGCCATCCTCCCGCGACCCGCAGCAACGTCGCGCCGACCGCGACGCCCACCAGGACCGCCGGATATTTCGAAGCGAAGGCGAGACCGGTCATCGCTCCGGCCAGCAGCGCGCCGCGGTACGGCCGGCCGCCCTGCACCGCTCCTTCGGCGCAGTAGAGCGCCGCGACGACGAACAGGGTCGCCCAGGGATCGACCGTGATCGCCGCTCCACGGATCACCAGCGCCGGTAGCAGGGCCGCACAGAGGGCTGCCAGCAGACCGGTTGCCTCTGCCTCCTCGGGACCCGCCAGGCGCCGCGCCAGGAGACCGGTCAGGAGCACGATGCCGAGGCTGGCGAGCAGGGTGAGCCCGCGGGCCAGCACGATCAGCTCCACCGGCTCGGCGAGGTCGTAGAGCACCGGCGGAAATGCCGAGAGGTCGTCGGCCAGCGGGTGTCCGTGCACAGCGTGGTAGACCGGCGCGCCGAGCCGGGCCGCCATCGCGATCGTGGTCAGCGGAAACGACGGATAGAGATACCAGCCGGGCTCCCAGGTGCCGGTGCGCAGCATGCGGACCACATGATGGAGGACGTGCCCTTCGTCGACGTAGCCGAGATAGGGGAGACCGGCGGTGACCGCGGGGAGCCGGAGAGCCAGCGCGAGGAGGAGGACCGCGGTCCAGAGGAGCAGACGGACCTTGCGGGAGATCGGCACGGTGTCCAAGGATATGGCGCGGGCGGCGGATAAAAAAAGGACCCCGCGCTTGGCGGGGGTCGGAGGAGGGAGGTTGGAGAGGAGATTGTCTCTTTGGGGTTCCGTCTCCTGGCTAGATATACGGACGACCCCGCCAAGCCGTTGGGGCTGGCGTGTCTGGGTCTGTTGACCAGGGCCGGTCGCGGCAGTAGAGTGCCTGATCAGATGCCCGCCCGGTTCCAGGTCAAGAACTCGTTCGCGATCGAGAGACGGCATCTCTTCGTCCTCGTGGGAACGCCGGTCGAGGGAGCGGTGACGGTAGGGATGCATGCCGCGGTGCCGGTGGGGCCGACGATCTCTCTCGCCATTCCCATCCACGGCGTCGAGGTGGTGCGCCGGGGCGGCAGCGAGAACCTGGCTCTCACCTCCCGCTATTCGCGGCCGGAGGAGCTCGACGTCCTCCGCGGGCTCGCGCTCCGCGGCTCGATCCTGGAGATCGACGAAGAGGAAGAATCGGCAGACACCGCCGCCGGACCGCCGATTCCGGCGTTTCCCGTCGCCTGCACGCTCTCTCCCGAGGCGCTGCACGAACGGAAGGACGGCGCCTTGAACGCTCTCTGCGAGCGGGCGACCGAGCTGCGGGAGACGGCGAGCGGCTATTCTCTCCGCTTCCCGGCGAGCGACGAGGTCCTCGACGACTTGGTCCAGGTGATCCAGATGGAACGGAAGTGCTGCTCCTTCCTCCGCTTCGCTCTGGTGGTGACGCCCGGCGACGGTCCGGTCTGGCTGGAGCTGACCGGACCGGAAGGGACCAAGGAGCTGTTGCGCGGCATCCTGGAGATCCCCGAGCCCTGGGCCGACCTGATCGGCCCGTAAGAACGAGCCATGCCGAGCTCCGCCACGCCCACCTCTCGATCCTGGTTCGCGCGCAACGCCCTATGGGTGGTGCCGGTGGGCTGCATCGGCCTCCTGGCGGTCCTCGCCGCCTTCGCCGGCCTCGTCCTCACCATCGTGATGGGGAGCATCAAGTCCGCCGACGCCTATCGCGAAGCGGTGGACCGGGCGACCTCCAGCCCGCAGGTGCACACCGCCCTCGGCGAGCCGGTCAAGGTCGGCTGGTTCGTGACGGGCAACGTCAACGTCTCCGGCACCTCGGGAGACGCGGACCTCTCGATCCCGCTCTCCGGTCCCCAGGGCAAGGGGACCCTCTACGTCACCGCCCGCAAACGCGCAGGCCACTGGCAGTACGAGGTGCTGGAGGTGGCCGTCGACGGAAAGACGCAGCGGATCGATTTGATGTCTGAGAACTGAGGGCTGCGATCCAGCGCCCTAAGCTGCCTGACCGGTCTCCGAGCGAGGTGGGCGTGGCGCGTGCCGCACTGGAATCCTTCCAGCGGCTGCTTGGCGAGCGCGCAGTTGCTCGCACAAGACGTGGAGATCCCCGCCGACGGCTGCGACGATCCGTTCGCGTGCAGCTCGGACCTCGGCGACGATCGGATCAACCCAAGGGGTCTGCGGCTCATCAACTGGCATCGACATGTGAGGACTCCTCTCCCATGAGCTCGTCGGGTGTGCACAGGATGGGCGCCTCGTAGCCGGCCCGGCGACATACACCCTCTACGAGCGGGCGAGACTTTGCAAGGAATCTCAGCCATCGACTCTCCATTTTGAAGAATCCATAGAACTCGCTTGAGTTGGACACAGTGTAGTCTAGTTCAGCATCCGCGGCAACTTAGGACTACGGCGGACCAGCATTCCTAAGCGCACCTCTTGCGGGGCAGGGCGTCATGAATCGGGTGGGGCGACTATCCGAACAATCCCGTCAACATAGCCTGCCACCACCCCATCCCCCACACTCTTCCTTTAGAGGCCGGCCTCGCGGACCCCTTGGACGGACCCCGCTCCAGTCGCCGCGCCCCGAAAGGAGCTTTCATGCGTCGTCTCCCCGTTGTTTGCGCCGTGACCATCGCTCTCCTGCTGGCTGGCGCGGCGCCCCCGTTGGCGCTGGCAGCCGCCAATCCACATCCAAAGTCCTCTGAGCCCCGTTCGGCTCTTTTGAGCGTGGCTTGGAATGCCTTCCGAGATTTCGTGGCGTTCTTCGGCCATGAAATGGCCCCGAACGGCCTGCTGAGCTCGGACTCCGGCCACGGCTTGGACCCGAATGGCCAGCCCTCCACAAGTGCCGATTCAGGACACGAGCTGGATCCGAACGGCTAACGACTCAGCTCTCGTGCCGGCGCGCGACTTCTCTCTCCGAGAGGTGCCGCCGGTACGCTTTTTTGTTATGCTTGCGTGCAATCTGTTCCGCGTCTTCGTGAGGACATTGCTGATGGATGACATCCACCTCTCGCGCCAGATTCTGCGCGCTGTCGAGCAGGGTAAGCTTCCTCGAAGTTTTCTGGAGGAGATCGCAACCGAGCATCTCTTGAGCCGCTGTCCTCACTGCCGGGCTGAGTTTGATGCCTTTGAGGCCGAGCGGCGAGCCGGGACATCGGCCCTTCGCCGACTCTTCCTTCTTTTCTCGGCGCTCCTGGAGCGGCTGGCGGTCTCCAAGCCCAGTGAGCGGAGTCGGGCCAAACGAGATTTTCAGGAGCTGCTTGACTTGCCCGCCTCTGAACGGATGAAGAGGATTGAGCATGCGCGAGGCCGATTTCGAGGTCCGGTCCTGGTCAAGCTCTTGCTCGAACAGAGCCGCCTGTGCATTCCAGGTCGAGCCTCGGAAGCCTTCCATCTCGCGGAATTGGCCCGCCGAGTCGTCAATCGCAGTCCACAGATGGCTCAATTCTTTGAGCTGTATGCCTTGGCCACGGCCCACATGGCCAATGCCTGCCGAGTGGGCAACGACCGGCACATGGCTGATGATCTTTTCTCTCTCGCCCGGCAGGTGATCGCAAAGCACGGTGTCACGGACCCTGAAGTCGTTGCGCGGGTGGACGATCTTCTGGGATCGCTCCGCAAGGATCAGCGACGTTTCTCGGAGGCCGAGAAGCTACTGAAGCGAGCTGCTGCTCAGTTCGGCCTGATTGAGGCATCAGGTGACGCGGCCCGGACCCTGATCAACCTCGGCTCTGTTTACAACCATCAAAACGCCCAGAACCGCGCCATTGAGACGACTCGATCTGCCCTCGCTATCCTGGGCCCGGAGTCGGACGCCTACCTCCAACTCTGCGCGCGCTACAACCTGGCGCTCCAGTTGGTCGGAGCAGAGCGGTACGAAGAAGCGCTCGCGCAGTTGACGTTGGACGACGATCTGTACCGCCGGTTCCCGGAGCCATGGGTGGAGTTGCGAGTTGCCTGGCTGCGCGGCGACATCGCTGCGGGGACGGGCGACGTTCTGGCCGCGGAACGGGCGTATCGGAAGACGCGCGACGGCTTCGTGGCGCAGGGGATCGGGTACGACGCGGCGATGGTCTCCCTCGATCTGGCGGTGCTTTATCTACGCCAGGGACGAACGGACGAGGTGAGGAGGCTGGCGGAGGAGATGTTGCCGATCTTCCAGGCTCAGGACGTCCACCGCGAAGCTTTCGCCGCTCTTGCGCTGTTTCAGGAAGCCGCGCGCCATGACCAGATGACTCTGGACAGAGCGCTCGAAATCCTCACCTATCTGCGCGAAGCCCGCACGGATCCGGAACGCAGGTTCGGCTGGAAGACGAAGAAGACGGGCTGAACAGTTTTACGGCGCCTCTCACAGTTGATGGCGCGCCGCTGTAGAACTGTGGGCGCGCCTACTTCAACGGCTTGGCGTTCTTCACTTCGTCCAGCTTGCCCTGGATTTCCTTCAGCTTGTCGCTGGGCAGAAGCAGGACGATGTCGCGTCCGCCGGCGCGGGCGGGAGTGCCGGCGGCGACG
Source organism: Thermoanaerobaculia bacterium (assembly GCA_036264355.1). Classification (GTDB taxonomy): domain Bacteria; phylum Acidobacteriota; class Thermoanaerobaculia; order Multivoradales; family UBA5704; genus UBA5704. The sequence goes on from DATARD010000227.1 coordinate 46,712, forward strand.
GGTGGATAGAGCAGGAGGGTTTCCTTGGCGCCGTCTTTCGGCTCCAGATCGACGGTCAGCGCCGGCTTGGCGAGGTTGGCGCCGAGAGCGACAGATTCCGCGGCGGTGAGCAGACGGTCGGCCTTGGCACCGGTGACGGCGAAGAGGAAGTCGCTCACCGGCACGTAGGAGATGGTCTGCTCGCCGCGCTTCCAGTCGGTGCCCGCGCGGGTGAGGCGGAAGCTCCCCTTGTCGTCGTGCACGGTGGCGGCTTCCACCTGGTAGACCTCCAGCGCGGAGAGGCCGCGGGCGCGCCAGTCGGCGGGCGGACGGACGGCGGTGGTGGCCAGGCGGGTACGCGTCTCGAAGACCTGGCTGCCGATGCGCGCGTAGATGGCCGGCTGCGCTCCCGGAGCTCCCGGAGGTTGCCCGGGCGGTTGGCCCGGCGCGGGCGTGGATGCGTCGGCCGGTCCCGTCGGGCCGCCGATCTCGATGCGCACCGGGTCTCCCTTGGCGAAGGCGACGTCCACCACGGCCCGCGGCGACTGGAGACCGAGGTCGGCGAGCGGATGCGCCTTGCTTCCGGCATCGTCGATGAACTTCTCGGCCGTCAACCCGGAGAGATCGGCGTAGAGATCGTCGGTCGTCTCGCGGTCCGCGTGGTCGGCCAACGGGCGCTCGAGCTGGAAGATGCCGTTCTGTTGCGCCAGGACGACCGGACCGCCAGGGGGGCCCGTCAGGGTGATGCGTGAAATGGCATCGCGGCCGGCGCGGAAGAGCTGGCGGTCGCGCCAGGAGCCGGGGTCTTTGTCGACCTGGGTGAGGATGGAGTCGGCCACCACGTAGGTGTCGTCGCCCACCGCGGCGATCAACTCGCCGCCGGTGGGGACCTCGGCGCCGAGGAGGAGCACGGTTTCGCCCTTCGCCGTCTTGAGACGCACCGTGGCGCGCGGCTTGTCGAGCCCGACCGCGGCGCGGTCCACCTTGCCGTCGAAGGTGCGGGTTTTCTGCAGGCCGGTCAGGGCGTCGAGCAGACCGTCGACGGCGAAGGCGTCGGCCCGTGCCTGCATCGGCTGCGTCAGCGTCCAGGCGCTGGCCGGCTGTCCCTGGGCTTCGTCGAGCGCTTCTCCGTCCTTCTTGTCTTTCTTGTCTTTATCCTTCTTCTTGGTGTCCGCCGCCGGAGCGTCCGTCCGCTGGAGCACCACCTTGCCGCTCGCGGTCTCCAGCGTCACTCCCTGGACGTCGTCTTTCTTGACCGGCACCACCTTCTTGGCGATCTCGGCCCGCTCGTCGCTCGACGGCAGCTTGCGCTCGTAGAACCAGATGAAGGCTCCGAGGCCGAGAAGGATGCAGAAGAGGATGAGGAGGGTGCGTGGCTTCATCTCCTATCTCCTCTTCCGGCGGAAGTACACCAGGGCGCCGCAGCTCGCGGCGAGGCCGGGGAGCAGCACGCAGGTGAGGAGGAGGAGCGCCCGCCGCTGGTCCGGCGTCAGGGTGAGATGCACCTGCTCCGACTTCTTCGCCGGAATGGTGAGCAGCGACTCACGCTCGGCCAGCCAGTTCAGCGAGTTGGCGAGGAGGACGGAGTTCGCCGGATTGGCCTGCACGAGCTGGTTGGTGGCGAAGTCGGAGTCGCCGAAGACGACGAGACGCATCTTCTTCTGACCGGCCGTGGCCTGCCGCTCGACGGCGACGCCCAGGGGCACCGGGCCTTGCAGGTCTTTGGCGTCCTTCCCCACTTTCGCGAGGTTGGCCAGATCGGTTTCGCCCCAGCCTTCGCCGGAGGTGCGCAGCAGCTCGGTGGCTTGCAGACCCGGCGGCACCGTCGTCGCCTTGCTGACCGAGCGTACCATGTTGAGCAGCACCGGCACGCGGGACTGCGCGAGCGGCTTGGTGATCGGATGGCCGGTGCCGTAGTCGTTGGCGAAGAAGACCTGCGCGCTGTAGGACGGCAGCACGTTGGGCGGATCGACGACGATGTCCTCGCCCAGCTTGACGCCATAGCCGGCCAGCCAGTCGGTGAGGCCGGTCGGCATGAGCCCGCCGCCGGACGCCTGCGACAGGGTGGGATCGACCAGCACGAGCACGCGTCCGCCGTCGTTCAGATAGGCGGTCAGCGCGTCGAGCTCCGGCTTCAGGAAGGCGTTGGTGGGGCCGCCGAGGACGACCAGGTCGGTTCCCGCGGGCACCGCGTTCTTGCCCAGTGAGGCCCACTCTTCGAGCTGGTAGTTGTCGGGGCCGAGCAGCTCCTGGATGGCGGCGAAGCCGTGCGCGTCGCGGTCGTCGAGCGAGCGCTCGCCGTGGCCGGTGGTGAACAGCACCTTCGGCTTGCGCCCCTCTTCGAGCTGCAGGATGGCGCCGGTGAAGAGCTGCTCGCCCTTGAAGCCGGTCATCTGCGGCGGCTGCCCGAACTGCATGCCGGAGTAGTCCATCTCGGCCAGCTCACCGGCGTCGATCACCCGGCGGTCCTTGCCGGAGGCCACCACGACCCCGGCGCTGGTGACGCCGTACTGCTTGACGAGCTGCTGCGCCTCGACCGGGTTGCGCTCGGCGTCGACGATGCGCACGTGCACGTGGTGGGAAGCCGTGTCGTAGCGCGACAGCAGCTCCTTGACCGGCTGATAGAGGTCGTTCTGCGGCGCCAGGAAGACCACGAAGTCGACCTCGCGGTCGAGCTTCTTGAGCACGTTCTCGCTCTTGTCCGACAGGGTGTAGAAGCGGCTCTTCGTCCAGTCGAAGCGGTGGTGGTACTTCCAGCCGAGATAGTTGACGATCAGCAGCAGGGCGAGGGTGACCAGCACCCCCGCCGAGAGGGTGCCCGTCTTGACGAGCTGGCGCCGGCTCACGGTCCGCGTGTCGTTGTCCGGAGTGTCCATGGGCCTCATCTCCACTTCTTGTCTTCGAGCGCGCGGCTCGCCAGGAACAGGAAGAACCAGGTCCACGAGATGTAGAAGACGAGCCGGCGGGTGTCGATGATCCCCTTGGCCATCTCCTCCATGTGGCTCGCCAGGCCCACGACGCCGATCACCTGCTTCGCGAGGTCGCCGTTGAACAGGCTCTCGACCAGGCCGAAGAGGAAGAGCGGGATGAGCAGGGCGACGGTGATCATCGCCGCCACGAGCTGGCTCTTGGTGACCGACGAGGCGAAAGTGCCCATCGCGAGAAGAAGCGCGCCGAGGCTCAAAACCCCCACATAGCCGGCGGCGACCGGCCCCCAATCGACCTTGGCGTTGTAGGCGATGATGCCGGCGTAGGCCAGGGTCGGCGCCCACAGGAAGGCGTAGAAGGTGAGCACGGCCAGATATTTACCCGCCACCACCTGGCCTTCGGTGATCGGCGCGGTCATCAGCACCTCCACCGAGCCGCTGCGCAGCTCCTCGGAGATCAGCCGCATGGTGAGCACCGGCGTGATGAACAGGAGCACGAGCCAGAACAGGAAGGTGCCGCCGAAGAACAGCTCGAGCGGCTGCCCGGCCGGCGAGCGCGGATCGGAGAGCGACGCGACGACGATGTAGAACGTGATGCCGTTGATCACCAGGAAGAAGAAGAGAACCAGGTAGGCGAGCGGCGAGAAGAAGTAGGCTCGCAGCTCGCGCAGGTAGGTCGCCCAGACAGCCTTCATGATGCGGTCTCCTTCTCGTCCACGTCATTCCCGTCGTCCACGAGCGCGGGGCTCACCTCCACGGGCGCTTCGGGCGCAGCGGCTTCGCCGGCCTGGTCGTGGGTGGTGAGACGGACGAAGATGTCTTCCAGCGTGGTCCGTTCGCGGGCCATTTCGAGCAGCACCCAGCCGCGCGCGACGGCGGCGCGGAAGATCTCCTCGCGGGGATCGGTCCCCGCCGTGTGCTCGACCAGCCAGCCGCCCTCGATTCCGGACGAGCGGCCGGGATGGACCGCCGCGACGCCCGGCACGCTGCCCAGGATGGCGGCGGCGTCGGGAGCATTCTTGAGCGTCACCCGCACCGCCGGATTGCCCACCGAGCGCTCGCGCAGCTCCTCGGGCGTCCCTTCGGCGACGATGCGACCGCGGTCGATGATCATCACCCGGTTGCACAACAGCTCCACCTCCGGGAGGATGTGGGTCGAGAGCAGGAGCGTGCGCTGCCGTCCGAGCTCGCGGATCAGCTCGCGGATGGCGATGATCTGTTTCGGATCGAGGCCGACCGTCGGCTCGTCGAGCACCAGCGTGCTCGGCCGGTGGAGGATGGCGGTGGCGAGGCCGACGCGCTGGCGGTAGCCCTTGGAGAGGGTGCCGATGAGCTGATGGCGGACGTCGGTGAGCAGGCAGCGCTCGACCGCGTCGCCGATCGCCTCGCGTGCGTCGGCGCGGCTCAGCCCTTCGAGGCGGGCGCGGTAGGCGAGGTACTCCTCGACCCGCATCTCGCCGTAGAGCGCCACGTTCTCCGGCAGATAGCCGAGCTGGCGGCGCGCCTCGCGGGGGGATTCGAACAGATCCTTGCCGGCCACGGTCACCCGGCCGCCGGTGGGCGGCAGGAAGCCGGTGATCATGCGGATCGTCGTCGTCTTGCCGGCGCCGTTCGGCCCCAGCATGCCGACGATCTCCCCTTCGTTGACGGAGAAGGAGATGCCGTGGACGGCGGTGAAGTCGCCATACCGGCGCGTCAGGTTCTGCGCTTCGATCATCGAAGCCTACCTCCTCGGAGTCTTGGCTCGAATTGTCCGTGTCCGGAGCCCAGGGTGAGGGCGGCTCATCGGGTCCCCCTGGACAGCAAATTCTGTGCCCTGGGAAACCGCCCCTGGAGGTGCGCAGGCTGCGCACAAGAGACACGCCAGTATGGCACGACCCGGTGGGAAAAGGGCGTCAGCCAAGCACGCCACCGCAGTGGGGTCAGGCGCCAAAGGGCCTTCTCCGCGGAAAGCCGGTATACTTCGGTCCGTCGGGTTTCCGGGCTGTGGCCCCGCTTCCGGAGGCCAAGACGAGCAAGCTCCGGAGGGTTGACGCACAGTGCCGGCGCTCCGACTCTCTGCTTCCGAGAGTCCCACTCTCAACGACAGAGAGTCCCACTCTCGATGGCAGAGGGTCCCACTCTCAGCCGCAGAGGGTGGGATACTCAACCGCAGAGACTCCGACTCTCAGCCGCAGAGAGTGGGACACTCAGCCGTAGAGACTCCTACCCTCAGCCGTAGAGACTCCCACTCTCCGCCGTTGAGAGTCCCACTCCTGCTGCAGTGCGCGAGGTCCGATCAACGGGGGAGAAGAGCCGGCGCTGGCGTCCCGTCGCGGGGAGCGTGGCTGCGTTGCGTTATCCTTCCCGTATGGCAGACAAGGACAAGGCGTCAGGAATGAAATCGGCCTACGAGCTGGCCCTCGAGCGGATGGAGAAGCAGGGGATCGAGAAGCCGCGGACCGAGGGCCTCAGCGAAGAGGTGCTCAAGAAGATCGCCGAAGCCCGCAGTCAGGCGGAGGCGAAGATCGCCGAGCTGGAGATCCTCTACCGCGACCGGATTCGCAAGACCCTGGACCCGGCGAAGCGCCAGGAAGAAGAGGACAACTACGTCCGCGAGCGGCGGCGCTTCGAAGACGACTGCGAACGGAAAGTCGCGAAGCTGCGCGCCGGCTGAGCACTCGCGGGGACGAATGGAACAGGCACAGCTCAACTGGATCGCCAACTTCATCTGGGGCATCGCGGACGACGTCCTCCGCGACCTCTACGTCCGCGGCAAGTACCGCGACGTCATCCTGCCCATGACCGTGCTGCGCCGGCTCGACACGCTCCTCGAAGGGAGCCAGCAGGCCGTGCTCGACATGAAAGCCTCGCTCGACAAGGCGGGCATCGTCCATCAGGACCAGGCGCTCCGCGGCGCGGCCGGCCAAGCGTTCTACAACACCTCGCCGTTCACCCTGCGCGCCCTCAAGAACCGCGCCAGCCAGCAACAGCTCCGGGCGGATTTCGAAGCCTGGCTGGACGGCTTCTCGCCCAACGTCCAGGAGATCCTCGAAAACTTCGAGTTCCGCAACCAGATTCCGCGCCTCTCGAAGGCCGACGCGCTGGGCACGCTGATCGAGAAGCTCCTCTCGCCGGACATCAATCTCAGCCCCAACCCCGTCCTCCACGGCGACGGCTCGGTGAAGCACCCCGGCCTGGACAATCACGCCATGGGCACCATCTTCGAGGAGCTGGTCCGCCGCTTCAACGAGGAGAACAATGAGGAAGCCGGCGAGCACTGGACGCCGCGCGACGCCGTCAAGCTGATGGCGAAGCTGATCTTCCTCCCCATCGCCGGCGAGATCGAGTCCGGCACCTACCTCCTCTACGACGGCGCCTGCGGCACCGGCGGCATGCTCACCGTCGCGGAAGAAACGCTCCAGGATCTCGCCCGCCAGCACGGCAAGCAGGTGGCCACCCATCTCTACGGCCAGGAGATCAACGCCGAGACCTATGCCATCTGCAAGGCCGATCTCCTCCTCAAAGGCGAAGGCGACGCCGCGGACAACATCGTCGGCGGCCCGGAGCATTCGACGCTCGCCAACGACGCCTTCCCCTCCCGCGAGTTCGACTTCATGCTCTCCAACCCGCCCTACGGCAAGAGCTGGAAGAGCGACCTCGAACGCATGGGCGGCAAAGGCGGTATCAAAGATCCGCGCTTCCTCATCGAGCACGCGGGAGACCCCGAGTACTCGCTGCTCACCCGGTCGAGCGACGGCCAGATGCTCTTCCTGGCCAACCTGCTCTCCAAGCGGAAGCACAGCTCGAAGCTCGGCAGCCGCATCGCCGAGGTGCACAACGGCTCGTCGCTCTTCACCGGCGACGCCGGCCAGGGCGAAAGCAACATCCGCCGCTGGATCATCGAAAACGACTGGCTGGAAGCGATCGTCGCCCTGCCGCTCAACATGTTCTACAACACCGGCATCGCGACCTACGTCTGGGTGCTCACCAACCACAAGCCCGCGCACCGCAAGGGCCAGGTGCAGCTCCTCGACGCCACGCAGTGGTCCAAGCCGCTGCGCAAGAATCTCGGCAAGAAGAACTGCGAGCTGTCGCCGGAAGACATCCAGCGTATCTGCGACACCTTCCTCGCCTTCGCGGAGACGCCGCAGTCGAAGATCTTCCCCAACGCCGCGTTCGGCTACTGGAAAGTCACCGTCGAGCGTCCGCTCCGCCTCCGCGGCATCGATCCGGACCGCGTCTACATCCCCAAGGAGATCAAGACGCTCAAGGAGACCCACGAGCGCGACGACTCCGCGCCGCCGGTGCTCCGCAAGATCCACAAGAAAGGCACCACGCCGGATCCGCTGCGCGGCCTCTTCCCGGCCACGATCGCCGGCAAGCCTCAAGTCGTCGAATACGAGCCCGACAGCGACCTGCGCGACACGGAGCAGGTGCCACTCCTGGAGTCCGGAGGCATCGAAGCATTCCTCCGCCGCGAAGTCCTGCCGCACGCTCCCGACGCCTGGTATGATCCAGAAAGCGTCAAAACCGGCTACGAGATCAGCTTCACCCGCTACTTCTACAAGCCGCAGCCGCTCCGCACCCTGGAAGAGATCCGCGCGGCTATCCTGGCACTGGAGAAGGAGACGGAGGGGCTGTTGGCGGAGATCATCGGGAGCGGGGCGTGAGCCCGAAGACCCTCCAGGAGAGGCGCCGGAGGCCGGAACGCCAAGAGTGCGGTCACTGACAGCACTCTTCGCGGCTCGTGCATTGCTTTGCAACTAGGACACTTATGGGCCAGACAGGACATCGACTCCTCCAGAGACCAGGAAGTAAGAGCGCAATCCTTGATCCCGATAAAGGGCCTCACCTCCGGACAAACGAGCTGAGTTTTCCATCCCTGGCAGCAGCCCATGTCATCCTGAGGGCGAGCCGAGCGAGCCAGAAGGATCTGGGGGATGGAAAGTTGCCGCCCGCTCGGACCCTTCAGTGTGACGTAGGGCCTCGGCGGTCTGAGGCGGAAGGCTTCGCTCGGCAATGGATGACCACATGATTTCTGCCCGGCTCGAAGAGCTACGCCTTCTGAAAGATGGCTGGTGCGAAGGAAGCGGGAGCGCGCCGGCCTCCGCCGGCATCGATTGGCTGAGTGATGCGTTCGCTCGGTCCTATCCGGAAGCCCTTCCACTACCGCACGTGTATCCCACATCCGAGGGAGGCATCCGTTTGGAATGGACGCTCGGACCGCATGACGTCACACTGGATATCGATCTGGAGAAGCACGAAGCGACGCTGCACGCGCTCAATCTTGACTCCGTTGAGGAGCGAGAAGACGAACTGAACCTGGCTGAGCCGGCCGTGTGGGTGCGGCTCATCGAGCAGATTCAGCGAATCGCGGGAGAGTCCGCTTGAAAGGCTCCACGCTTTTGGGTGAAACCCGTGGATGGCTGCATCAGGTGGAGGCAGGCGAATGATCGAGGAAATCAAGCCCTATCACACCTACAAGGACTCCGGCGTGCCATGGCTGGGTGAGGTACCGGCGCACTGGACCCTCCGGCGCCTACGGGATTCCGTCCAAGGATGCATCGCAGGAATATGGGGAGCGGAACCGAATGGAAGTGACGACCTAGTATGTATTCGTGTAGCCGACTTCGATCGGTACCGTTATCGGGTCAGGTTAGCAAAACTCACGGTCCGTGCGATCACGGCAAGTGAGCGGCGGCGGAGAATGCTATCTAGTGGCGACTTGCTCTTAGAGAAATCTGGTGGTGGTGATCGACAACAGGTCGGAGCCATAGTGCTATACGAGCACAACATTCCGGCTGTGTGCTCTAACTTCGTTGCGCGGATGCCTGTCTCTGCGGGTTTCGTCCCAGCTTATCTGGCCTACTTGCATGCTCATTTTTATGCCATTCACGTGAATGTCCGCTCGATCAAGCAGACTACAGGCATTCAGAACCTGGATTCGTCTTCCTACCTAAGCGAACTCGCCGCTTTTCCGCCCCTTTCCGAACAATCCGCCATCGTCCGCTTCCTCAACCACGCCGACCGCCGTATCGGGCGCTACATTGGCGCCAAGAAGAAGCTGATCGCACTGCTGAACGAGCAGAAGCAGGCCATCATTCATCGCGCCGTGACGCGTGGGCTCGGCCCGAGTGCCCGACTCAAGCCTTCGGGCGTTGAGTGGCTGGGGGAAGTACCGAAGCATTGGTTGGTAAGTCAGATTCGGTCAGTCGCTCGCGTTGTGCGCGGAGGCTCGCCCAGGCCGGCGGGAAGCCCGTTGTATTTTCACGGAACCTTTATGCCGTGGATAACCGTAGGCGAGATCACGAAGAGCTCCGAGATGTACCTAACGAGGCTCCGCCTCAGACCGACGAGGTGTAGCCCCCTCCCCCCCCTGTTCTTCGTTTCGAGGGGGCTCCGGTTGAGCGTGGGACCGAGATAGACTCGGTCCCGCTATAGGCCGCAAGCGGCTGGTGGTCCCGAGGGACCTCGTCAACCGGAGCCAACAAGATGATAGCGCAGAGTGTCGCC
>DATARD010000239.1:0-21589 GCA_036264355.1 Thermoanaerobaculia bacterium
CGACCGTGCCGCCGTGCATCTCGACGAGGGAGCGGACGATCGCGAGACCGAGACCGAGGCCGCCTTGGGCGCGGTCGAGCGCCTGGCGCTCCTGCACGAAGAGGTCGAACACCCGCGGCAGGATCTCGGCGCTCAGCCCGATGCCGGTGTCGCGGACCCGCAGGACGATCTCGCCGTCTTCCCGCCAAGCGCTCACCCAGATCGTGCCGCGCACCTCGGTGTACTTGGCGGCGTTGTTGAGGAGGTTCGCAACCACCTGGGCCATGCGCACGGCGTCCGCTTCGACGGCGAGGCCGTGGGCGGGAACGTCGATCACCAGATGATGCTGCCGCTGCTCGATGAGGGCGCTCACCATCTCGAGCGCCTTGGCGACGATCTCAGACATCTCCACCAGCTCGCGCTTGAGCTCGACCTTGCCGCGCGCGATGCGCGAGATGTCGAGGAGGTCGTCGATGAGACGGACGAGGTGGTCGACCTGGCGCTCGATGATCGATCGCTCTCTCTGCAGCGTTTCGTCGCCGCGCAGGCGCATGATGTGGAGCGCCGTGACGATCGGCGCCAGCGGATTGCGCAGCTCGTGGCCGAGCATGGCGAGGAACTCGTCTTTCGACCGGTTGGCCACCTCGGCTTCGGCGCGCGCCTCGCGCTCTTCCCGGCGCAGTCGGGAGACTTTGAGGTGGATCTCGACGCGGGCGAGGAGCTCGCGCGCCGAGAACGGCTTGACCAGGTAATCGTCGGCGCCCGCGGAGAGCCCTTCGAGGCGCGACTCCTCGCCCGCGCGCGCGGAGAGGAAGATGACGGGGATGGCCTGGGTCGCCGGCTCGGCGCGCAGGGCCTGGAGCAACTCGTAGCCGTCCAGGCCGGGCATCATGACGTCGGAGAGGATGAGATCGGGCGGCGCGTGCTTCGCCCGTGCCAGGGCCGCGGCGCCGTCGGCGGCGGTCTCGACATCCCACTGCTCGCGCAGGAGGCGCGTCACGTACTCGCGCATGTCGGCGTTGTCGTCGGCGAGCAGGATGTGCGCTCGGGGTGTCTCCGGCTTTCCCGGCTCCTGCGCTGCGATCGGCGGCACCATGGGGCGGTCGTCCCGCTCGTTCCGGTCATCCGGCAGCCAGCGCAGCGCCTCGTCCACGAACGGCGCCGCGCCGAGGGCGGTCGCGCCGAGGCTCCTGGGCGCCGCGATCCGCTCCGCGGGCAGATGCGCCGAGCCGAGGGGGATCTTGACGGTGAGCTCCGTGCCCTGACCGGCGACGGAGGAGGCGGTGACGGTTCCGCCGTGCTGCTTGACGAGCTCGAGGACGAGCGCAAGGCCGATCCCGGTGCCCTCGTGGGTGCGCGAGCGGACTCCGGCACGCGGTGGAAGCGGTCGAACAGCAGCGGCAACTGCTCGGCGGAGACCCCCGTGCCGGTGTCGCGGACGGTGAGGACGGCCTGCCCGCCGTCGCGGCGGAGCGCCACCTCGATCTCCCCCTCGAAGGTGAACTTGACGGCGTTCGAGAGGAGATTGAGGACGATCTTCTCCCACATGTCGCGGTCGACGAAGACCGGCTCGCCGAGATCCTCGATGCCCAGCTCGGGCCGCAGGCCGGCGCTTTCGATCGCCGAGCGGAAGGTGCTCGCCAGATCGCGGGTGAAGGCGGCGAGGTCGGTGGGCTCGTACGACACCTCGACGCGGCCGGCTTCGATGCGCGAGAAGTCGAGGAGCGTGTTGACCAGCTTGAGGAGACGGAGCCCGTTGCGGTAAACGAGCCGCCAGCGCTCGACGTCGTCGGCCGGCAGCGTGTCCGCCCGGCGGAGCGCATCCTCGGCCGGCCCCAGGAGCAGGGTCAGCGGCGTCCGGAGCTCATGGCTGACGTTGCTGAAGAACGCCGTCTTGGCCCGGTCGATCTCGGCCAGCGCCTCGGCGCGCGCCTTGGCTTCCGACAGCGCGCGCGCCCGCGACATGGCGCTGGCGACCTGGCCGGCCGCCAGCTCGAGGAAGCTCCGGTACTTCTCGTCGAACAGGAGGCGCGGGCTGAGCCCGGCGACGAGCACGCCGGCCGGCCTCTCCTGCCCCGGCTTGATGATCGGCAGAGCCAGGATCCGCCGCTCGTCAAAGAGCTGCACCGCGCCGGTCGCGACAACGAGGTCGAGAACGTCGAGCATGCCGGGAATCCGGAGACTCGCAACGCCGGATCGAGCCCGGCCGCGCCGGCGAGCTTCGCCCCCGTGCCGCCGGGGCTGAGGAGATAGAGCAGAGCGAACGGCAGGTCGGCGGGATTCTCCGCGAGCACAGCCGCCGCGGCTTCGCAGGCCGCTTCGACGGTCGCGGCCTCCTGCGTCCTGGCGGCGAGCGCCTGGAGCGTTCCGAGGCGGCGGGCGCCCAGGATGCGCTCCGTCGTCTCGGTGACCGTGACGAGAACGCCGCCGACCGTCCCGCCCTCCTCGCGGATGGGGCTGTACGAGAAGATGAAATAGCACTCCTCGACGAAGCCGTGGCGGTCGAGCGGCAGCAGGAAATCGACCACCGTGGTGGTCCTGCCTTCCAGCACGCCGTGGAACATCGGTACGATGATGTGCCAGATCTCGGCGAAGGTCTGCCGGGTGCTCCGCCCCATGGCGGCCGGATGCTTCGTCGAGCCGAGGATCGGCCGGTAGCCATCGTTATAGAACTGGGTGAATTCGGATCCCCAGGCGATGTACATGGGGAAGCCGGTGTCGAGCAGGATGCTGAGCGCGGTGCGCAGGCTCTGCGGCCAGGCCGCCACCGGCCCCACGGCCGTCGTCGACCAATCGATCGAGCGCATGAGCGCACCCATCTCGCCGCCGCCGGAGAGCGGATCGGTCCGCCGCGAGATGTCTGCGGTCGACCGGTCTTCGGCAATCTGATGTGGACTGGTCACAGGACGGTAGTGTACCGCCGCCGCCACGCAATCACTGCGAGCCCCACCCCGAGCAATGCTGCTCCAGCGGCGACGATGGTCACCCAAGGCGGCAGATCGAGCCCTTTGCGGCCTCCGGGGAGAGGGATGAGGCCGCCGTCGCCGAGGACGAGGAGGCCGGCCCAGGCGTAAGCGGGGGCTCCGGCTTCGATACGGTCGCGCTGGGCGGCGCGCAGGGCGGCGGCGACGCTTTTGCCCTCGGCGAGGTGGGTATAGAAGCGATCGAAGAGGGCCGCTCCGTCGTCGTCGCGCAGCGGCCAGAGGCTCGCCACCACGGTGTGGGCTCCGGCCTGGAAAAAGGCGCGGGCCATGCCCATCACTCCTTCGCCGCGCAGCATCTGGCCGGTGGCGCTGCGACAGGAGGAGAGGACGACGATGCGGCCGTCGAGCGGCAGGGCGACGATCTCGCGGATCTGGAGCAGGCCGTCTTCGCTCGCCGGCCGGGCGGTCAGGAGCACGCCGGAGCGCTCCGGGTGCTGGTCGTCGAGCACAGCGTGGGTGGCGAAGTGGAGGATGGCGAAGTGGCGCAGATCGGCGTGCTTGATGAATCCTTCCGAGGCTTCGCCGCCGACCCGCAGCACGCTGCCGGCGTCGAGATGGCGGACCGCGGACTGGCCTTCCTGCCGCGCGAAGGGGAGCGCTCCCAGACGGAGGCCGTCGGCGAAGATCGCGGCCCGCTCGGTGGCTCGCTGTTGGGATTCCGCGGAGTCTCCAGGGCGCCGCGGGTCGGCGAGAGCGAGGAGCGGCTCGGCGGCGGTTGGCGGCCGATGGGTGCGCCAATGCAGCCAGAGAGTGGCGGAGGGGACGACGGAGATCTCGTAGCGAGCGACGAGAGGGGGCTCGTCCGCGCTCCGGCGCAGCGCTGCGAAGGGGAGGAGATGGAGCGCGTCGTCCGGCACGATCACCAGGCGCCGCACCGTGGGCGGCAGGCTTGCGAGCCCGGCTGCGAGCAGATCGCGATAGAGACCCACGGCCGGCCGGATCTCCGCGCCGTCGCGGCGCTCAAAGAGACCGTTGAAGAGCGCCACGGCGGGCCGCAGGGCGACCCGGTCTCGCGGCAGGCGGACGACTCGCGTGCTACTGCGCGTGGAGACGAGGAGCCAGGAGCCGCCGCCGAAGTCGCGGAAGAGATCCTCATCTGGAGAGACCTGGAACGAGAGCAGTGCCTCGTCCGCGGCCAGCGCTTGCCGCACTTGCGGGAGCACGGCGAAACCGGGCGGATTCGCCGGTGCTGGCGCGGCGGCGGCGAGAAGGTTGCGGACCTCTGCCTCCTCGATCTCCAGGCGGCGCAGGTCGCGTAAGGCCTGTGACCGGTCCGCCTCGGGCATGCCGGACACGAGGAGCCTGCGCTGCACCTGCGTAATGTTCCCAAGGATCATGGCCTGGCGCGCAAGGAGAGGCGACGGCGGGCCGGCCGCTGCCCGCGCTGCCGCCAACGCTTCGACGAGCGTCCGCGCGCGGAGGCGCTCCATGGCGCCGAAGGCGTCGTTCAAACGGTCCGCGTTCCCGGTCTCCAGCAGCCGGCCGGAGAGCCAGTAGTAATTCTCGGACCATATGGACGACAAGCCGGCGCGGCTCGATTCGCTGCGCTGCCGGTCCCGGATGGTCTCGATCTCTCCGAGGGCCGACCGTGAGTTGGCGAGAGCCTGTTCGGGCGGCAGCGCCTCCCAACTGACCCGCATGCTTTCGCGCCAGGCGTCCAGCCGCGCCCAGGGGTCTTGCGCCTGGTCGGCGAGGGCCAGGGCCTCTCGCACCGAGGTCTGAGCTGCGGCCAGGTCGCCGCTCTGCCGCTGGAGCTTGGAGAGAGCGGTCCAGCAGAGGCTGCGGTCCTTGGGCTGGCTGAGGATTGCGAGGCACTGGTCGACGTGCTCACGCGCGGTATCATCGCCCGGTCCCAGACGGGCCAGCACGAGATGAGCCCGGCCCGCGAGCTCGCGGTAGCCGACCGCGGTGGCGACGGCGAGAACTCCCTGCGCCAGCTCGGTCGCTTCGCGGCGGCCCTCCGGGCGGGGCACCTCGAGAAGCTCTTCGACCAGAGTCCGCAGCGTGCCATAGCGCGCGATCGCTTCGGTTCGGTGATCGGCTGTGGACACCGCCAGCTCGGCCAGTTGCTGGTAGGCGGCTCTCTCTTCCGCTAGGCGGCCGAGCGAGAGGCTGACATTGGCGAGCTCGTCGAGACAGTCCCGCTTCAGGCCGTCGGTGCCGTTCGGGAAGGCTGCCTCGTGGGCGCGGCGGAGGAGGAGGAAGGCGCGTTCCAGGTCCTGGCCCTGCTGGCGCAGATGCTTGGCTTCCAACACCTCGGCGCGGGCGACGAGGAGGGGGTCACCGGACCGCTGCGCAATGGCGGCGACGCGCTGCACCTCCTCCGCCGCCTCGGCGGGCCGGCCGAGCTTCGTCAGCACGCTGTGCAGGGCGATCCTGGCGAGGATCTCCCCCAGGGCATCTCCCCGGGCGGCCTGAGCCACCGCCGCCGCCCGGAACGGACCGGCGGCTCGCGCCGGCTCGCTCCAACGGATGCTCCCCAGGTTGAACAGCAGCCACGGATGGTGTGGGTGACGGACCAGGAGAGCCTCGACCTGCTGCTCTGCCTCCTGCGCTTTCCCCTGCGCGCCGACGTCCGCGAAGCACTCGGACGATTCGCGGGCATCCGGCCGGGCTGCGAACTGCGCCTGGCAATCGGCAAGGGTTCGCGCTGCAGCGGCGGGCACAGGCAGGAGGGCGAGACCGGAGAGGATGCAACGGGCGAGTCCGCGATGCGGGAGCATGCCCGCTCAGTGTACCGGATGAACGAACGGAGAGCGCGCAGGCTCTCCGTTCGTCCGTCCGGCGGCGGATCACACCTTGGGTGGCTGGTCGGGCGGCGGCGGGGTCCCGTCGCGGGGGATGATCTTGATCGGGGCCGGGGTGTTGTCGTCGTCGTCGTCGTGCTCGTGCTTCCGGGGCTTCTTGTCAGCTTTCATGGGGTTCGTCTCCTGATATGGGAAGTGAGTCTCTGTATGTCGCTCGCTGGTTCATGCCCGTTGTCCTGCTGGCAGGTAGAACGAAGCTCGACGACCGATCCCCTCAGGAGGTGAATCACTTTGTTGGATGTGGATTCCGGTACACCACCGCGCAGGCCTTGTCTCCCCGCTTCACGGTCACCGTCTGCTGGATGTCCTCGTCGTTGGTGAAGTGGTTGCGGGAGACGTGGGAGAGGTCCATCCGGTACGCGTCCGGCAGCGCGTCGATCTGGACGTAGGCGCCGTCGAGGGTGTCCTCGACCCGGCTGGTGTCGATGATCCGGAGGCTGGTGCCGGTGCGGCTCCAGCGTGACATGCCGTCCTCGGTGGTGAGCGCGATGTGAACGGTGCTGACGCCGGGCTTGCCCGTGATCGCGATGGAGACGTCGTAGAGCATGCCGACGACGTCATCGCCCTTGAGGTCGAGCGTCAGCGTGGTCGTGCGCTGGCCGCCGGGATGGAGGTCTTCCGACAGGGTGCAATCGAGCTGCTCGCCGCGGAGGGGAGCCGCGCAGAGAGCCGCGGCACACAGCCAAGCCAGGAGACAGGTCTTCATCGCGTTCAACCCTTCCCTTCGTCAGGTCCAACCTTCGTCCGCGAAGAACGGCAGGGCGGCCGACTCCGGCCGGGCGAGATCGGCGATCAGGGCCGCCACCCCGGCCTCGCCCTTGTAGAGGCTGTCCGGCGCCTCGCTCTTGGCGATCTCCACGGCGGCACGGCCGGCCAGGACACGGGCGCGGTCGAGCCATGCGGCCTCACCGCCCCTTTGCCACATCCGCACCAGGGCATAGGCGCGGCCGGCGAGACCGCAGCAGAGATTAGCATTGCCGTCCGCCGCTTCCCAGGTGTTCCAGGCGGCGCCCTCCGCCAAGCTGCGGAAGAGCGGGTCGCCCAGCCGTTCGGCGGCGAGCGTCCAGAGGAAGACCATGCCGGCGCTGCCGTTGCACCAGCCGGGCATGGAGACGTCGCCGGCCGGCGTGGCATACCACTTCCAGCGCAGCCCCCGGCCCGCCGGGCGGGCACAGGCGGCCAACTCGGCGAGCCGCGCCGGCACGCCCGCCGGCAGCGGAGCGGCGGTGGCGCGGCACCAGCGCAGGGTGGCGTAGAGAAAGCCGGCCCAGCCGTGGGCCATTCCGAGCTCCGGCCGTGGCAGGGCGTCGTCGATCGCCGGCTTCGCGTCGAGATCGGTCCACAGGCCGCGCAACAGCTCGTCTCCCCAGGCGGCCAACTCGCCGCGGCGTTCGGCGAGAGACTCAGCGGCCAGGGTGTCGAGGAGCAGGCAGCCGGCGAGCAGAAGACCCGAGCGGCCGAGCGTCAGGTCGGGATTCTCGCAGGGGATGCGGGCCAGGGTCAGGAAGGCCGCCGTGGCGGCGCCTTGCAGGCCGGAGAAGCCGAGGGCGTGGGCGATCAGCGCCCGCATCGCTTCGACGCCCGCCCGGCTGTGGTAGGCGGAGAGGGTGCCGACGGTCTCTTCGGTGATCTCGAGGGCCGGATTGTAGAAAGCCTCCGGGGGGCCGGCTGCGACTGCCGCGATCGCCGCTCGTTCCGCCCAGACGTCGGCCAGCGAGAGGAGGGCCGCGTCTTCGCGGGCGAGAGCGATGCGGTAGACCGCGCAGGCGATGCCGGCGGCACCGTAGTTGATCGTCGCGGTCGGCGGCGCCGGCAGGCCGGCCGCGAACACCGCTCCCGCTTCGCCGACGCGCTCCAGCAGGCCGGAGAGGAGAGCTTCGCCCGCGGCCTCACCGGCCGGGCGGCCCCAGGCGGCGAGGCTGGCGGACGTCTCGGGCACGGTGATCCGGTCCAGAGCCGCGGCGAGCTCGGCGAGCGAGGCGAACCTCTCCCCGGGCGCTTTGCGCAGAGCGCGGGCGAGGATCGCCTCGAGCCCGGGCCAGGGCTCGGCGCCGCGTTCGGCGAACGAGAGCGGCGGCTCCTCGGCGATCTGGCGCAGCATCTCCGCGCGTTCGAGAGAGAAGTCGCGGTAGTGCGCCCCAGAGGCCAGCAGATAGAGCAGTGCGCCCACGGCGTACTGCTCGCCCGCCGCCGTGGCGTCCGGCACGGCGAGGCCCGCCCGCTGCGCCGCCGCCTGCTCAGGCTCGTAGAAGAAGGCGACGCCGGCGCGCCCGGGCAGGCCGAGGCCGGGCGGCAGGCCGAGCCGGCTCGACCAGCGGGAGTATCCGAAATCCAGCAGGCGGACGGTGCCGTCCTTCTCCACGAGCGTGTTGTGCAGATGAACGTCGCCGTGCAGGACACCGTGCGCGTGGAGGCCGGCGTAGACCGTGGCGAGCCGCCGCAGCAGAGCGAGCAGACCGTCCCGGCCGGCGGCTCCGGCGCGCCGCAGCTCCCAGGCCGCGGTGCCTGCGTCGACGCCGGCAATCCACTCCAGGGCCAGCCAGCGCCGGCCGGCGATCTCTCCCGCCGCGAGGAGCTGAGGAGCGCACCCACCGCCGAGCGCGGCGAGGATCGCTCCCTCGCGGGCGAAGAGATCGCCGAGGCGGCCCGCCACGGTGGGGCGCTCGATCTTGAGCGCCGCGGCGGCGCCGTTCGCCTGCGCGAGATAGATCTCGGTGTCCTCCAGCCCGCGCACGCACTCGCGGACCACGAAGCCGCCGATCTCCTCACCCGGGCGCAGCGACGGCAGGATCCCCGCCGCCTCGGGCGCCGCCTCCGGAACCAGGAAGCCGGATTCGAGGAGCCCCTGGAGCAGCGGATAGGCCTGTTCCAGCGTCTCTTCGGGATCGGCCGCATGGGCGCGGCTGAAGCGGATCACCGCCTCGACGATGGTACGCGGCGCCCGGAACTCGGACACCAACTCGGCCGACCGGGCGTCGAGGACACGCGACGGCGTGCGCAGCCGCGGATGGGTGATCGCCACGTCTCCGGCCTCGTGGCTGAACCGGCTGCGCACCTCGTCCGCCAGCTCCGCGACCGGCAGGAGGAGGACGTCGGGGGGGAGGAGGAGAGGGTCGGTGATCGCCACTCCTTACGCCTCCTTCCACAGCATCGCGCTCGGGGTCCAGGTCTCCGTGTCGATCCCTTCGAGACGCACCCGCTCCAGGGCGAACCGCCACGGCTCGTACCCTTCAGCTCCCTCGGCTCCCGCGGCCCCCGCGGAGATATCGCCGCGCCCGGCGACCAGCGCCCAGGCCAGGCGGTGGGCCACCCAGACCCGCCAGCTCTCGCGCCCGCCGCCGAGCACCGAGCGTTCGGCGTCGGGCGGGTCGACACCCCAGGAGAGCAGTCCGCCGCCGCCGATCTCGGCGGTGAACGGCACACCTTGCGCCGGGGCTCCGTCGAGCCGCGCCAGCACCGAATCGGCCGCCGCGGCCAGGCGCTCATAGGAAGGGAAGTAGGCGACGATCTTGTCGGGCCGCAGCAGACCGCCGGCGTCGGAGCCGACCTTGAACTGGAGCGCCCGCGCCGCGGTGAGCGCCGCGAGCACGGCGCCGAAGCTCTCGGCGAGCGCCTCGGCCCGCGGGCTGACGTAGAGCTTCCATGTCGGGCCTCCCGGCCGCCGTGCGGAGCTCTCTCCGCCGCCCCCGGCGCGCGGCCGGGCCCACCAGGCCATCCAGCCCGCCATCTCGGAGGGCAGCCAGGCGCTGTCGAGGAGCTTGCGGTGCGCTCCCCCGGCGTCGATTCCCAGGTGGCGCGCCAGCGCCTCGGGGGTCGGGAGGAGGCGCTGCCAGCGCGGCGTGAGGGGCTGCCGGTTGTAGGAGTAGAGGCGCCAGGAAAGCAGCGTCGGATCGCTGAGCGCGAGGGCCTGCCCGTAGCGCAGCGCGGCGACCGACAGCTCGGCGATGCGGCCGGTGCCGGCGGTGCGGTCCACAGCCTCTGTGAGGTGAGACAGCGCGGCAGGCCCCGAGAGATAGCCGCCGCCGCCCGCGACTTCGAGCACGCCGTCGGCGACCAGCCGGGCGACGGTGCGCGGTGCCGTTGCGCCGAGCTGGGCGCGGACGTAGGACGGCAGCGTTCCCGGCTCGCGGAGGGTCAGGAACAGGAGAGCGGTGTCGCGGTCGACCGACTTGAACGATGTCGCCGATGTCGCCGATCGTGCCGCGGCGTCGCGGCGCCGCAGCACACCGTAAAAGCCGGGGTCTTTCGCGAGCTCGGCGAGGGCTGCCCGCTCGGGAGCGGACAGCCGGTCGTAGAGCACGAGATCATAGAGCGGATTGGCGCGCAGGCTCGCGGTGAGGAGGATCTCCTGGCCCGGAGTGGACGGCATCGGCGCGGAGACCCCCCGCGCTCAGACCCGGGCTTCCAGGGTCGCCCGAAGCTGGCGGCGCAGCTCCGGGAGGGCCGCCTCGGACCATGACCTGGTGAAGCCCGTCGTGCCCGAGTTCGGGCAGTCGTCGGGAGAGTCGGAGTTCGGGCAGTCGTCGCCTCCGGGGCCCGAGTTGGGGCAGGCGGCGAGAGGCAGGGGTGTCACGTCGACCATCAGATCCATGATCCTGAAGCTCATCAGATCCTCCTTGAGAACAGACGTCGTCGAGCGAAGATCTCCAGTATAAACGATCGGACCCTCAAGGCAGGGACACCAGGCCGATATCTCCTTCATCGATGGCACGGACGATGTACAGGGTCCGTCCGTCGGCGGCCGGCCGCACAGAGACGAACGTGGAGCCTGGCGGTGGCGTGAGGAGCCGCTTGGTCGCTTTGGTGCGAGTGTCGAGGAGGGCGAGGACCCCCTCGTTCAGATAGACCGCCTGGCGGCTGTCCGGCAGCCAGAACGGTCCCCGGCCGGCGGCTCCCAGGTCTTGCGTGGAGCGGGTGGTGAAGTCGTAGACCGCCAGCTCGTTGCCGCGGCCGAAGCCGATCAGCCGCGTGCCGTCCGGCGACCAGTCGTTGGCGGAGAAGGACCCGGCCTCGGGCATCGCGATGTGCTGCGGCCGGCGCTGCTCGACGCTCCCGGCGAGATCGATCACGACCGGTCCGGAGAAACCCAGGGAGGCGAGCAGGCGCTTGCCGTCGGGAGCCCAGAACGGATCGAACACCGGCTCGCCGGGGATCTTCGTCTCCTGGCGCAGGTCGCTGCCGTCGGACGCGATCGTCCACGCCTCGTACTTGCCGCTCCGGTTCGAGTAGAAGAGGATGCGTTTGCCGTCGGGCGACCAGCGCGGAATGCGGTGCTTGGCCGGATCGCTGGTGAGCCGCCGCGTGCCGCTGCCGTCCCGGCGGACGACGAAGAGATCCTCCTGCGGGGCCGAGGTGTCATAGGCGATCCAGGCGCCGTCCGGCGAGGGCGCGGCCGAGCGGATGTCGCGTGCGCCCTGCGGCACCGGCGACGGCGGGCCGGCGGTGGCGTGGAGGAGGTCGAAGTCCGCGCGCTCGATCTTGGTCTTGCTCTCGTTGATCGCGTAGACGAGCTTGTGGCCATCGTGCGACAGGCTCATCAGCCCGCTCCACGACGCGGGCGTGGGGATCGGCTCCGCGTCGCCGCGCACCCGGCCGGTGGCTTCGTCGATGGGGAGCCGCCACAGGTTCATGCTGCCGCTGCGATCGGACGCGTAATAGAGGAAGCGCCCGTCGGGCGACCACAGCGGGTTCCAGTTGAGAAATCCGTCGTCGACCGCTTTGACCGGCTTGCTGCCATCCGGCGCTGCGGTCCACACGATGCGTTGGGCGCTTTCGTGCGAGCGTCCCCAGTAGGCGATCCGCAGGCCGCGGGGAGACCAGCTCGGCTGTACCGCGTCCTCCGTGCGCAGGCTCTGCTCGCGGCCGCTCGCCACGTCGATCCGCACCAGGTGGCTGTCGGTGCTCCGCAGGACCGGGTCGGAGATCCTTTCGGTGGCGCAGAGGATCTCCTTGCCGTCGGGCGACCAAGCCGGGTTGTAGCAGGCGCTGGTGAGACGGCGGACCGACTCGCCGGTCGCTCCCATGAGGAAGAGGCCGCCGCCGTCGCGCTAGGAGCGGAAGGCGATCTGGTTGCCGTCAGGCGAATACGCCGGCTGCGTGTCGTCGGCCGGCGAGTCCGGAGTGAGATTGATCGGATTGCCGCCGGCCGTGCGTTGCAGGTAGATGTCGGCGTTGCCGGCGATCGACTTGACGTAGACAAAGTAGTTGCCGTCCGGAGAGATGCTGGGAAAGGTCTCGCGGCCGTCCTGGTCGGTGAGGCGGGAAAAGATCAGACCTTGCGCCGGGCGCGGCGCCAGGGAAGACCGCTCGCCGCCGCTGCGCAGCACGTAGCCGATGAGTCCGGCGACGCCGGCGACGCCCGCCAGCGCGGCCATCGCCAGCAGGGCGGTGCCCCAGCTTCGCCGCCGGCTGCGCGGCGGTGCCCCCGAGCCGGCCGGTCCGGCCGGTCCGGCCGGTCCGAACGCGGTCGACGTGCCGCCGACCGTTTCATTGGCGCCGAGCAGCGCGCGCAACTCGGCCGCCACCTGATCGGCGGTCTGCGGTCTCTCGGCCGGGTTCTTCGCCAGCAGACCGGTGGTGAGGCTGGCGAGCGCCGGGGGGATCTCCGGGCAGCGGCGGGCGATGGGCTCCGGCTGGTCGTTGAGGATCGCTTCGCGCACCATCGCCGCATGCTCGCCGGGGAACGGCCGCCGTCCGGCGAGCATCTCGTAGAGCACGACCCCCAGCGACCACAGGTCGCTGCGGGTGTCCACCTCCGTGCCGCGCATCTGCTCCGGGGCCATGTAGGCCGGCGTGCCGACCGTCGAGCCGGTGCGGGTGAGCTCGGCCGCGCCGGCCAGCTTGGCGATGCCGAAATCGAGGATCTTCACCACGCCGTCCGTGGTGACCATGAGGTTCGCCGGCTTGATGTCGCGGTGCACGATCTTCTGCCGGTGCGCCTTGGCGAGCCCGCGGGCGATCTGGGCGGCGACGTCCATCGCCTCGGGCACCGGCAGCGGCCCGCGCTCCATACGCTCGCGCAAGGTCTCCCCGTCATAACAGGGCATGACGATGTAGAGCTGGCCGTCGGCGGTCTCGCCGACCTCGAAGATGGTGCAGATGTTCGGATGGTCGAGCGCCGAGGCGGCGCGCGCCTCCTGCTGGAAGCGCGCCTTGGCCACCGTGTCGCGGGTCAGGTCGGGGGGCAGGAACTTGAGCGCCACGATGCGGCCGAGGCGCAGGTCCTCGGCGCGGTGGACGATCCCCATGCCGCCGCCGCCGATGCGCTCCAGGACACGGTAGGGTCCGACGGTGCGTGCCGGCTCCGGCCCTCCGGTCCCCATGACGGCGGTGGGATGCGAAGCGAGAGCGGGCGCCGTGCGCGAAGACGCGGAGCCGAGGCCGCGCAGGCCTTCGCGCAGCTCCTCGGCGCTCGCGTAGCGGTCGGCCGGATGCGCGGCCATGGCCCGCGCGACGATCTTCTCCAACTCCTCCGGCGCCTCCGGCTGCGTTGCCCGCAGAGATCCGAAGGGCTCCAGCGGCACCGGCCGGCGGCCGGTGATCATCTCGGCGAGCATCGCGCCGAGCGACCAGACGTCACTGCGCGCGTCGATCCACTCGCCGTGGAGCTGCTCGGGGGAGGCATAGGAGGCGGCGCTCGGCGCCGCCTCGGGGGCCGCAAAGAGAGTCTGCTCGCCGACCCCGGGGAGAGCGAAGTCGACGATCTTGGCCCGCCCGTCCGCGGCCACGAAGACATTGGTCGGGCGCAGGTTGCGGTGCAGGAGGCCGCGTTCATGGGCGCGCGCGAGGCCCGCCGCGATCTGCGCCGCGAGGTCCACCGCCACCGCCGGCTTCAGGGCGCCGCGTTGCAGCCGGTGC
Source organism: Thermoanaerobaculia bacterium (assembly GCA_036264355.1). Lineage (GTDB taxonomy): Bacteria > Acidobacteriota > Thermoanaerobaculia > Multivoradales > UBA5704 > UBA5704. The sequence goes on from DATARD010000239.1 coordinate 13,628, forward strand.
GCCAGGGTCTCGCCCTCACAGAACGCCGCCGCCAGGAAGAGACCGCCGTCGGTCGTCTCCCCCGTCTGATAGATGGCGCACACGTTGGGATGGTCGATCGCCGCCAGCACGGCGGACTCGCGGGTCAGGCGCCAGCGGTCCTCCCGGGAGCTGAACCGCTGCGCGGGAATGACGCGCAGCGCCACGAAGCGGTCAAGCTCAAGGTCCCGGGCCTTGTAGACCGCCCCGAAGGCGCCTTCGCCCAGCTTTTCCAGGATCTCGTACCCGGGAATGGCGTTACCGCTCAACGCACAACGCTCCTCGACTGGCCGATGGCAACTGCGGTCCTCAGGAAAGTCTAGGCAGAAGAGCCGACGCGGCAGTGTAGCAGAGCCGCGGCATGGGAACGGCCCCGAGCGAGCCGCGAGGCTCGCTCAGCGATCGGGAGCGAGCGCGTCGTCGACCGTCATGGTGATCGTCATCAGCGTCGAGGCGCCCGGCTCTTCCATGGTGAAGGCTTCCTCGTTCTGGAGCGCCCAGGTGGTCAGGGTGGCGGGATCGACCAGGGCGCTTCCCTTTCCCTTGACGCCGACCGCTTTCGGCTTGCCGGCCACCGGCAGGGACTCGGAGGTGAAGTCGATCCGGACGCAGTCGCAGTTGGGCGTCTTCTCCCGGCCTTTGAGCGTCGCGTTGTAGTGGACGGCGAAGGTCTCGCCGGTGGGCAGCAGCGCGTTGCCGTCGAGGGTGACCTTCTGGCCGATCGCAAGAATCTTGCCGGCCAGGCCGGCGGTCAGCGGGTTGGCCACGGCACGGCGCCGCGCGAGGAGACCCTCTTCGGTGAAGAAAGGCGAGGCCGCGTCGACGCGCTCCGGAGGCTGGGCCTTCTTCATCGCGGCGAGCAGCCCGGGGAAGTTGACCAGCCCGGTCGCCTGCCCGTCGGGGCCGAGAGCGTAGGTCAGGTCGAGCCCCTTGAGAACACGCAGGAGCGGGCTCGCGATCAGCTTGCCGTCCAGGCGGTTGATGGCGTTGGTCACGGAAAAGGTCTGCACCACGCTCTGCCCGTTCCGGCTCGTCTTCATTTTGGAGGTGATGTCGTTCTCGGTGGTCCGGGTCTGCCCGCGCGGCGTCGTGCGGCTGGTCATCACCTTCGAGGTCGCGACGTACGTCGCGTCGAGGGGAGGAACGAAGTGGAACGTCACCTTCTCGCCCGCGGCCTGGGCGGCTCCGGCGGTAGTACTGGTTGCGAGGGTTGCGAGGGTTGCGAGCGCCAGCGAAAGGATCGTAGATCTCCAAAGCATTTCAGTCTCCTCGACAGGTTCAAGCCAGTCGCCCGAGCTTGGGCAGGGGGAATCATACCGGAGGCGGCGCCCCCTACCGGTGCTTCCACTCCGGCCGCCGCTTTTCCAGGAAGGCGGTCAGACCTTCCTGCATGTCGGCGGTGGCGCAGAGCTCGTCCTTATAGATCCGCTCGGCTTCGGTGAGGCCTGCCGCGAAGCCGCGGTCGCGGCCGGCGCGGATGGCTTTTTTGGTGAGCCGGGTCACGGCGGCGCTTTTGGCGGTGACGTCGGCCACGAAGCGGGCGACCTCCTGGTCGAGGCCGAAGGTGGGGACGCGGCGGGTGACCAGGCCGAGGCGTTCGGCTTCTTCGCAGAGGAGGTTGCGGCCGGTCATCAGCAGCTCGAGGGCGAGGCCGTAGCCGAAGCGGCCGGGGTAGAGGGCCGCGGCGGCGGGCGGGAAGCAGCCGAGCTCGATCTCCGGCTGGCCGAAGCGGGCGTCCTCGGTGGCGATCACCACGTCGCAGGCGAGCGCCAGCTCCATGCCGCCACCCAGGCATTGGCCATGGACGGCGGCGACGGTGACGGCGTCCAGGTCGTGCAGCCGGCGGATGACGCCGTGGAAGCTGTCGAGCATGGTGCCCACTTTGTCCGGCGTGTGGTCCTGGATCGAGACGCCGGCCGAAAAGCCGCGCTCGGCCGCGCTGCCGAGGATCAGCACCTGGAGCTCGCGGTCCGCGGTGAGCTCGGTCATCACCTCCTCCAGCCGCTGGATCATGGGAATGTCCAGGATGTTGAGCGGCGGCTTGTAGATGATGACGGTGGCGGTGCGGCCTTCGCGGCGGAGGCGGACTGCGTCTTCGATGGACATGATCTAGATCTCCCGGGCCCGGCCGTCGCGAACGTTGCGAACAGCGCGGGCGAAGCCGTCCCAGAGCGCGAGCTGCTGCGGCTGGGAGATGAGGTTCTCAGGATGCCACTGCACAGCGCGTACCCACCATCCGGGCTCCATGGAGGGATCGAGCTCGACCGCTTCGATCAGACCGTCCGGCGATTCGGCGACCGGCACGAGCCCGGCTCCCAGCTTTTTGATCGCCTGATGGTGACGGCTGTTGACCCGCGGCGTTTCGCGGTTGAGGAGATCGGAGAGACCGCTGTCGGAGGATACTGTCCCCACCACCTGGACCGTATGGACCAGGGCGTCCTTCGGCTGGCTGACGCTGTGCTCGACGCCGCTCGGGTGCTGGCTCGGCAGGTCCTGCCAGAGTGAGCCGCCGAGAAAAACGTTGAGCACCTGGATGCCGCGGCAGACTCCCCAGACCGGGGTGCGGGTCTCACGCGCCGCGGCAAGGAGGCTCCATTCCACCTCGTCGCGCTCCGGGAACAGCTCGACGCCGGCGTCCGGCAGCAGCTCCTCGCCGTAACGGACGGGATCGACGTCGAGACCGCCGCAGAGGACGAGACCGGCGGCGCGGGCCAGGAGCGCCGGCGTTTCGCTCTGCCGGTCGGGCGTCACCACGCACAGCGACTCGGCGGCGAGGCCGGCGGCCTTGAGCGACTCGATGTACGGCTCGGCGTACTCGTCCGAGCCGGTCGAGAGGATGACCAGATCTCTCACGCCGCCTCCCGCTGCACCAAAGCGGCGACGCCCATGCCGCCGGAGACGCAGAGGGTGGCGATGCCCAGCTCCCGGTCGCGTGCCGCCATGCCGTGGAGAAGGGTGACCAGGATTCGCGTACCGGTGGCGCCGATCGGATGGCCGACGGCGATCGCGCCGCCGTCCGGATTCACCGTCTCGCTGGTCTCCGGCAGTCCCAGCCCTTTCAGACAGGCGAGCACCTGGCTGGCGAACGCCTCGTTCAGCTCCATCTCTTCGATGTCCGAGAGCGCGTAGCCGGTCTTGGCGAGCAGCTTCTGGACGGCGGGGACGGGACCGATGCCCATGATGCGCGGCTCGACGCCGACCACCTGCCAGCCGAGCAGGCGGGCGGCGATCGGCAGGCCCAGCTCCTGGGCGGCGCGGCGGGAGGCGACGAGGATCGACGCCGCGCCGTCGGTGATCCCGGAGGCGTTGCCGGCGGTGACCGTGCCGCCGTCGCGGAAGACCGGCGCCAGCTTGGCGAGCGAGGGGAGCGTGACGCCGTCCCGCGGATGCTCGTCCTTGGCGACTTCAAGCTCTCCCTTCTTGCCAGGCACCTTGACCGGCGTGATTTCTGAATCGAAGCGGCCGGCGGCGCGGGCTCTCTCGCAGCGGTTCTGGCTGCCGACCGCCCAGGCGTCCGAGGCCGCGCGGTCGATGCCGGATTCGACCGCCAGCTCCTCGGCAGTCTCGCCCATCACCAGGCCGGAGAGCGGATCGTTGAAGCCATCGCGATACATGCCGTCGACGATCTCGCCATGCCCGAGGCGGTAGCCGGTGCGGGCCTGGAGAAGGAAGTACGGCGTATTGGACATGCTCTCCGTGCCGCCGGCGAGCACCACGTCCGCCTCGCCGGTGAGGATCGTGCGGGCCGCGGAAAGGATCGACTGGAGCCCGGAGGCGCAAGCCTGATTGACCGTGAACGCCGGGCGGTCCACCGGCACGCCGGCGCGGAAGGCGATCTGGCGGGCGGTGTTCGGTCCGCCGCCCGCCTGCCGGCCATGGCCGAAGATCACCTGGTCCACCTTCTTTGGATCACATCCCGCCCGCGCCAGGCACGCCGCCGCCGCCGCCGTCCCCAGATCCGCGGCCGAGAGAGGCGACAGGATGCCCGAAAACTTGCCGATCGGCGTCCGCACCGGTGCGGCGAGGACGATATCGTTGTCGTGTTTCGTACTGTTCAAGAGCTTCTACCTTCCCACATAGACCGTCTTCACCTCGGTGTAGGCGTCGAGCGCCTCGCGGCCCAGCTCACGGCCGAAGCCGCTCTGTTTGTAGCCGCCGAAGGGGGAGCCGGAGTCGTACCAGTTGTATTGATTGATCCACACCGTGCCGGCCTGGAGACGGCGGGCGACGTCGTGCGCCTTGCCGATGTCGCGCGTCCAGACGCCGGCCGCGAGACCGTAGATCGAGGCGTTGGCGAGGTCCACGGCTTCCTGCGGATCGGTGAACGGGATGACCGCGAGCACCGGTCCGAAGATCTCCTCGCGAGCGATCAGCATTTCATTGCCGACGCCGTCGAGAATGGTGGGCTGCATGAACCAGCCCTTGCCGCCGATGTTCGCGGCCTCGCCTCCCGCGATCACCCGGGCGCCTTCGCGGCGTCCTTCTTCGACGTAGCGGAGAACCGTCTCGCGCTGCGTCCGCGAGACCAGCGCGCCGAGGCGGGTCTTGGGATCGAGCGGATCGCCGGGGACCAGGCGCTTCGTGCGGGCGAGGAGGCGGTTCATCAGCTCGTCGTGCACCTTGGTTTCGACAAACAGACGGGAGCCGGCGGCGCAGACTTCGCCCTTGCCATAGAAGATGCCGGTGTACGCCCCCTTGGCCGCGGCGTCGAGATCGGCGTCGGCGAAGACGATATTGGGCGACTTGCCGCCCAGCTCCAGGGTCAGCCGCTTGATGCTGTCCGCGGCGCCGCGCATGATGGTGCGCCCGACCTCGGTCGAGCCGGTGAAGGAGATTTTGGCTACGCCGGGATGCGCCACCAAAGCGCTTCCGGCTTCGCCGCCGCTCCCCGGCACCACGTTGAGAACACCGGGCGGCAGACCAATCTCGGCGGCCAGCTCGGCGAATTTCAAGGCGGTGAGCGGGGTGTAGGAGGCCGGCTTGTGGACCACCGTGTTGCCGCAGGCGAGCGCCGGAGCGATCTTCCAGATGGCTTGAATGAGCGGGAAGTTCCACGGCGTGATGGCGCCGATGACGCCGACCGGCTCGCGGAGCGTATAGGCGAGCACGAACGGACCGCTCACCGGCTGCGTCGTGCCGGTGATCTTGTCGGCCCAGCCGGCGTAGTAGCGCAGGGCCTCGACCGCGCCGGGGACGTCCACGTAGCGCGACTCGTAGATCGGCTTGCCGTTGTCCAGCGTCTCCAGGCGGGCGAACGCGTCGGCCCGGGCTTCGAGGGCGTCGGCGATTTTCCACAGGAGGGCTCCGCGCTCGTGCGCGGAGAGGCGGGCCCAGTCGCCGTGGAGGGCGGTCCGGGCGGCGGTGACCGCCCGGTCCACGTCCGCGGCGCTCGCCGCGGCGATCTCACAGAGCGGCTCTTCGGTCGCCGGGTTCTCGGTGACGAACGAGCGTCCGCCCTCCGCCTCGACCCAGGCGCCGTTGATCCACAGCCGCGCGGGCGGCAGCTCCACCCGCGCCTCCAGGACCGCCGCGAGCGCGTCCGACGGCTCGGGCATCAGACGCCCTTGAACTCCGGCTTCCGCTTGGTGACGTAGGCGTCGAGCCCTTCCTTGGCGTCCGAGCTCTCGAAGAGCTGCTGCTGGAGCTCGCGCTCGATCGCGAGCGCACTCTCGAACGGCACCTCGGCGCCGGACTGCACCGACCGCTTGATGCGGCCGACCGCCTTCGAGGCGCGGTTCGGCGGGCAGAACTGGCGGGCGAACTCGTGGACGTGGCCGGCGAAGTCGGCGCCGTCGTGGATGTAGTTGACGATCCCCAGCTCCTTGGCCTCCTCGAAGGAGATCAGCCGGCCGGTGATCATCAGGTCGATCGCTCGCGTCTTGCCGACCCGGCGGGCGAGGCGCTGCGTGCCGCCGGTGCCGGGGAGCACGCCGAGGTTGATCTCGGGGAGACCGACCTTGCCGGAGTCCTTCTTGGCGATCAGGATGTCCGCCGCCATCGCGATCTCGAGACCGCCGCCGACCGTATGCCCTTCGAGCGCGGCGAGCACCAGCTTGGGCGTCTGCTCCAGACGGTTGAGGGTCTCGTTGGCGTGCAGACAGAAGTTGTACTTGAAATACGGGTCCGAGCCCTTGAGCATGTTGATGTTGGCGCCGGCGCAGAAGAACTTCTCGCCGCGGCCCTGGAGGACGAGGACGTAGACCTCCTTGTCGAAACGCGCTTGGAGAATCGCGGCGTCGAGCTGCCGCATCATCTCGTGGGTGTAGGTATTGGCCGGCGGATCGTCGAGGGTCAGATAGGCGATCCCCTCCTTGACCTCGTAGTGGACCAGAGTGCGCACGTCAGCGGTCGGTTCCGCGGTTGGCTGAGCCATATGTCTCTCCTCCCCAGGGGGTGTGACGGATTTGGGTCCGGACGGTTGCCGCCCGGAAGGGCGGCGTCGCGGTATTCTCACACGACAGGCGGAGAGCGTCCACCTTTGCGAGCCGCTGGGCCGGCCCCTTTGGAACGAAAACCGCCGCGAAACCCGCGCAGTTTGCGGCGCCTCCCGATCGCGGCGGACGAGAAGAGCGCAAAACCGCCGCGAATTATCGGCCAGATGCCGCGAACCCAGCGGTGCGCGCCGCGTCAGCCTCAGGAAAATAGAGCCGCGAGCCGGCTGCCGCCGCGAATCTCGGGACGGGTGCCGCAAATTTTCGCGGCCTGCTGTCCGCCATCTCAGGTTTTGCCGCAACTAGATCGGGTTTGCACACGGGAACTCTCTCGTTCGCGGCTTCCGGAGTCCCAGTCTGCTGGCGAAAGGCGAGAGATGGGCTACGCTTCTTTAATTCTGACGCGAATTGACGCCAAAAAGATGCAAAAAAGAGGAGCCGCCTACGCCACGACTCACCGAAGCCGCAGCTCGCGGATCGAGCCGACGGTGAGCACCTGCTCGGCGAGGCGGGTCAGGCGGCGCAGGGAGCTAATGGCTTCCACCTGGCGGTGGATGCTCTCCGGAAGAGGGCCGAAGCGCTGGTCGAGAAGGCTGAGGAGAACTTGCTGGAGGGAGCGGGCGGCTTCCTGGAGACCCTCCCGCTTCCCGAGCTTGAGTCCCTCCTGCTGCCCGAGCTTGCGGCCTTCCTGCTTCCCGAGCCGGAGTCCCTCTTTCTTCCCTTCCTCTTTCAGTCGTTCCGACCAGGTCATCCACATCGCTCTTGTCCTCCGACGGTGTCGCGTGCTGAGAATTTTATACTCCTCGGCTTCGGGGGGTGTCAACTCCAGATACGCCTCCACGAAATCCAAGAGCAGGATGCGCTTTCTGGCTGCCATCCGAGCCTCGACGATCCGGCTCTGGCAGTGGAGCTTGTAGGCGGCACGGCTCTCCTCGCCCGGGCTCATCAAGGCGGCGAGGGCCCAGGCTACGGGCTCTGGTTTGGCCAGATAGTCCACTCCTGGGCAGCCTTCCAGGCCGAAGACGGTGTAGCGGAACGTTGAAAGCTCTGGCGCAGCCAGATTGTCCTCCGGGGGAAGCGAGCGAATTCCCGCCTCTCCTCGGCTGATGTTCACAAGGATCGAGAGGACCCGCGCGCCGTAGGCCGCCTGGATGAGTCCGGCATAGGAGAGGAGCCGGTCGGCCATCTGCGGGCTGGCGCGTGCCTCGATCTCGATGTGGACGAGAATCGCGCGGCCGTTCCTCACCGGCACGCGGGCGAGGAGATCGGCTTCCCGATTCCCCCGGACTGGCTCTTCCGCGAGCAGCTCCTTGTCGAGGAAGACGGCCCGCGCCGCATCCAGCTTCCCGGCAAGGTGCGGGACGACGAGACGGAGAAAACTGGAGAAGAAGGTGCGCAGTAGTGTCTTGAACAGCCGATCGTGATCGGGTGGCATGGCGCTCCACGGGAGCGCCTTCCCGGCCGTTCAATCGACCCGGATCGCGTTCCACCCCCATATAAGACGGAAAACGGA
>DATARD010000261.1:0-10923 GCA_036264355.1 Thermoanaerobaculia bacterium
CGCTGGCGGCAAAAGCAAGGCGCCGGCACGACGATCTATTACGACCCGCGGCATGCCTGGAACATCGACGAGATGAGCGCGACGTTCGACGCCGCCCGCCGCTGGTATTCGGAGTGGTTCCACCCCTACCCCTGGCGCGAGCTCAAGCTCTCCGAGTTCCCCGGCCTGGCCACCTACGCCGAGGGCTTCCCCACCAACATCACCTTTTCGGAAAACATCGGCTTCCTGACCAAGGGAGACGAGAAGATCGACGCCGTGTTCCTGGTCACCGCGCACGAGACGGCGCACCAGTGGTGGGGCAACCTTCTCACCCCCGGCGAAGGCCCCGGCGGCGACCTCCTCTCCGAGGGGATGTCCCACTTCTCGATGCTGCTGCTGATGGAGAAGATGAAGGGGGAGCACGCCCGCATGGAGACCGCCAAGCGGCTCGAGGAGAAGTACGGCGACGACCGGCATGTCGACGCCGAGCGCCCGCTGGTGCGGGTGGACGGCTCACGCGACGGCGACACCACGGCGACCTACGACAAGGGCGGCTGGGTGTTCTGGATGCTCCAGCGCCAGATGGGCAGGGAGCGCGCTCTCGCCGGCCTCCGCCAATTCATCAACGACTGGAGCGACAACCCCGACCACCCGGTGCTCCAGGACTTCATCGCCGCCATGCGCCCGTTCGCCCCCGACGCCGCCGCCTACGACGACTTCGTGCGCCAGTGGTTCCTGGAGGTCGTCGTCCCCGAATACCGCCTGAGCGACGGCCGCAAAAGCCGCTCCGGCTCCGGTTGGGAGGCGGTGGTCAAGGTGCGCAACGCCGGCACCGGCCGCATGCCGGTCGACGTGGCGGCGACCCGTGGCGAACGCTTCACGGAGAACGGCAAGCCCGCGCCCGGCTGGCAGCAGGCCCGCAGCACCGTCCTCCTCGGCCCCGGCGAGGAGCGCGAGGTACGCATCGCCTGTCCGTTCGAGCCGGACAAAATCGTGGTCGACCCCGATGTCCAGGTCCTTCAGCTTCGGAGGAAAGCTGCCGTACAATCCCTGCGATGAGCTGCAGAGGCCCATTTTTCTTGTCGTCTTCCCCCATGTGCTCAGTCAATGAGCAGCCGGCGCGCATTTTCTTGGCGGAAAGTTGCCCCGGTTTGGCCGACTCGCTGCACTAGGTAGACAACAGGATGTGCACCGTAACGTTGTTGGGCGATCCTACAGGAGGGATCTTCGATGCGTAAGCGAATCGTTCATCGTGGAATCACCGTGCTGGCTCTCACCGCCACCCTGGCTCTGGCCGGAGCGCATGCCGCCGGCGCCCAGGACCTGGGGCTCCTCGAGAGGGGATTGCGCTGGCTGTCCGACTTCTGGAGCCTGCCCATGGCGCCGCACCAGGGGACCACCGCGCAGCCGCAGGCTCAGCAGCAGTCCACCAGCGGCAGCACGGCCCCGGCCCCGGGGCAGACGATCGTTCCCGGTGACAAAGGATTGGGCGTCGATCCCAACGGGGTCGTGTAGGCTGTCGGTCGAAGGGGATTTGCTGTTCTGTTTTTTTGATCTGGAAGGAGACGCACAATGACCACACACCCGGACCGAGCGACGCTCGAGGCTTTCCTGCGCAGCGGCCTCCCGGCGCCTCAGACCAAGGACGTTCTCGCCCACCTGGTGGCAGGGTGCCAGCACTGCCGTGAGCAGATGGCTCCCTTCACCGTCGCGATGTTCGAGCCCGCCTTCGAGGACGAGCCCGTGCTGACCCCGGAGATGGACGCCGCCTACGATCGGGCGATCGGCGGTGCGTTCGCCAAGGTCCTGCAGACCGCGCAGTCACTCCAAGCCCAGCGCGAAGACCTCGATACGAAGGTCGCCCGCCTGCTCCAGGGTCCACCGCCGGAAGAGACCGGTTTCTGGACCTGGGCGCTGTGCGAGACGCTCCTCGATCGCAGCCGTGCGCTGCGCCACGACGATCCGGCCCAGATGCTCAGCCTGGCCCGGCTGGCGTGCCAGGCGGCGGATCACCTGCTCCCCGAGATCCATGGCCGGCAGACGACCATGGACCTGCGGTCCCGGACGTGGGCCGAGATGGCCAACGCCTACCGGGTCAACGACGACCTGCCGCAGTCGGAAGCCGCCATGGCCTGGGCCATGGAGCTGCACAGCGAAGGGTCGGGCTCGCCGGTCCTGCTCGCCCGATTGGCCGACCTCTCCGCCTCCCTCTTCTGCGACCAGCGGCGCTTCCGCGAAGCGTTCCGCATGCTGGACACGGCCCACATCCTGTATCGCCAGCAGGGCGAGACGCACGAGGCGGGCCGCGTCCTGATCATGAAGGGTCTCTACACCGGCTACACAGGCAACGCCGAGGAGGGTCTCCAACTCCTCTCCCAGGGTCTCGCCGCTCTCGATCGCGAGCGCGACCTGCGGCTGGTCTTCCACACGCTGCACAACATCCTGCTCTTCCGCGTCGAGCTCGGTGAGTTCGCGGAAGCGCAGCGCCAGATCCAGCAGATGCGTCCTCTCTACGCCCATCATGCCGGCCGGCTCGAGCTGGTGAAGCTGCGCGGCATCGAGGGCAAGATCGCCGCCGGGCTCGGCGAGTATTCGCGCGCCGAGGGGCTCTTCCACGAAGTGCGGCGGGACCTCGACGCCGCCGGGCTCGGCTATCAGGCCGCTCTCATCTGCCTCGACCTCGCGTCGGTCTGCATGCGGCTGGGCAAGAAGGCCCAGGTCCGCAAGCTGGTCGAAGAGATGGTCGCCACCTTCCGTGCGGTCGGCGTCGAGCGCGAGGCGATGGCCGCGATGCTCATGCTCACCGACGCCGTCGAGAAGGATCAGACGACGTTGGAGCTGCTGGCGCTGGTCTCCGGTGTGCTGCAACGCCTCCAGCGCGGTCCTGGGCTGCTCGTGCGCCCAGACCCCGACTGACCACGTTTTCTTCTGTTCTGCAGCTCTTCGGGCGCTCCTCCGGGGCGCCCGTTTTCTTTTCCGGCCCGCCCTTTGCAGGACCTCTCCAGACAAGGAGAACGCACGATGAAACAAGATCCTCAGGATTCGCAATATTCTCAAGCTACTGAGCCGGAACATCACGAGCCGAGCCACCACGACTCCCACCGGGTCGGCACCCTGCGCGAGCACCTGGTGCGCGAAACGCTGTCGGACCTCGAAAACCAGCTCACCGCCGACCACCACCTGAACAAAGATTTCGAAGCAGAATCCGACGAATCCGAAGATTCCCGGCAGTGAGCGACAGCGAGCGTCCCCTCGCCATCTACGGCGCCATGGCGGCGAACCTGGTGATCGCGGTCACCAAGCTGGCCGCCGCCGCCTTTTCCGGCAGCTCCTCCATGCTGTCCGAGGGGATCCACTCCCTGGTGGACACCGGCAACCAGCTCCTGCTGCTCCTCGGCCTCAAGAAAAGCCGCAAGCCGGCGGACGAGAGCCATCCCTTCGGCCATGGCAAGGAGCTCTACTTCTGGAGCCTGATCGTCGCGGTCGCCCTCTTCGGCGTCGGCGGCGGCATGTCCATCTACGAGGGGATCACCCAGCTCCTGCATCCGCGTCCGCTCAGCGATCCGCTGTGGAGCTATGTCGTCCTCGGCGTCGCGTTCCTGTTCGAGGGGATCTCCTGGGTGATCGCGCTCCGCGTGCTGCTGCCCGACATCCGCAAAGACGGCCTGCGCAAGATGCTCCTCACCACCAAGGACCCGTCGGTGCTCACCGTCCTCGGGGAAGACACGGCCGACCTGATCGGCATCGCCGTCGCCTTCATCGGCATCTTCCTCGGGCACCGGCTCCACAGCCCGCGCGCCGACGGCATCGCCGCGGTCGTCATCGGCCTCGTGCTCGCCGCGGTCGCCGTGTTCCTGATCTATCAATCGAAGCGGCTGCTGCTCGGCGAGAGCGCCGACGCCGAGGTGGTGGAGAGCATCCGCGCCGCCGCGAGCGCCGTGCCGGGGATCGAAAGGGTCGGCCGGCCGCTGACCATGCATTTCGGGCCCGACGAGGTCCTGCTCAACCTGGAGGTGCACTTCCTCCCGCATCTCGCCGCGGCCGAGCTGAGCGCCGCCGTCGACCGCCTGGAGCACACCATCCGCGACAAGCACCCGGAGATCCATCGGATCTTCATCGAAGCGCGCGCCCTCTGCGCGTGAAGGCCGCGGCCGGGATAGGATCTCGGCCCATGACCGTTTCCGCCCCTCTTCCCGTCTCCCTGCCTGTCTCAATCGACGACGTGCAGGCCGCCCAGCGGCGGATCGCGCAGCACGTCCACCGCACTCCCGTCCTCACCTCGCGTCAGCTCGACGACCGCCTCGGCTGCCGCATCTTCTTCAAGGCCGAGGTCTTTCAACGGGTGGGCGCCTTCAAGGCGCGCGGGGCGTTCTCGCGCCTGACGCTTCTCACCCCCGAGGAGCGGGAGCGCGGGGTGGTGGCGTTCTCCTCCGGCAACCACGCGCAGGCGGTCGCCCTCGCCGCCCGCGAGCTGGGCATCAAGGCGACCATCGTCATGCCGCGGGACGCGCCGGCCTCCAAGATGGCGGCCACCCGCGGCTACGGCGCCACCGTCGTGCTCTACGACCGTCTCGGCGGTGAGGACCGCGAAGCGATCGCCCGGCGCTTCGTGGAAGGCGAAGGCGCGATGCTGGTGCCGCCGTTCGACGACAACGCGGTGATCGCCGGCCAGGGGACCCTCGGCCTCGAGCTCGTCGCCGAGGTGCCGGATCTCGACGTCGTCGTCACTCCGTGCGGCGGCGGCGGCCTGCTGAGCGGCACCGCCGTCGCCGTCCGCGGTCTGCGGCCGGAAATCCGGATGTGGGGCGTGGAGCCGGAAGCAGGCAACGACATGCAGCTCTCGGTGGCACGGGGCGAGCCGGTCGCCGTCCCGCTCCCCGCCACCATCGCCGACGCGCTGCAGACGATGATCCCCGCGCGGCGCACCCTGGCCCTCGTCAGCGCCCTGACCGAGGGCATCCTCACGGTCAGCGACCTGGAGCTCCGGCGGGCGATGGCGCTCCTCGCGACGCGCCTCAAAGTCGTCGTCGAGCCCGGCGGCTCCGCCGCCTTCGCCGCGCTCCTCCACGGCAAGGTCCCGGACACCGCCGGCCGCCGCGTCGGCATCGTCCTCTCCGGCGGCAATGTGGACCTCGACCGCTTCGGTCAGCTCGTGGCGGGGCTGGAGGGGTGACCGTACGACGGGCGCCGCCGGCCACGGGCGGAAGCCTCAGACGGCTTGGCAGGTACAGCGGGTCGTGAAGGTGTTGCAGGTAGGAAGCGTGATCGTACAGAAGATGCTCTCGTGAGCAAAGCAGGGTGTACCGACCTCCTTGCCCACACAGGACGAATCGCTGCACGAGCCGCAGAGGTTCGACATGGGAGTTGGGGAGAGGGTGAAGATCAGGGCGCTCTCCCCGCCACAGGCAGGCGTGGAAGCAGGCGGCGCACCCATTGCCGTTGGGGAGGGCCCCACCCCGGGCGACTCAGCCGCAACCAGGGCAAGGGGCGTCGTGAGCAAGAGGATGGCCAGCACCGACAGAACGGAAGCTCGCTTCGTCATCTTTCTCTCCTTTCCAAGAGAGATGAGTGTAGCGCAGCTCAGTGCCCTCCCACGGCTCGGGCCACGTTCTTTCAAGGCTGCCGTGTCGGCTTACAGCGACTCAGATCCCAAGACAATTCCCCACCGTCAACTTGCAACGGTTCGCGTCGCCTTGCAACCCCGCCTTGCAAGCTGACAACCTTCCATTGTTGATCGACAACAAGCCGTTGTCTCGGGATTGGGAACGTTGCAGGCTGGCAACGGCCCATTGCGGCTTGCAATGGTTCAATGTCGCGTTACAAGGTCTCCCGGAGCCTGACAACGTTCGATGGTCAATCGACATTGAGTTGCTGTCCGGACGGTGAGCGCGCTGAGCGTCTCGCGCCCGGCCGGCAGCGGTGTGAAGCCGAACGCTTCCGCCAGGCGTTTGAGCAACGCCGCATCCCCCAGCACGCCGGACGGTCTCCGGACCGCTGCCCGCGACTTCGCCATCCTGAGGTCCTCCACATGAGAAAGCGGCGCCTATCTTGGCATAGGCGGACGGCCCCCGCCAGCCCCGCCGGCGGCTGAAAGCCGGCCGAGGAAGTCGTCGATCAGCCTGCGCGCGATGCTCATCGGCGCCGGAAGGAGCGGCAATGCGTCAGGGTGGAACCAGCGGGCGTCCTCGATCTCTCCCGGCTGCGGTCGCAGCTCGCCGCCGGCCCAGCGCGCGGTGAAGCCCACCATCAGGGAGTTGGGGAACGGCCAGGGCTGGCTGCCGAAGTAGCGGACGTCGGCGAGGGTGACCCCGACCTCCTCGTGGATCTCGCGCGCCACCGTGTCCTCCAGCGACTCGCCGGGCTCGACGAAGCCGGCGAGGGTGCTGTAGACGCCCGGGGCGAAGTGCGGCGAGCGGGCGAGGAGCAGCTCGTCGCCGCGGGTCACCAGCACGATGACGGCAGGCGAGAGGCGGGGAAAGTGCTGCAGGCCGCAGCGCGGGCAGGTGCGCGACCGTTCGTCCGCGCTCGCTTCGGTCGGCGTGCCGCAGCGGCCGCAGAAGCGGTGGTTGCGGTCCCAGTCGAGGATCTGCACCGCGCGGCCGGCGAGCTGCCAGGCGGCTTCGTCGAGCTTGCCCCAGAGCCGCCGCAGCCCTTCGAACGCCATCCCCTGCGGCGGCTCCGTCGCGGCGGGCAGCTCGACGGCCAGCGCCGGCTCGCCGTCCAGGTGTCCTACCGCGTGCAGCGGCCCGCCGGACAGCCGCAGCGCTTCCCACTCCGGCCGCCGTGGCAGCCGCGCCGCCGTGCCGTCCTGATGGATGAGAAGCTCGTTGCCGCGGAAAGCGAAGATCCAGCTCGACTCTGTCCCGGTGCTCATGCCTGTCCTCCGGATCCTTGCCGATCCATGGAGCCGTCCAACGGGGATCATACGTTTGGGCGCCCGGCTTATATACTGACGCGGCCGGACCCAACCGTCGGAGGATCGGATGTCTCGCCTGAAGAAGCTGCTGTCCGCCCTGCCTCTGCTGCTCGCTTGTGCTCTGATTCCCGCCCGGATTGCCCAGGCCCAGCCGGTGCCCCTCCCGGCGCTGTCGCAGCCGGCTCTCTCCCCCGACGGCTCGCGGATCGTTTTCGTGGCCGGCGGCGATCTGTGGACCGTGCCGGCCGGCGGCGGCACGGCGCATCTGCTGGTCTCCGATCCCGCCACCGAGTCGCGCCCTCTGTTCTCTCCGGACGGCAAGCGCCTGGCGTTCGTCTCGACGCGCACCGGCAACGGCGACATCTACGTCCTCACGCTGGCGACCGGCGAGCTGACCCGCCTGACCTGGGACGACGACCCGGAGCAGCTCGACGGCTGGTCGCGCGACGGGCGCTGGATCTACTTCTCGTCGAGCTCGCACGACATCGGCAGCATGAGCGACGTCTACCGCGTCCACCCGGAGGGCGGCACGCCGCTCGAGGTGAGCGCCGACCGCTACGTCAGCGAGTTCTTCTCCGCGCCGGCTCCCGACGGCCGGACGATCGCGCTCGCCGCCCACGGCATCGCGTCGCAGCAGTGGTGGCGCCACGGCCGCAGCCACATCGACGAGTCGGAGATCTGGCTGCTCCGCGACGGCGTCTACAGCCGGCTGACCACCGGCGGCTTCAAGGATCTGTGGCCAATGTGGAGTCCAGACCGGAGCCCGGACGGCGGCAAGCTCTTCTTCTCCTCGGACCGCAGCGGCGCCGAGAATCTGTGGACCGTGGACGTAGCGGCGCCCCAGGCACTGCCGAAAATGATCACCCACTTCACCGACGGCCGGCTGCTCTGGCCCACTCTGTCGTATGATGGCCGCACCCTGCTCTTCGAGCGGGACTTCGGGATCTGGTCGCTCGACACGGCGAGCGGCACGGCCGCGGCGGTGCCAATCCAGCTCGAAGGCGCGCCGGCCGGTCCCGGCTTCGAGCACAAGACGTTCTCCTCCGACTTCGACCAGGCGGCCCTCTCGCCGGACGGCAAGAAGGTGGCCTTTCTCTCCCACGGCGACGTCTTCGCCGTGTCGGCCAAGGACGGCGGCCTGGCGGCGCGGGTGACCGACACCCCGGGACCCGAGGGGCAGCTCACCTGGGCGCCGGACAGCCGGCGCCTGGTCTACACCTCGGACCGCAACGGTCACAGCCATCTCGTGCTCTACGATTTCGCGACCAGCCGCGAGACCGTGCTCACCAAGGGCTCCAGCGAGGACGACACGCC
This sequence comes from Thermoanaerobaculia bacterium, assembly GCA_036264355.1. Classification (GTDB taxonomy): domain Bacteria; phylum Acidobacteriota; class Thermoanaerobaculia; order Multivoradales; family UBA5704; genus UBA5704. Next base: position 8,210 of record DATARD010000261.1, read on the forward strand.
CCGCTTCTCGCCCGACGGCAAGCTCCTCGCCTTCGAGCGCGACCGCAAGGGGCTGTGGATTCTCGACCTCGCGTCTCACCAGGAGCGCAAGCTGGTCGACGCGCTCCTCGACGGGCCGCCGCTCGGCTCCGAGCGCCCCTTCGACTGGTCGCCCGACGGCCGCTGGATCGCCTATCTGAGCTACGGCGACCGCCTCTTCCGCGACATCCGGGTGGTGCCGGTGGCCGGCGGCGCGCCGCGGGCGGTGAGCTTCCTCGCCAATCTCAACGGCGACGACCTCTCCTGGAGCCCGGACGGCAAGTTCCTCCTCTATGTCACCGGCCAGCGCACGGAGAACAGCCAGATCGCCCGCATCGATCTCCAGCCGCGCACACCGCGCTTCCCGGAGGACGAGTTCAAGAGCCTCTTCGAGACCGAGAAGCCGGTGGAGGGGGCGGAAGAAAAGGACAAGGACATAAAGGACGCAAAGGACAGCAAGGACAGCGAGGATAAAAAGGACGGGAAGAAGAAGGACGAGCCGAAGAAGGTGCCTCCCGTGGAGATCGCTTTTGAGGGCATCCGGCAGCGGACGTCTCTCCTGCCGCTCGGCCTCGAGGTCTCCGGCCAGCTCATCAGCCCCGACGGCAAGTGGGTGGTGCTGACCGCGAGCGTGGCGGGCCAGAGCAACCTCTACGCCTACTCCCTGGACGAGCTGGCGAAGGAGCCGCCGGTCGCCCGGCAGCTCACCTCCACCACAGGCGAGAAGGGCTCCCTGACCTTCTCGCCGGACAGCAAGGAGGTCTACTTCCTGGACGGCGGCTCCATCCACGCCGTCGCCCTCGAAGCGGGCGCCAAACCGCGCGGCGTGCCGGCGCACGCCGAGATGGACGTCGACTTCGCGCAGGAGAAGCTCGCCGTCTTCGACCAGGTGTGGACCGGCTTGCGCGACAACTTCGTCGATCCCGGCATGCACGGCGTCGACTGGCAGGCCTTCCGCGGCATCTACGGAGCGCGGGCGGCGGCGGCACGCACCGCCGACGACCTGCGGCGGGTGTTCAACCTGATGATCGGCGAGCTCAACGCCTCCCATTCCGGCGTGCGCCTGCCGCAGTCGGCGATCGCGCGCTCGACCGGCCACCTCGGCCTGCGCTTCGACCGCGCCGAGTACGAGTCCTCGGGCCGCTTGCGCATCCGCGAGGTGCTGCCGCTCGGGCCCGCCGGCGTCACCGGCAAAGTCCACGCGGGTGATTGGCTGCTCGCCGTGGACGGCCACCCGATCGACGCCGGCACCAACCTCGACCGCCTGCTCGACCAGCGCATCCGGCGGCAGGTGATCCTCACCGTGGCCGCCGCGCCCGGCGAGCCGGCCAAGAGCCATCGCGAGGTGGCGGTCAAGCCGGTGGACCAGCGGACGGAGAAAAACCTCATCTACCGCCGCTGGGTGGAGGAGAACCGGGAGTATGTGGCCAAAGCGAGCGGCGGCCGTCTCGGCTACGTCCACATGTTCGACATGAGCTCCGCCTCGCTCTCCCAGCTCTTCGTCGATCTCGACGCCGAGAACCACGCCCGCGACGGAGTGGTGATCGACGTGCGCAACAACAGCGGCGGCTTCGTCAACGCCTATGCGCTCGACATCCTCAGCCGGCGCCCCTATCTCAGCATGACCTTCCGCGGCCTGCCGACGGCGCCCGCCCGCGTCATCCTCGGCCAGCGCGCGCTGGAGCGCCCGACGATCCTGCTCACCAACCGGCACACCCTGTCCGACGGCGAAGACTTCAGCGAAGGCTACCGCACGCTCGGCCTGGGCAAGATCGTCGGCGAGCCCACCGCGGGCTGGATCATCTACACCTCCGACGTCAACCTGATCGACGGCTCGCAGCTCCGGGTGCCGTTCATCAAGATCACCGACCACGCCGGCCAGGACATGGAGATGCACCCGCGGCCGGTGGACATCGAGGTCACCCGCCCGATCGGCGAAGGTCTCGCCGGCAAGGACTCCCAGCTCGACGCCGCGGTGCGCGAGCTGTTGCAGGAGATCAAGTAGCCGGAGGCAGGCCGCGCAGGTAGTTGGCGAACACCTCGTTGAACAGGGCGCCCGGGCGCTTGCTGCGCAGGAGGTGGTAAGCCTCCTCGCCGCTCAGGCCGAGATGGACCAGGATCAGGCCCGCCACCAGGGCCGAGCGGTTGAAGCCCATGCCGCAGTGGGAGAGCACCTTCTGGCCGGCCTGGATCAGCGACGAGCCGAGGCGCGCCACGGCCTTGAGCTTGGCCAGGTCGGGCAGCTCCTCGTCGAAGATCGGGTAGTACACATAGAGGACGTGGTTGGGCACCGACGGCACGCCCTCGTCGAGCCCCCCCTCGAGATCGATCACGGTGGAGATGCCATGCTCCTCCAGGAGCTGCCAGTCATCGATCCGCGGCGAGATGAAGAGGCAGCCGGCTTCGTCGATACAGAAGGTGTTCATCGCTCGACGGTCCTCCTATCGGATGTCCTGCCGCCGCAGGATCTGGTCGATCATCACCGCCGCGATGTGGCCCGTCCCCTCGGCGATCACCACCTGCTGGGTCATCGGGCGGAGGTCGCCGGCGATCCACACCCCCGGGACGTTGGTGTCACCGCGCTGCGATTGCGGCTGGGCATGCTGCCCGTCGGCGGCCATCGCCACCCCGAGCTGCTGCGCGAGGTCGGTCCGGCCGCGCACCGGGGCGGAGACGAAGAAGGCCTCCGCCTCCAG
>DATARD010000268.1:0-33285 GCA_036264355.1 Thermoanaerobaculia bacterium
GGCGCGGACGACATTTCCTTCGTGCTCCTCGACAAGAAGGCGGGCAAGACGCTGGTCTTCGCGCGGCCGGACGGCCATCTGATCTGCGCTCTCGTCGCGCCGCCGCAGTGACCTGAAACCATCTTTGGAGTATCCTAGAACCCACTTGTTCCGGATGTGAGGTTCTAGCCGTGAGGTGGATTCGCTGGTGTGTCTGCGCCTTGGTGCTGGCTTTCGGCCTGATCGGGTCTCGTGTGCAGGGCGGCATGTCCTGGCAGGAGGAGTGGCTGACCCGGTTCAGCCGCGAGCGGGCGCGCTCGGGCGCTCCGCCTCTCCGTCTTTCGCCGGCCTTGGCGCAGGTGGCGCAGCGGCAGGCGGAGGAGATGGCCCGGAGCGGCCGGCGGCTGCGGTCTCCGTCGTCCGGGGTGGTCGCCGAGCGGTTGCGGCAGGTGGGGTATTCGGCCCACGAATGGCGCGAGGTCTTCGCGGTATCGGACGAAGAGGCCGAGTCCGTCGCCGCGGACAGGGCTCTCGACGGACGGTTCCGGGACCTGGGCGTCGGCGCCGCCGAGCTCGACGGCTACACCTTCTATGTCTTCCTCTTCGGTTGGCATGAAGGCGACTATTTCGCCGGGATCACGGCGCCGCTGAGCAATCGGGCGCGCGTCGCGGCCGAGATGCTGTCGCGGGTCAATCAGGTCCGCCGGCGGGCGGGTCTGCCGCCGCTCCGTGCCAATCCTCTTCTCGACCGGGTCTCCCAGGAGCACGCCGAGGACATGCTGGCGCACTCCTACTTCGGTCATGAGTCGTCCGCGGGCCAGGGACCGACCGAGCGGGCGCACGCCGAAGGCTACCGCGCCGGCATCGGCGAGAACATCGTCGAGCAGCGCTATTCGGTCGACGAAGCTTTCAACGCCTGGCTGAACAGCCCGGGCCACCGCGACAACATCCTCGATCCGGACTATCGCGACCTCGGTCTGGGTCTCGCCGTCGGCGCCGGCTACGACGCGGCCCCCGGAGGGTACCGCGTCGTCTGGGTGCAGAGCTTCGGGTTGGGAGAGTAGAACGGTTTCACTTAGGGGTACGGCTGGCCCAACTGCCAGCACTGGCACTGGGGAACTCCGGGGGAGCAGTCGTTTCCCAAGGCGGCGACGCAGGTCGAGGGATAGCGAGCGCTGCAGAACGAGTTGTATGTCACCCCCCGGCAGCCCGGTGTGCTGCAGGAGCCGCAGACGGTGGTGTCCACCGGTGTGGGCTTCGATCCAGGCGGGGTGAGCGGGCTTGCGTTCGTGGGATTGGCGGCGCAGGGGGTGATCATCCAGTCGGGGGTCGCGGACGGTGCGGGCGGTGGATGGCATTTGAGACATGGGCCCCGAGGGTGTCCCGGCGCGCGCCGCCGGGCTGATGAGTGATGCCAGGGAGAGCAGGAGGGCGAAGGTCACGGCGAATCGGACTTTCATGCATTTTCTCCTTGAGGGCGCGGAATGCGGCGGCGGAGGGGGGCGCCGTGCGTCCGCGTCTACTGTATGTGGTGCAGGATTCCAGGTCGTACGAGACAAAGAAAGAGGCGCAATGGGCCGGGTGTGGCGCGTCGGTTCCGGCTATGCCCTACTTCGAATAGTGATACCGGCAGGAGACGATCGTGACCTCGGTCGCCGTCGCAGTGTAGACCAGGCGGTGCTCGTCAGTGATCCTGCGCGACCAGTGCCCTGCGAGGCCGGCCTTCAGAGGCTCGGGTTTGCCGATGCCTTCGAACGGTGTGCGGAGGGTATCCTGAATCAGCAGGTTGATCCGCTTCAGAAGCTTCCGGTCGTAGCCCTGGAACCAGAGATAGTCATCCCACGCTGAATGCGTGAATGTCAGCTTCATGCGTCCAAGAGCTCCCGCTCCTGGACATTACCGGCTTGTGCCTCGGCGATTGACCGCCGCAGGTGCTCGGCGTTGGCGGGATTCGACAAAAGGTAGATGGTCTCCTTCCACGAGTTGTACTCGTCGAGCGGCAGGAACACGACGCGCTCTCCACTCTCAGTGACGATCATCGTCGCCTCTGCGTCCGCGATGACCTGGCTGACCAACTCCTCCAAGTGGAGCTTGGCTTCTTTCAACGTGACGGCATTCATCCGATAGTTCCTTCCTTGGGACGATTCTAACAGCGTGGCCCGACTCCCGCGCCTTCGCTCGCATGAGCGGCGAGGATACTACCCCATGGGGTGGCGCGGCGGCCGGGTTCCGGCTATGCTTCCCGCCGATGTCCGAGCCTGAAACTCCAACTGAGCCGGGAAGCGGCGCGCTCCGCTCCTTCCTCGGCTTGTTCGTCGTCCCCCTGCTGGTCGTTGTCCTCTGCGTGGCCGTGTTCATCGGCTTCGGGTGGATCGCCTACGACCGGCAGACGACGTCGGACTATCTCAATGACTTGCAGTCGGTTTGGAAGCCGCGCCGGGTGCAGGCGGCGTATGAGCTGTCGAAGATCCTGGTGACGGACCCCAAGGCGCTCGACGAGGAGCCGGGCGCGCGCGCCAAGGTGCGCGACCTGTTTGCCCACGCCGAGGATCCGGAGATGCGCCGCTATCTGGCGCTCGTCCTCGCCCGCACTCATGACCGCACCTCCGCTCCGCTGCTCGAAAAGGCTCTGGACGATCCCGACGATCAGACCCGCATCTATATTCTGTGGGCGCTCGGCACGCTGGGAGACCCGGCCGCGCGCGGCACACTGGAGAAGTCCTTGACGGACCAGGACCCCGGCCTGCGCAAGACCGCCGCGTTCGCCCTCGGCGAGCTCGGCGACCGCGCCGCGGTGCCGGCCCTCACTCCGAAAGTTGACGACGCCGTCGCCGACGTACGGTGGAACGCCGCGCTGGCGCTCGCCCGGCTGGGCAGCAACGCCGGCGTGCCGGTGCTGGAGACGATGATCGACCGCAAGCTCCTGGCCCAGGTTCCCGACATCACCCGCGAGCAGCAGGACGAGGCGATGGTGAGCGCCCTCCATGCTTTGGCCGTGGTCGGCGGGCCGGACGAGAAGCCGGCGATCGAGAAAATCGCGGGCGGCGATCCGAGCTTGAAGGTGCGCCAAGCCGCCATCGAGGCACGCGATGCGCTCTCTGTGCGCCGCGCCGGGGCTTGACACCTCGGGGCGGTTTCGCTAGAAAGAGGCGCTCGAAAACATGGGACGGACCGATGTAAACGCAGTACAGTCTTGAACAAACGGCCTTGATCAAATCGGCAGTTTGAGGGGGGCAACAATGGCTGACGAGCCGAAGGATGGCCCCGCTCCGGAGAAGGCAGCGCCGGAGCGAGATACGACGACGAACGAGGGAGCCGGAACGAGTCCGGCCGCCGCTCCGGCAAAGGCCGCCGCGGCCCCTCCAGCCACTGCTGCACCCGCCGCGTCCGCTCCAGCCGCGCCTGCCGCGTCGGCCGCCAAATCCGCGCCGGCTGCCGCCAAGCCGGCCGCGAAGGCCGACGACGGCGATCTCACCCGCCGCGGTTTCTTCTCCTGGGCTGCCGTCGCCTGGGTCGGCTTCAGCGCCGCCATCGGCGGCTGCGTCACCGCGATGGGACGGTTCATGTTCCCCAACGTGCTCTTCGAGCCGCCGACCAGCTTCAAGGCCGGCCGCCCAGAGGACTACCAGCCGGGCATCGTGGACACCCGCCTGGTCGACAAGTACGGCGTCTGGATCGTCAACAACGGCGGCAAGATCTACGCCCTGATCGCGATCTGCACCCATCTCGGCTGCCCGCCCGCCTGGCTGGAGACGCAGAACAAGTTCAAGTGCCCCTGCCACGGCAGCGGCTACTACAAGAGCGGCATCAACTTCGAGGGCCCCACTCCCCGGCCGCTCGAGCGGGCGAAGATCTTCCTCAGCCCGGACGACGGCCAGATCGTGGTCGACAAGTCGCAGAAGTTCCAGTATGAGCTGGGGCAGTGGGACGATCCCAACGCTTTCATCCCGGTCAAGGCCTGAACGAAAGAGGCGCCATGCTGAAGAGCATTACCAAGTCGCAGGTCTGGAGGTCCATCTTCCGGGTGGGCATCCCGACGGACAACCGCAAGCGAGCCCTGGCCATGCTGGGCAACGTGGTGCTCCACCTGCACCCGATCAAGGTGAAGAAGTCCGGCATTCGGATGAGCTACACCTGGTGCATGGGCGGCACCGCCTTCTTCCTGTTCCTGGTGGAGACCATCACCGGCCTCCTGCTGATGTTCTACTACCGCCCCACCGTCGAGTACGCCTTCGTCGACATCGTCGACCTGCGCGAGGCGGCGGCGTTCGGCATCATGCGCGAGCTGCACCGATGGGGAGCGCACGCGATGGTGATCGCGGTGTGGCTCCACATGTTCAGGGTCTTCATGACCGGGTCGTACAAGCCGCCCCGCGAGTTCAACTGGGTGATCGGCGTGATCCTGCTCGTGCTGACGCTGCTCCTCTCGTTCACCGGCTACCTGCTGCCCTGGGACCAGCTCGCCATCTGGGCCATCACCGTCGGCTCGAACATGGCCCGAGCAACGCCGTTCTTAGGCAACGAAGGACCGGGCGCCGCCCTGCTCAAACTAGGGGGGCAACGATTGATCCACGCCGGCAGCGATGCGCGCTTCGCGCTGATCGGCGGACGAACGATCGGAGGCGCCACACTGCTTCGCTTCTACGTGCTGCACTGCGTTGGCATTCCCCTCGTCGCGGCCTTCCTGATGGCCGTTCACTTCTGGCGTGTGCGCAAGGACGGCGGCATTTCGGGCCCCATGTAGGGCGCGAGAGACTGAGACCCGGCGGAGAGAGCGATGGAATTCGTCAAGCACTTCATCAACGTCCTGGCGTACCCGTACTGGTCGTTCTCGCTGACGCTGATCCTGTTCTATTTCATGCTGAAGAAGAAGGGCCTGTGGTCGAAGAAGGGGGGAATCGCCATGCTGCTCATCGGCGTCCTCTTCTTCCTCCTCGCGCTGCTCGACCCGAACTTCTACCAGATCGTCGCGAAGCCGGACAACGTGCCCATCGTCATGATGGTGTTCCTGGTCGGCTTCTTCGTCTGGTTCGCCATGACCAAGGCGGTGCGCAACGATCAGCAGCTCGCCGTCGGCGCGCCCACCTTCGAATCGTCGGAAGTCGAGGACCGCATCTTCACTTGGCCGGACCTCGTCTTCTCCGAGTTCATCTGCATGGTCGTCCTGACCGTGGTCATGGTGGTCTGGTCGATCGCGCTCCGGGCGCCGCTCGAAGAGCCGGCCAACCCGGCGCTGGCGCCCAACCCGTCGAAAGCGCCGTGGTACTTCCTCGGCCTCCAGGAGATGCTGGTCTACTTCGATCCCTGGCTCGCCGGCGTGCTGCTGCCCGGCCTGATCATCGTCGGCCTGATGGCGATCCCCTACATCGACACCAACCCGAAGGGGAACGGCTACTACACGTTCAAGGAGCGGAAGGTGGAGATCTCCATCTTCCTCTTCGGCTGGCTGATCCTGTGGAGCCAGATGATCGTGATCGGCACCTTCCTCCGCGGACCCAACTGGAACTTCTTCGGACCCTTCGAGTTCTGGGACCCGAACAAGGTCGAGGCGCTGGTCAACGTCGATCTCTCGGAGTATCTGTGGATCAAGCTCCTGGGGATCGGCCTGCCCGGCAACTGGCTCATCCGGGAGCTGCACGGAATCATCCTGGTCGCCTTCTACTTCTTCGGTCTTCCGGTCTTGCTGCGCAAGACCAAGTGGTTCCGTCCGTACTACGAGAAGATGGGACCGGCGCGGTACTACGTCGGCGTGACACTGTTCCTGTTCATGATGCTGCTGCCGATCAAGATGTACTGCCGGTGGTTGTTCAACCTCAAGTACTTCGTCCACGTGCAGGAGTACTTCTTCAACATCTAGCGATGTCGTGAGGAGCTCGCGTTGACCCCACCGATCACACCGCCCGAGAAGCGACCGGACCGGCATTACAACTTCGGTCGCATGAACATGGTGTTCGCGTTGAGCAGCCTGGCGCTGCTGGCGGTGACCCTGTGGATGGTCGTCGCCGACTACGCGCAACCCTGGAAACGGATGCAGGCCGAGTTCCGCAGCCTGGAGCAGAAGAAACTGCTCGCCGAGGCCCAGGCGGAGCGCCAGAAGATCAGCGACACCGAGCTCGCCCAGCTCAAGAAGGACGTGGCGAGCGCACAGGCCGAGGTCGCGACGCACCGGGCCGAGATCGACAAGCTGGAAAAAGAGATCACCAAGATCAAGGCCGACCGCTACGTCGCGGACTCCGCCTGGAAGGGCAACAAGGCGAAGGCCGACGCGGCGCGTTTCGAGTACGACGAGTCGATCCAGCTCAACAGCAAATCGGCCCAGGACGCCAAAGCCAAGGCGTTGGACCGGCGGCGGCAGGAGCTGCTGGACGCCAAGGCCAAGGTGGACCGCGCCGACGACGCTCTCGCGGCGGCGCAGGCCCAGCTCGCCGACCGCCAGGCCGCGGTGACCGAGTCGGAAAAGAAGCTGGAAGCCCTGCAGAAGGGGGTCACCAGCGCCGAGACGCGCATCGCGGGCCTCGACAAGAACATCGCCTACTTCGTGCTCAACGCGCCGCTCATGGACTTCGTCAAGCCGACGCTGCACATCGAGCAGGCGATCCTCCCCGGCCTGACGCACAACTTCAACTTCACCGACAGCGTCAACCGGGTCGACCGCTGCATGACCTGCCACGTGGCGGCGAACCGCCCGGGCTTCGACGGTCCGGAGTGGAAAGAGCCGTTCCGCACCCATCCGCATCTCGACGCGTACGTCGGTGACGGCTCGCCGCACCCGTACACGCAGTACGGCTGCACCGTCTGCCACGGCGGGCTCGATCGCGCGACCGACTTCACCCGCGCCGGCCACAGCCCGAAGGACGAGAAGCAGGCCGAGGAGTGGAAGCAGAAGTGGGGCTGGTCGGAGCCCAAGTTCCTGGAGTATCCGATCCTCCCCTCCGGCATGTCCGAAGCCGGCTGCGCGACCTGCCACTCCTCGGGGGTGTGGACCACCAAGTCGGAAGTGCAGGACACCGGCCGTGAGCTGATCGCCCACATGGGCTGCTACGGCTGCCACCAGATCAGCTACCCGGCCTACACCGGTCTCCGCAAGGCGGGTCCGTCGCTGCAACGCATCGCCGGCAAGACCAATCCCGGCTGGGCCTACAAGTGGATCGAGGCGCCGCGCAAGTTCCATCCGACGACCTGGATGCCGCACTTCTTCTACCAGAAGAACACCACGACCGCGGCGAACCTGAAGCGGCAGCAGACCGAGATCGCGGCGATCGTCAACTACCTGTGGGAGAGCTCCGAGAAGCCGGTCTATCCGCCGGCTCCGGCAGGCGGCGACGCGGCGCGCGGCAGGCAGGTCTTCGAGTCGGTCGGCTGCGCCGGCTGCCACATCATCGACGCCAACGCGACGCGCGACCAATATTTCCCGACCATCAACCGGCTGCACGGCCCGAACCTCATCCGCACCGGCAGCAAGGTCGACAAGGGGTGGCTCTACGCCTGGGTGAAGAACCCCAAGCAGTACTTCCCCGACACCAACATGCCGAACCTGCGGCTGACCGACGCGGAAGCCGCCGATGTCACCGAGTACATCTGGAGCAACCACGACCCGAGCTATGAGAACCAGCCGCTGCCGGCGCTCGACGCGCAGGTGCGTGACCAGCTCGCGATGACCTATCTCCAGAATGTCTACACGGTGGATCGCAGCAAAGCGAAGCTCGCCGAGATGAATCCGCACCAGCGCGACGTCTACCTGGGCGAGCAGACGATCACCAAGTATGGTTGCTATGGCTGCCATGACATCAAGGGCTTCGAGAGCCTGAAACCGATCGGCACCGAGCTGACCCAGGAAGGCTCGAAGCCTCTCCACCAGCTCGACTTCGGCCACGTCACCACGGTGCCGGACACACGCCACGACTGGGTGAAGGTCAAGCTCCTCGATCCGCGGGTCTGGGACAAGGACAAGGAAAACGTCAAGGACTACAACGAGCTTCTGAAGATGCCGAACTTCGGCATGTCGGAGCGCGAAGCGGCGGCGGTGGCGTCGAACGTCCTCGGCTTCACCAAGGAGTCGGTGGCGGCGTCGAAGCGGGCCGGCCAGGACGCGCGGACGGCGTCGCTGGCCGAGGGGCGCAAGCTCATCACGCGCTACAACTGCCAGGGCTGCCACCTCGTCGAGGGTCATGGTCACGCCATCAAGTCGGTGATCTCCGATCCGGCCATGCTGCCGCCGAACCTGGCGTCGGAAGGCGCGCGCGTGCAGTCCCCCTGGCTGTTCAACTACGTCCACGATCCGAGCGCGGTGCGGATGCGCCCGTGGCTGACGGTGCGCATGCCGACCTTCAACTTCACCGACGACCAGCTCAACGCCGTGGTCGGCTACTTCGCCTCGCGCGAGCAGCGCCGGCCCTTCGGCACCGAGCCTCCAGGAGCGGATGCGCGCAACCTGGCGGTCGGCGAGGTCGCCTTCAACATGTTCCAGTGCGCCAAGTGCCATCCGGCCGGTGCAGACGCTGCTGCGGCGGCCGGCGGAGCGAAGGGCGACCTCGCGCCGTCACTCCTCATGGCGCACGACCGCCTGCGCTACGACTGGGTACCGCTGTGGATCAAGAACCCCCAGTTCTGGGTTCCGGGCACCCGCATGCCCACCAACTTCCCGGAGATGGAGCCGGGCAAGTTCTTGTCGCCGGTCGCCCAGGCGATCGACCAACCCACGTACGCGGCTCAAAAGCAGAGAATGATGCAGTACTTTGCGTCCGACGCGGAGCTCAAGACCTACCTGGCCGACACGGACAAGGTCACCACGGCTCTGCGGGATTACATTTGGAGCCTCTCGCGCCCGAGCCATCCAGCGGCCGGGGCGAAGGCCGGGAGCGTCGCGGCCGGAGGCCGCTGAGCCGTTGCTGAAATCCGGTGGGGCCGGCCGCTGTGGCATAATGCGGCCGGGCTCCCCATGCCCATCTACCCTTCGCTTCGTTCGACGTCATGAATTTCAAGGAGGTTTTTGGTATGAGCAGGAACAAACTCTGGTTGCTCGTCGCTCTCTGTTGCGTGCTCGCCGCGCTGGTCGCCTGTGGCGGCGGCGGCGGTGAGAAGAGCGCGGAGACGCCGGCGCCCGCGGCCACTACGACCGCCACCGCGGCTCCCGCCGACGCAGCCAATGCCGGCACCGTCTCTGGCACGATCACCTTCAAGGGCACGGATGACGACACCGAGATCAAGATGAACGCCGATCCGGTCTGCGCCGGCCTGCACAAGACGCCGGTCGACACCAACAACATCAACACCAAGGACGGCAAGCTCGCCGACGTGTTCGTCTACGTGAAGACCGGCCTCGAGGGGAAGACCTTCCCGGTTCCGACCGAAGCCAAGACGCTCGATCAGCAGGGCTGCCTCTATCACCCCAAGGTGTTCGGCATCCAGGTCGGCCAGAAGCTGACCATCAAGAACAGCGACCCCACCCTGCACAACATCCACGCGCTGCCGGCCAAGAACACCGAGTTCAACCAGGGGCAGCCGTTCCAGAACATGTCGTTCGACAAGACCTTCGACAAGCCCGAGGTGCTGATGCACTTCAAGTGCGACGTCCACCCGTGGATGAGCTCCTATGTCGGCATCGTGGACAACCCGTACTACGCGGTGAGCGACGAGTCGGGCGCCTTCTCGATCGCCAAGCTGCCGGCCGGCAAGTACACCATCGCCGCCGTGCATCCGACGCTGGGCGAGAAGACGGCCGAGGTCACCGTGGCTCCGGGCCAGACCGCCACGGCCACCTTCGACTTCACGAAGTAAGCCGGCGCTTCCTGTCGTTGTGTCGAGGGCGCTCCCACAGAGGAGCGCCCTTTTCGTTTTCAGGAAGCCGCTGAGGCGACGAACCGAAGCTCGGGGTCGTACTGGGAGCGCTTCAGGAACGACGCGACATCGGCGACGACGTCCGCGATCCGGGCCGTCTCGGTCTCCGCGGCCTGTTGCCAGAAGGCCAGTGCCGCCAACGCCTCGCGGTGGACTTGGAGCGACGAGAAAACCGGGACAATTTCCTCCACCAGACGCTTGATCTCCTCGGACCGTCCCTGCTTCGCGTAGAGGGCGGCGAGGTCCAGGGAGACGAGAGCGACCTCGTACGGGATGCTCTCTTGCAGGAAACTCGCACGTGCCTCAAGAAAAAGCGCCTCGGCCTCCTCATCCTGCCCCAGGCCGCGGGCGATCTTGCCGGCCACCCATGTCCGCCGGTTCTGGGTCACCGCCTCGGGAAACCGGAGATAGAGCTTTCGCGCCTCCCGGAACAGCCGCCGTGCCTCCATCGCGCGCCCTGCCTCGGCGAGGTCGTCGATCAGGTTGTGCCAGACAGCGATGAGCAGCCGCGGTTCTTGGTGAGAGTCGATGAGCTCGAGCGCCTGGTAGAGGAGGGGGATTCCTTCTTCGGGAGAGCCAGCTTGATGATGAATCAGCTCCATGCCGACAAGCGTTCTCCCCGCGCGATGGCGGTCGCCGGCAGCGAGAAAGATCGTATGAGCACGCTTCAACAGCGACATGGCGCGACCGAGTTTTCTCTGTGCACGATTCAGGGATGCCTTGAGGTCGAGAAGCATTGCCTTCTCGATGGGGTCACCCGTCCCAAGGCGGAGATGTTCGGCGGCTGTCCGGAACGCGTCGTCGGCTCCGGCCAGATCGGACCGTTGCCGCCGCACGTTACCGATGTAGGCCCAGGCGCGGGCGCGCAGATCCTCGATGCCTTCCGCACGATAGAGGTGTACGTCGAGCTGGTCCGCGAGGAGGAGGGCAAGGCGCGCCAAGTGCTCCGCAGTGACAAGGCTCCTGATACTCTCGGTCCAGCTCAGGTCAAGAAGCCGGGAGTAGACGCCCCAGGTATGGAAGCGGGCGCTGTTCTGGACGATCAGCACCTGCCGCTCGGGGGAGTGCCCCATAAGCTCGGCAACGAGCGCTTGAGCCTCGAACCGCTCGCGGTCGTAGAGCGCCTGCCACGACTGCAGGACGTGCGTCTCATTCTCCACTCCACCCCTCCTTATCGGATCTGAGTGAACAGACAAACCCCATCTATAGGTAAAGTTCCCCGAACCCGGGCAAACGGGACAAAGAGGCGCCGGAAAGTTTTTTCCGGCGCCTCTCCTTCGTCTTTCAGTGGATTCCGTTTGGGTCGATATGGCTGGTGTCGTCGGGTGCCTTGCTCTTGAGGCTACCTGGCGGAGAGAAGGCGTGACCTTGAAGCCAGGTGAGGAGCTGCTTCCACGCCTCGGCGAGAAACCTCACCTCCGGAGCGGGCTTCGGGCCAAGAGTCCTGATGGGGGCCGCATGCGCGGAGGCGGACATCAGGGCGGACAAGAACAGCGCCATCGTAATGCATTGAATCTTACGAGACATGCATCCCTCCTGGGCGGTCCGCATCCTCGGCCTCCATGGCCGCTGATGTCCGCCCCTACCTAAAGAGTGGTCTGTCGAAGAAAAAAGCAGTCGCTTCAGACGCCCGAGATCGCCAGTAAGGATCTTCATACCGCGTCGAGAAGCCCCCGGCCGCGCAGGAACTCGAGCATCAGGCTCCAGAGACGCTCTTTGCGGTCGGTGAGGCGGTGGTCGCCGTCGGTGAAGAGGTGGAGGTCGATGGTGGTGAACTGGCAACGGGCGGCGAAGTCGGTGACGGTGCGCCAGGGGACCGAGGTGTCGCGCCGGCCCTGGAGGAAGAGCGTCGGGGTGCGGTAGCAGGTCAGGAGGCTTTCCATCGGGTAGCCGCGCAGGTCTTCGATGAGCGACCAGTCGAGATCGGTCGCGACGGTCTCATTGTGGAAGTGCAGGCTGCCGGTCTCCTCCCAGAGGCGGGTTTTCTCCGCTCCGGCCCAGAGGAGGAGAGCCTTTTCGAGCTCCAGGGCCGGCGCGATGTGCAGGCCGGCGACGATCGATTCCGGATGGCGTGCCGCGTACCAGAGCGCCGAGCCGCCGCCCATCGAGGAGCCGAGGAGGCAGAGCCGCTCGTGGCCGCGCGCGCGGAGCCAGCCGTGGACACGGCCGATGTCTTCCAGGTTGCGGGTCAGCGACAGGGTGCGCATCGCGCCGCCGGACCGGCCGTGGCCCTGGAAGTCGAAGGAGCAGAAGGCGAAGCCGGCGGCGAGCGCCTGGGCGCGGAAGAACTCGGCCTTCTCGCCGGACTGGTCGGACCCGAAACCGTGGATGTAGAGGAAGCAGAGCCGTGCCGGAGGATCTTCTGCCGGCTGAGCTTCTGTCGGATCATCGAAGCGGACGGCAAGATGCGAAACCTCGCGCTCTCCGGCAAGGATCGGAATCCTGTTCATGGAACCGGGATTGTAGACCTCTTGAAGGAGAATCGCCGGCCGGATATCCTCGCGGCGCACGCACGATGGAGAGGGCCTGCGGCCCGGGAGGAGAGGATGGACTTCGATGCCATGCGCCGCCAGATCGATGGCTGGCACAGCCCGAGCCTGGGACAGCACATGCCGATCGTTTCGTACGGTCATTGGGGGCATCCGTTGCTCCTCTTCCCGACCGCCGCCGCGGACTTCCTGGAGAACGAGCGCTTCCACCTGGTCGGCGCCGTCGAGCCGGCGATCCGGGCCGGCCGGCTGCGGGTTTTCTCGATCAACAGCATCAACAACCAGGCCTGGATGGACCGCAACCTCCCCGTGCCCGAGCAGGCGCGGCGGCAGGCGCTCTACACGCGGTACGTCGAGGACGAGGTAGTGCCGTACATCCGCCAGGCCTGCCAGTCGCCGGACATCCGGATCGCCACCACCGGCGCCAGCTTCGGCGCCTTCCACGCCGCCAACACGCTCTTCCGCCGGCCCGACCTCTTCGACGCCACGATTGCGATGAGCGGCTTCTACGATCTGGCGCCGGATTATTTCCACGGCTACAGCGACGACAACTGCTACTTCAACAACCCGGCCTGGTATCTGCCCAACCTGAGCGGCCACAACCTCTGGCTGCTGCAAACCGCCTGCAAGATCCACATCCTGACCGGCCAGGGGTCCTACGAGGCGCCGGACGCGTCGCGGTCGCTGGCACGGCTCCTGGACAGCAAGGGCATTCCGCATTTCCTCGACGTCTGGGGCCACGACGTGAGCCACGACTGGCCCTGGTGGCGCAAGATGTTGCCGTACGCGGTCGACAAGATGGATTGGTGAGGAGCGCCCTCACCCCCGGGAGAGGGGAGAAAAGCGTCTAAATCCGTAGCTCGTAGCCGGCGGCTGTGAGGCGGTCGAGGAGGCGGTGTGCGCCGAGGGCCTCCCAGGCGGTGACGGTTCCACTGGCAACCGAGTCGGATTTTTCCCACAGGGCCTGGGCGACGAAGGCGGCGGGCAGGGCGGCCATGCGCTGGCCGTCTTCGGCGCTGCCGAGCGCGGCGGCCGAGAGCGTGCCGTCCGCGCTCCAGAGCTCGACCTTCACGACTCCTCCGGAATGACCGGATCGCGAGAGGAGCCGGGCGAGCGGCGCGATGGCTTGAGTGGCCGCGGTGCCGAGCCGCGGACCGAGCCAGGACAAGGCGGCCATGGAGCCTGTCGCGAGGCACGATTCGAAGCCGACTTTGACGCGAACGCTACGAACGCTGGAGAAAATCGCAGGGAAGAGATCCAGCTCGGGGCTCTCGAAGTCGAGAACGGAGCGCCGTCCGAATGGCGGCGGCAGATCCACGACCTCGCGGCCGCGCAATCCGGTGAGCGATCCTTGCGGCGCGGCGAAGCTTCGGCCGAGCTGGGAGGCGGCGGAGAGCACGGCGGCCTCGCCTTTCGGATTGCGGTTCCCGATGAACAGGATGACGCGAGCGCGCTCCACGGCCGGCAAGCGCTCGGCAGCGAGGACTGCCAAGGCGCCGGAGATTCCGGGCAGCGACGAGCAGCCGACGGCGGCGGTGAGCCCACGCTCGCGGAAACGATCGCCGAGACCGCGCATCCGGGCGGACCAGCCGCGGTCGTCGGCGATGTCGACGTAGCACGCTCCGGTGGCGAGACAGGCTTCGGGCAGGACGAGGGGCAGCGACGCGAACGGGCCGGCGCAGCAGACCGCGACCCGGGCGCCGTCGAGAGCGCGGGAGCAAGAGGCCGGATCTTTGACGTCGGCGGCGATGCCTTCATTCCCCGGCCCGAGCGCATGGGCGTAGCGAGCGGCCAGCCCGGCGTCGCGACCGGCGATCCGGACGGGCACGCCGGCCTCGGCGAGGGCTTTGGAGACATGGCTGCCGAAGACGCCGTAGCCGCCGAAGACGGTGACTGTCATGCCGTCTTCCGAAGGTCGCGGGCGAGCAGCACGGTCCACAGACAGTAGAACCCGAGCGTCGGTCCGGCGGTGGCTTGCAGCAGAGCCGGTGATGGAATCAGTCCCGCGGCTGCCATCGCATAGCCGAAGACGACCGTGAGATATCCCGCCAGCCGGGCCGGAAGGCTGGCCCGGTCGCCGAAGCGGAGAGTCATCAGAAGAACGCCGGTCGTGTACAGCCCGTTGGCCGCGGTGGCGCCGCCGGTGAAGGCAAGCCGTTCGACGGCGAGAAAGAGCGCCGGCGAGCTCGAGCCGGCCGTCGCGGCCAGCGGAAGCACGGAGATCTGGAGCACGTCGCACAGCAGATCGACCGCCATCCCCGACGCGGTGAGCACCAGCGCAAGGCGCCCGGCGGTCGAGCGGTCCGGCAGCAGCCGTTCGAGCACCGCCATGTACGCGACGAGGACCAGCGTGCAAAGCATGAAGACACCCCACCCACAACGCCACACCGCCGGATCGCCCGCGAGATAGGCCATCCGTCCGGCGAGCGGCGCCACGACGCTGCCGGGCCGCAGGCCGAACCAGGCGATGATCAGCCCGAGGGCGTGGAGAACGACGTTCGCCCAGGCGAGGATTTCGAGGCGGCGGAGGGTGACCGCGTCGCCGGTGGGCGCGGCGGGTGGGGAGGACATGGCGCTACTCTACCTTCAACGGACGAGGCGCCCGCGCACCCAACCCAGGGCGTTGCCCTGGGCTAAGGGAACACGACCCTCCGGGCCGAAAAACTAGCCAGATCCGGCCCTATGATTCCCCCATGGCCTCCCACATAACCTTCCTCGGCGGCAACGGCCACTGCGCGGCGCGTCTCTCCGCCGCACGAGCCTGCTTGCCGGCGGGGATCGATCTCGTCGCGGCACCGTACCCGGGATTCGAGGGGCGACCGCGGGCGGCGGATCTGGAAGGATTCCTGACGGCCGTCGCGGATCATCTCGGCTCGAACGCGCCGGATCTGGTCTATGCGACCGGAATCGGCGGATTGCTGGCTCTCTGTCTGCGTGCTCGCGGTGCGCTTGCCGGCATTCCGATCCTCATGCAGGGGCCGGTGCTGTGGGGATTGGAGAAGCGAGCAATGCCGCGCCTGATGCGTCTGGCGCCGATGCAGTGGGCGCTCTCCCGGGTGTTCGCCACAGCGGCTTTCCAGCGGCGGTTCGTCCGCAAATACTTCACGCGGAGGCCGGATGATGAGACCCTCGCGGCGTTTTTCGCCGGCTATGCGCAGTGCTCGGCGTTGCCGGATTTCTTTGCCTGGCTGACGCCGGAGCTTCTGCGGTCCTTGGAGACGGATCTGGCCCGGCGCCCGGCGGCTTTGGCGGACGTCCGAATCTGGTGGGGCGGACGCGACGCGGTGGTGTCGCCTCGCGAGCTCGCATGGACGGCTTCGGCGCTCGGCGCGGCGGCGGCAGGATGGCCGGTTCGGGTTTTCCCGGAGTGGGGGCATTATCCGATGATCGACGCGCCCGCGGCGTGGGCGCAGGAGCTGGCCGTTGCCTTGGCGTCCACTGAAGCAGTTTAGAGATCCGTCGGTTCCCAAGCTCGACAACCTGCGGCGCGCGCGGGCGGCGGGATTGCGGGTGCCGGAGACCTGGTGGCTGCCGGCGGCGGACGCGGCGCTCGATCCGGAGCGCAGGGCGCCCCCTCCGTCGCTGGCCGGCGGACCGGTGATCGTACGCTCCGGATCTCCGACCGAAGACACCTTCGCGACCTCGAACGCGGGACAGCTCCTGTCGCTGCCGGTGCGCGATCCGGCGGCGTTCGGCGACGCGCTGGCCCGGGTCGTGGCCGCGTTGCCGCTCGATGCGGCGGGCCGGCCGCTGGGCGCGGTCTTCGTGCAGCCGCTGATCACCGGGATCGAAGCCGGGGTGGTGTTCTTCGACGGCTTCTATTGGGAGCGCACCCTGGCGCCGGGCAGCAACGAGGGACTCACCGCGGGCTGGGAGCGCGGCCGGGTGGAGCGCGGGCCTCTGCAACGCGGCGGCGCGGAGAGCGGTCCGGAAGGCGCGTGGTCGGATTGGCTGACCGCGATCTACGCCCCGTTCCGCAAGAAAATGAACCGGATCGACGCCGAAATTGCGCGCGACGAGCGCGGGTGGATTCTCCTCCAGATCCGGCCGGCGCTTTTTCCGGTGGCGCGCAACGAGACCCTGTCGCTCGCCAATCACCGCGAGATCCTCGGCGATCCGCCCAGCCCGTGGATCGCCTCGGCGCTCGGCGCGGCGGGCCGCGAGGTTTTGCCGTTCTTCGCCGCCGCCGATCCCGCGGTGGCGCGCTGGGACGAGGTGTACGCGGTGGAGCTCGGGGAACGCGCGTGGATGAATTTCTCCTTCTTCTTCCGCCTGATGGATTCCTGGGGATTGCCGCGGACGTTCGTGACCGAAGGCGTCGGCGGGGGAGATCTGGAGACCCGCGCCGCCGATCGCCAGATCCTCCCCGGCCGGCTGCTGCGCAAGGCGCCGCGGATTCTCTCGTTCCAGCTCCGCAGCCTGCGAGCGGTCCTCCGCGCGCGGCGGGAGCTGGACCGGTTGGACCGGCGGATCGCCAACGCCGCGACGCTCGCCGAGCTGCACCGGGTCAACGTCGATGCGTTGGCCGTCGCCATCCGCACCAACTTCGCGATCAACGGCATCCTCTCCGGCGTGTCGCGGCTCCGCCGTCTCCTGCGCCTGCCGGGAGCGGCCCGAGTCGCGACGCACGGAATGATGGATGAATACGCGGCTCTCGGCGCGCTGCCGGCTGCCGAGCGGGAAGCCGGCCTCGATCGCTGGCTCATCGCATACGGCCATCGCGGACCGCTCGAAAGCGATCCGGCCCGGCCGCGCTTCGCCGAGCTGCGGGAAGCCCTGCTCCGTGACGTGCTCGATATACCGGCCGTGCCGTCCGCGGCGGGCCAGGCGCCGAAGATCCCTTCTCGTGGTCCCGGCTTCCTGCGTCCTCTTTATACGATCGACGAAATCCGCGAAGCGTTCCGCGACTCCCTGATGCGGGTCTGGCAGCGGCTGCGCGAGCGGATCCTCGCACTGGCGGCCGAACGGGTGGCTTCGGGAGATCTGGAAGCGCCGGACGACGTGTTCTGGCTGCGCGGAGACGAGCTGGCGGCGCTTGGAGCGGGATCGTTGCGCGCCGCCGCGGCAGCCGGCCGCGAACGGGTGACCCGGGCGGCGGCGCTCGATCTCCCGCCCACCGCCGGCCGCGACGAGATCGAACGGGCCATCGCTTCCTCCGAGCAACAGCGGGCCGAAGCGGTCGGCCGGCACATTTTCCCCGGCAGGCCGCTGGGACCCGCGGTGGTGGAAGGACGGGTGGTCAAAGCCGAGGGCCTGCTGGATCTCCTCGCCGAGGCCGGCCGCGCACCCGGACTGCTGGGACCGGACGCCATTCTCGTCGTCGCGGCCCTGGAGCCGTCCTGGGCGGTCGTCTTTCCGCGCGTCGGCGGCGTCGTCGCGGAGATCGGCGGCGAGCTCTCGCACGCCTCGATCCTGCTCCGCGAGGCGCGGCGCCCGGCGATCGTCGACTGCGCCGGCATCTTTCGTGCCGTGCAGACAGGCGACAGGCTCCGTCTCGACGGCGCGGCCCGCCAGGTGGAGATTCTGGATTCAGAAGGAGGTTCGGGGTAAACTTCCCCGCTCTATGGCCCGCGCAATGAACCAAGAAGCGATCGAAGAGCAACCGTCGGCGTTCGCAGTGCGGCTGTCCGACCTGAAAGAGATGTCCAAGCCGGGCATCACCCTGATGGTCGTGCTCACGGCGGGGCTCGGCTTCCTGCTCGCGGGCGGCGAGAAGTTCTCCTTCGTGCTGCTGGTCGCGACGCTGGTCGGCACCGGCCTCGTCTCGGCCGGCGCCTCGGTGCTCAACCAGGTGCTCGAACGCGAGCCCGACGCCCTCATGCGCCGCACCGCCAACCGGCCGCTGCCGGCGGGACGCATGGATCCGGACACCGCGCTTCTCTTCGGCGTGGCCGTCGCCGTCGCCGGTCTCGCCGAGCTGGCCCTGGCGGTCAACCTGATGACCGCGCTCCTCGGCGCCGCGGCGCTCACCGGCTACGTCTTCGTTTACACGCCGCTCAAGCGGATCACCTCGCTCGCCACCATCGTCGGCGCGGTGCCCGGAGCGATCCCGCCGATGATGGGCTGGAGCGCCGTGCGCGGCCGGCTCGATCCCGCGGCCTGGGTGCTCTTCGGCATCCTCTTCTTCTGGCAGATGCCCCACTTCCTGGCCATCGCCTGGCTCTGCCGCGAAGACTACGCGCGCGGCGGCTTTCCCATGCTCACCGTCTCCGACACCACCGGCGCCCGCACGGCACGCCAGATGATCCTCTACGGCGTCGCGCTGATCCCGGTGAGCCTCCTGCCCTCGGTGCTCGGCCTCATGGGGACGCTCTATTTCGTCTGCGCCCTCATCCTCGGTCTCGTCTATCTCGGCTTCTCCTTCGGCTTCGCGCGCACCCGCTCGACGTCCGGAGCCCGCTGGCTGATGCTGTCGTCGATCCTCTACCTGCCCGCGATCCTGCTGATCATGCTGCTCGACCGGCTGGTCGCCTAAAGCTTCAGACACCCGCGAAGAAACACAGCGCGGGTCTCCGGCGTACTGTCGGTGGACGGAATGATCAGAACGGTCTGTCCCGACTGGAGATCCCGATGCGCTGTGCCTTGTGCGTTCTTCTCTTCCTGCTGGCTTTCAGCACGGTGCCCAGTCCGGCGCCGGCCGCTCAATCTGCTCTCGATCCGGAAGCCGCGACCGAGGCCTACCTGGCGCAGGTGCCGCCGGACGTGCGCAACCGCTCGGACTCCTACTTCGAGGGTGGCGAATGGCTGATCCTGTGGGATTTCCTCGCCGCGATGGGAGTGGCTGCGCTCTTCCTCGGCACCGGCCTTTCGGCGAGCCTCCGCGATCGTGCCGAGCGGCTGACCCGCTTCCGGCCGCTCCAGACCTTCTTCTATGCCGCCTGCTACTTCCTGCTGACCGCGATCCTCATCTTTCCGCTCACCCTCTACGAAGGCTTCTTCCGCGAGCGTGCCTATGGGCTGCTCAACCAGGGGTTCAGCGCCTGGATGCGCGACCAGGTCGTCGGACTCCTCGCGACCATGATCCTCGGCAGCCTGGCGGTCACCGTGCTCTACGCCGTCTTCCGGCGGGCGCCGCGCACCTGGTGGATCTGGGGCGCGGTGGTCAGCCTGATTTTCCTCATGCTCCTGACCCTGATCGTGCCGGTCTTCCTGCTGCCGCTGTTCCTGAAATCGACCGAGCTGACGGACGAAAAAGTGCGCGCGCCGATCCTCGCGCTGGCGCGGTCGAACGGCGTGGAGACGAACCACGTCTGGGTCCTCGGGATGTCCGAGCAGAGCAACCGGACGGGAGGCAACGTCAGCGGATTGGGCAGCACGATGCGGATCTCGCTCAACGACAACCTGCTGCGCCGCAGCTCACCCGGGGGAGTGCAGGCGGTGATGGGGCATGAGCTCGGGCATTACGTCCTCGACCACGTCGCGATCTCGATCCTCGCCTTCGGCGTGCTGATCCTGCTCGGCTTCGCCTTCCTCCGCTGGGCGCTCACCGCGGTCCTCGTGCGCCGCGGCGAGCGCTGGCGGATCACCGGCATCGCCGATCCCGCCGGCCTGCCGCTGCTGATCGCGCTCGGAACGCTCTACTTCTTCCTCCTGACGCCGGTGACCAACACCATCACCCGCACCCAGGAAGCCGAAGCCGACCTCTTCGGCCTGAACACCGCCCGCCAGCCCGACGGCCGCGCGGAAGTCGTCCTCCAGCACGCCGAAGACCGCAAGCTCTCCCCCGGTCCGCTGGAAGAATTCATCTTCTTCGACCACCCGAGCGGCCGCAACCGCATCCTGATGGCCATGCGCTGGAAGGCGGAGCATCTGGCGGAGCTGAAGTGAGGTGGGGGATCTATAATGCCTGTATGGCGGACGGGCTAGAATGACATGCCGAGAAAGGTGAGGGAGTTGGTCCGAGATCTCCTCGCCGCCGGCTTCTATGAGATTCACGGGGGGAAGGGATCTCACCGCAAGCTCACCCATGCTCGCTATGCAGGCGCCGTCACTCTCAGCGGGCATCCTGGCGATGACGCGAAGCCTTACCAGGAGAAGCAAGTCAGGCAAGCGATCGAGGAGGTTCAGGAATGAGACTGAGCGATCGATACCATAAGTGGGTCGAATGGAGCGACGAGGATGCAGCCTACCTCGGCAAGTGTCCCGACCTGATCACCGGTATCCATGGAGATGATCCGGTGAAGGTCTATGCCGAGCTTCATGACGTCGTCGAAGACGTCATCCGCCACTTCGAATCCGCAGGCCGATCGCTGCCTCCGCCGCGGGTCCGGCCGATGCAGGAGGTTGCCTGATGATCCCCCGCGCGCTGTCCGCTCTGCTCGCCGTCCTCTTCCTGTCCGCCGGTTCGCTCACCGCACAGAGCGCCGTCGGCTCCGCGAGCGGGCATCTGCAATCCTTCAGACTCGGCGACCGCGGCACGATCGAGCGCGGCCAGGGGCCGGCCGGCACGGGCCGCTGGAAAGGATTCACCATCAGCCTCAGCCTGCGCGACGCGCCGCTGCCCGAAGTCCTCCGCGTCTTCGCCCGCCTTGCCAGCTTCAATCTGGTCCTCGCGCCCGGCGTGCACGGGTCCGTGACTGCGGAGCTCAAAGACGTCCCCTGGGACCAGGCGCTCGATGCCATCCTCAAGACCAACGGACTGGCCGCCGAAGTCGACGGCAGGCTGTGGCAGGTCGCGCCCCGAGGAGAAGCAGGAAGACTAGAAACCGTCCAGCACCGCCGCGACCCTTAGCTCTACTTTGTCAGTCGACAGGAAGGCTTTCTTCCTCAGCCGGCAGCCTTTCCTCGTCAGCGGGAAGGCTCTCCTCGTGAGCCGGAAGGCTCTCCTCTTCGACCGGAAGGCTTTCCTCGTCAGCCGGAAGGCTTTCCTCCTCAACCGGAAGGCTCTCCTCCTCAGCCGGAAGGCTCTCCTCTTCGACCGGAAGGCTTTCCTCGTCAACCGGAAGGCTCTCCTCGTCAGCCGGAAGGCTCTCCTCGTCAGCCGGAAGGCTCTCCTCGTCAGCCGGAAGGCTCTCCTCGTCCACCGGAAGGCTCTCCTCGTCGACCGGAAGGCTCTCCTCTTCGACCGGACGGAGGTCTCTTCGTCCCGACGAGAGCTCTCTTCGTCCCGGCGAGAGGTCTCTTCGTCTCGGCGAGAGGTCTCTTCGTCCCGACGAGAGTTCTCTTCGCCTCGACGAGAGTTCTCTTCGGCTCAGCGAGAGTTCTCTTCGGTTCGGCGAGAGGGGTGTCCCACCTCTGCAGACCGCTAGGTGATCGGCCAGCTTGCCCTCAAGCTGTCGAGCCTTCCGGAGGAGGACCTTGACTTCGTCGCTGAGTTCTTAAGCCTATTGGGGGAGAAGCGGCCTTCAAGGCCCACTCGGCTACCGTCGATGGCCGAGGTCCGGGAGGAAGCCCGACGGCGGGCCCGCCTGCTTCACGACGTCCCGAGAGAGCAACTGGCCGCCCGTTTCGCCCAGGCGGGTGAGCAGATCCGACAGGAAGCCGTCGCCAAGGGCACTGCGCCATCGCCGGGAACTGGAAGGATGACTGACTGCTTTTTGCCAGGGTTCGTCGCCCAGTAGGGAAAGATTCCCGTCGCGGGCCGACGGGCGGTCAGGCAGGCGGTGGAATGAGAGCTGAACGCTCTCCCGGCTGCGCTTTCAGAGCTTCGGTAGGGCCTCTTTTACCCAGCTTTCGGACATGCTCTGAAGTTTCCACGAATTCACAATGCGATCACGAATCTTTGGAAAGGACTCTTGCGACCTTACGAGTTGCGAGAGATCAGCGCCAGTATCAAGTAGATCTTTCATGGCCTGCGTGTACCAGATGGTCGCTGCCTGTGCATACTTCGCCAAGCGCTCTTTGGTGGCTTTGCTCCCTGCTACCTCTCGCTTCAGTTTGGTCAGATATGTAGAGCCGTTCGCTCACTGAGAACTATTGCCGTAGCGGCTGTAACGAAGAGCTTGCCTCCTCGCTTCAGAATGCGCACCTCGCGCTCGGCGTTTCTTGCTGCTGCGTCACTGATGGCCGCTCGCACAGCTGCTTCAGCCGCCTCGCCCGTCTGCCAAGCCAAAATAGCATGTTCTATGCGAATATCGACGGGAAAAACCGTATCACGATGCAGTGTGAAGAGCTTTCCTTTATCTTTGTAGGCTACGATCGGGAGGCCATTGAAGGCCCCCAAGTACTGAGCCAATATGTCCAGCGGTATAGCCTGAACCTTGCCATCTCGCGTGAATTTCTTTTTTCTGCTGCGTTCAGCCGAGCCTGCTCTCCTCGGCGGAGAACATAGAAGAATGACTGTGGCTCCTCGGCGAACTCCTTTTTTAGTCGCTTCTGGGTCTTGTCTTGCGAGCTAATGTCCCAGGGTTGAATGGGCGTCTGCCGATTGGTATAGGTGATTACTGAGTCAACTACCGTCTTCTGAGGGCTGGCAATCACTCGCGCCAAGACTGATACTTCTTTGATGGCAGCTGCGGAGGCGGTTGCTACGGAAACTGTTGTCTGACAGCCGTTCACGACACTGAAGTTGGTCATAGTAAGAGCGGCTGTAGCTTCGTCAAAATCGAAGCTGTCGCAAACGAAGGTCATCCCGTTGTTGTAGGCCCAGAAATTCTTTCTCTCAGCCGGCGAATTGAGAGTGTCTCTGAGGCCAGCATTGACGCTGCCCTTCCGGGCGCCGAGAAAAAGGCGGACGTTGCGATCGAAGAGAGAGTACTGGTGCAAGTCGTAGAGTCGTTTGAGTTCCACTCCCGGCACGGTGACCACGATTGCTCTCCCGAAAGCGCCTCTCTGTTCAAAGTGTTGTCCATCTGTCACATTGATCATTTCCTCCGCAATTCGCGTGCTTTTATCGATATACTCATCATGCGCGTGCTGCAGTAGATCGAGGTCGAGTATGCGCGCGGAGCGGGACGGGAAATTGCCAGACTCCGACTTCGTGAATAGTGCGGCTTGATCTGCTAGCTCCTTTTTAGGAGGCCCCATGTACACAAATTCGAACGTCAATGAGAAGCCGCGCGCTACCGCGTCAAGATAATCCTGAGCTGCTCCCGCCAAGTCGTCCCTGCCCTCACGCGCAAGCGCCTCAGGATCGCTTAGCCAGTCTATCGTATGGAGGAGTTCCAGGAACTCGCCTGTCTTTGGGCTATACCGCCCATTTTTTTGATATTTCCCCTGCCCGATAATGATGCGCTGATAGGCTTCGTCGATAAAAAATAGATCGATTGACTTGTCGTTGCCGCCATCGTAGGACACGGCCTCGAAGGCAGCATCCTGATCGAGGTCAAGGGCTTCGACGGCATACCACAACATAAACGCCTTGCCTGTTTTGTTGAGCCGATAAAATTGGGTATAGTGCTCTACTCGCTGAGAGATGTACCGCGTGAGACTCTGTTGCGCCATAGTCATTTCACCTGGGTCATGAGGCGGTTGCCGGCACTCAGATTATTTTGCTCGTTCTAGAGCGTATGGCTCCATTGCTGGAGTCCGACAGGCTGGGTGCCGAGAGTGCCAGCGCTTGGGAGAAATCCGCGTCTGTGATCAGGCGTCTCCCCTCGGGAACTCCTGGAACTGGTGGAACGTGACCAAAGGCGCTCACTTCAAGTCCAAGCTGAGTTCGTCACCGGCTCTCCGCCTGTCGCTCCCATTATCGCGGGGCGGCAGGTTTAGAGCAACCCAAAGTTGAAATCGGGGGACACCCAGGCTTCAGAAGCGCGGTGATATAGAGGCCGGAGGGGCTGATCCCTTCTCGTCCCTTTTTCGTTCGCCGTTCCCTCCTCCCGTGACTTTGACGCGGGATTCCGCATCTTCTATGCTCTTCCTATGGCCGAGCCGTTGATGAATGTCCCGGCACCCTGGCTGGCGGATTTTGAGCCGCCCGAACACGAACGAGATCCGTTTGTCTTCGGGTGGCGTACGGAGCTTGTCCGGCAACCCGGAGGTGGCGTCGAGTTGAGGCAGGTGCCTCTCGATGCTGCCGCTCTCATCGGCCCACAGCTCGACGACCATTTGTGCCAGGGCAGCCACCATCACCGAATCTGCTGGATGCTGTTCGACCTCTTCAGCCGGCGCTTCCGGGTGGATCAAGACGTGTTCGTCTCTTCGGACCTGAAGATCTGCTGGGGAGTCGAGGGTTTGGAGGAACCGGCTCCGGACTTGGCGCTGATGCGCGGAGTCCGCGACAAGGAGGCGAACCGGGAGAGCTTCGAGGTGGTGCAGGAAGGCGTGCTGCCCTGCCTGATCGTCGAGGTGGTGTCTTCCCGGACGGCGGAGCATCGGCGAGCGGACTATGAGCTGAAGGTGAGGATCTACGAGCGGGCCGGAGTTCTGGAGTACCTGGTCGTGGACCCGCAGCTTCATCTGAAGGTGCCGCGTATGCGGATCAGCGGTCACCGCTTGGACGCGTCGGGCCGGTATTGGGCCATCGAGCCCGACTGCGCTGGGCGGCTGCTGTCGGAGACAGCCGGCATCGGGTTTACGGTCTCAGAGGACGGCCAAAGCGTTTGGCTGATCGACGCCGAAACGGGCGGGCGGCTGTTGACCGCCCACGAGCTCGAGGACCTCGCCGAAAGAGAAGCTGCGGCGCGGCGGCTTGCCGAAGATCTTGCCGAACGGGAGACCGCGGCTCGACGGCACGCCGAGGCCAAGCTCGCCCGCCTCAAGGGCTCCCACTCCTGAAGGCCCCTCTTTTTGGCCCACCCGCCGGTTCGTACTAGACTCCAACGGCGTGGTTGACTCGGCTCGCGTCTCCTCCTCCCTCGTTGCCTTCCGCAGCGTCCAGACCTCTTCTATAGGCGGGAGGCTCGCGTGAGCGCGCGCCGCACGGTGCTCTGGGGCCTTCTCATTATCGCCCTCGTGGCAGTGGCCGCGGGTGGGGTGTGGGAGATCCTGAGCCGGCCGGAGCCTCCTCCGATCCTCGGGCAGGTGCCGGATTTTGCCTTCACCAACCGTGACGGCCGCCCGGTCAAGCTCTCCGACCTCGCGGGGTCCCCTTGGGTCGCGGACTTCATCTTCACCCGCTGCGCGGCGTCGTGCCCGATGATGTCGATGCGGCTGGCGCGGCTCAACCGCGAGCTGCCGGCCGATCTCCCCGTGAAGCTGGTGTCGTTCAGCGTCGATCCGGACTACGACACGCCGACGGTGCTGGAGCGCTATGCGCAGTCGTTCGCGGCGCCGCCCCGTTGGTTGTTCCTGACCGGGCGGCGCGAGGAGATGTTCCGGCTCTCCAAGGAAGGCTTCAAGCTGGCGGTGGATGCCGGCGGCGGGACGGTGGAGGAGCCGATCCTGCACAGCACCCGCTTCGTGCTCGTCGACGGCCAGGGGCGCATCCGCGGCTACTACGAGGCTTTCGATGAGCCTTCCATGAAGAAGCTGCGGCGCGACCTGGCGAGCTGCGGCGCGGACCGCCGATGAAGGCGGATGACGTCGGGTCGTCCCTTGCGGCCCCCCGACACCCTGTCGTACACTCTGGCGTCTTTCTTGGGGGCGACATCCTTCCAGTCGTGTTGAGCATTGTCTTCCAATCCTGACCAGCGGTCGAGGAGACGTTGAAGATGGCACTAGTCGACGACCACGTTCACCCGCAGCATGGGCATGCCGATGCCCACCATGAGCCCGGCTTCCTGGGGAAATACGTCTTCTCGCAGGACCACAAGTGGATCGGCATCCAGTACGGGTTCACCTCCCTCGTCTTCCTCCTCTTCGGCTTCACGCTGATGATGATGATGCGCTGGGCGCTCGCCTTTCCGGGCAAGCCCATGCCGATCCTCGGCATGGTGCTGTTCAAGGAGATGGGCGGGGTGATGCCTCCCGAGTTCTACAACCAGCTCGGCGCGATGCACGGCACCATCATGGTGTTCCTCGGCATCGTGCCGCTGGCGGTGGGCGCCTTCGGCAACTATGTCGTGCCGCTCCAGATCGGCGCGCCGGACATGGCGTTCCCGAAGCTCAACATGGCCAGCTACTGGCTGTACTTCTGCGGCGGCGTGGCGATGCTGTCGAGCTTCTTCATGCCGGGCGGCGCCGCGCAGTCCGGCTGGACGTCCTATCCGCCGCTCTCCGACATCGCTCCCTCGGGGCAGACGATGTGGCTGGTCGGAATGCTCTTCCTGATCTTCTCGTCGCTCCTCGGTGCCACCAACTTCCTGGTCACCATCATCCAGCTCCGCGCTCCGGGCCTCACCTGGATGCGCCTGCCGTTCTTCGTCTGGGCGCAGTTCGTGACCTCGTTCCTGCTCCTGCTCGCCTTCCCGGCGCTGCAGGCGGCGGGCATCCTGCAGCTCATGGACCGCGTCGCGGGCACCAGCTTCTTCCTGCCCAGCGGCCTCGTGGTCTCCGGTCAGCATCTGGCGAACAGCGGCGGCGGCAGCCCGTTGCTCTGGCAGCACCTGTTCTGGTTCCTGGCCCACCCCGAGGTGTACGTGCTGATCCTGCCGGCGTTCGGCATCATCGGCGAGGTGATCGCGAACAACACGCGGAAGCCGCTGTGGGGCTACAAGTCGATGGTCTACGCCGTGTCGTTCCTCGGCTTCATGTCGTTCATCGTCTGGGCGCACCACATGTTCATGACCGGCATGGGCACGGTGATGAGCACCTTTTTCCAGACGACGACGATGATCATCTCGATCCCCTCGGTCATCGTGCTGACGGCGATGCTGATCTCGCTGTGGGGCGGCTCGATCCGCTTCAACACGCCGATGCTCTTCGCGCTGGCGTTCCTGCCGATGTTCGCGATCGGCGGCCTGACCGGCCTGCCGCTCGGCCTGGCGCCGATCGACATCCACCTGCACGACACCTATTACGTCATCGGGCACTTCCACTACGTGGTGGCGCCGGGGACGATCTTCGCGATGTTCGCCGGCATCTACTACTGGTTCCCCAAGCTGACCGGCCGCAAGATGAACGAGACGCTCGGCAAGATCCACTTCTGGCCGTCGCTGATCGCCATCAACTGCATCTTCATGCCGATGTTCGTCCAGGGGCTCGCCGGCGTGTCGCGGCGCCTCTATGACGGCGGCCAGTCGTACATGCACGCCCGCGAGATCGCCGCGGCCACCAACCCGTTCATGTCGTACGCGGCGTGGGCGCTGGGGCTGTCGCAGATCGCCTTCATCATCAACCTCTTCTGGAGCATCAAGAAGGGGGAGAAGGTGGGCTCGAACCCGTGGGAGGCGACGACGCTCGAGTGGGTGGCGACGACCTCGCCGCCGCTCGCGCACGGCAACTTCGAGGAGATCCCCGAGGTGCACCGCGGACCCTATGACTACAGCCTCCCGGGAGCGTCCCGGGACTTCACTCCGCAGAACCAGCTCCAGGAGGCCTAGGCGATGGAGATTCCCTATACAACGGAGACGCGGCCGGACACCGGGCTCTACAACGCGAAGCTGGGTGTCTGGCTGTTCCTGGCCTCCGAGGTGATGCTGTTCGGCTCGCTGTTCTCGTCGTACATCCTGCTGCGCACCGGCGCGCCGTCGTGGCCGCACGGCCGCGATCTCGGCCTCTCGGTGCCGCTGGCGACGATCAACACCATGGTGCTGATCGGCTCCAGCGTGACGATGGTGCTTGCCTGGGCGTCGCTCAAGCTCAAGGAATTCAACAAGTACCGCCTCTACATGGGGCTCACCATCCTGGCGGGCTTCGCCTTCATGGGCATCAAGGCCTATGAGTACGCCACCAAGTTCGAGCACGGCCACTTCCCGAAGACGAACACCTTCTTCGCCATCTACTTCACCCTGACCGGCCTGCACGGCCTGCACGTGCTCGGCGGGATGATCATCAACGGCTACTTCTGGGGGCCGGGCGCGAAGATGTGGAAGACCGATCCGGAGCGCTTCACCAACCGCATCGAGGTCGGCGGGCTGTACTGGCACTTCGTGGACCTGGTGTGGATCTTCCTGTTCCCGACGCTGTACCTGCTCTAGGAGAACCGATGAGCGCGCACGACGATCCCGAATCGATCCGCAAAGAAGTGAAGATCTACATCACGGTCTTCCTCGGTCTGGCCGTCCTGACGGTGCTGACCGTGGGGGTCAGCTATTTCCACATGCCGGTCGCCCTGGCGATCCTGGTCGCCCTGGTGATCGCCACGTTCAAGAGCTCGCTGGTGGCCGCGGTGTTCATGCACTTGCGGGCCGAGCGGAAGCTGATCTACTGGGTCCTTGTGTTGACGGTGATCTTCTTCATCGTCCTCATGGCGATCCCGTCGATCTCGCAATGGGACCAGCGGATGATTCGCTGATGAGCTTGTCGCTGCGCTCGTTCCACCTGTTCTTCATCACCGCGTCGGTGGTGTTGTCGGCCGGGGTGGCGGTATGGGGTGTGCAGAGCTGGCGGAGCACGGGGAGCAGCAGCGACCTCGCCTTCGGTGTGATCTTTCTGGTGGCCGGCGCTGCGCTGGCCGTGTATGGCGTCCGGGTGCGCCGCAAGCTGCACGACCTGAGCCCGGACGATTAGAAGGAGACTAAGCTATGCGCAGATCGGGATGGATGATCTCCAGCGGCGTCTCGGCGGCCGGGGCGACCGTGGCGGCCGTCTGGCTCGGCTTGCCCGCGGTGGCCGCGGCCTGCGCCACCTGCTTCGGCGATCCGAAGGCGCCCGCGACGCAGGGGATGAACAACGCGATCCTCATGCTCCTCGGCGTCGTCGGCCTGGTGTACGTCGGCATCGGCAAGCTGTTCTGGGACTTCCGGAAACGGTCGAAGAAACTTGAAGAGCAGCAGCCGGTGCGCCCGCGGCTGCGCCTCATCCACGGAGGGAAGCACTGATGAAGACGTTCTATGGTCTCCCCATGAACTTTCCGGAGCAGGCGTCGGCCCACGCGGCCCAGCTCGACAATCTGACCGCGCTGGTGCACTGGCTGATGCTCGTCCTCTTCGTGGGATGGGGGATCTTCTTCGTCTACGCGCTGATCCGTTTCCGCAAGGGGAGGAATCCGCAAGCGAGCCATGCCGGAGCCAAGGCGCACTTCTCGACCTATGGCGAGGCGGCGGTCGCGCTGATCGAGGTGCTCCTCCTGGTGGTCTTCGCCGTGCCGATCTGGGCGAACCGGGTGAGCGCCATTCCGCCCGAGTCGGAGGCGACGGTGGTGAAGGTGGTGGCCGAGCAGTTCGCCTGGAACGTCCACTACGCGGGCAAGGACGGCGTGTTCGGCCGCACCGATTCGCAGTTCGTGGTGACCGGCACGAACCCTCTCGGCCTCGATCCCAATGATCCGGCCGGGAAGGACGACATCGTGATGCTGAACGAGCTGCATCTGCCGGTGAACAAGCCGGTGATCATCAAGCTCACCACCAAGGACGTGATCCACAGCTTCACCCTGCCCCAGATGCGGGTGAAGCAGGACGCGATCCCCGGCCAGGTGATCCCCATCTGGTTCCAGCCGATCAAGACCGGCCAGTGGGACATCGCCTGCGCCCAGCTCTGCGGCCTGAGCCACTACCGCATGCGCGGCTCCTACACCGTCGAGTCGCAGGCGGACTTCGACAAGTGGATGGCCGACAACGCGCCGAAGGTGGCGGCGATCGCGGCGGCGCCTGCCGCCGTGCCGGCGCCCGCGACGCCGGAGCCGGCCGCGGCGACGGTTCCGAAGTAGCGGCATCTTCGTTGGGGACGCATTGATCCAGCTTCACGATCTGCCCGCGGTCAATGCGACCCTCAACAGCCTCGCCACCATTCTGCTGGTGACGGGCTATGTGCTGATCAAGCGGCGGCGGCTGACGGCGCACCGCAACGTGATGATCGCGGCGCTGGTCTGCTCGACGCTCTTCCTCACCTCCTATCTCGTCTATCACGCGCAGGTGGGCTCGGTCCGCTTTCCGGGAACGGGTCTGCCGCGTACGATCTACCTGAGCATCCTCCTCACCCACACGATCCTCGCCGCCACGGTTCCGATCCTGGCGGTGATCACCGTCTGGCGGGCCTACAAGAAGCGCTTTGACCGGCACAAGGCGATCGCCCGCTGGACACTGCCGATCTGGCTGTATGTGTCCGTCACCGGGGTCGTCGTATACTGGATGCTCTATCAGATGAAGTGGTGAGAAAGGAGACCTGAGCCATGAAGATGGATGACGTGAGCAGGCGGGACTTCGGCAAGCTGACCCTTGCCGCCCTGGGTGGTGTGGTCGCCGGTTCCTTGCTGACCGGCAGCTCCGTGCTCGCCGCCGTGCCGGCGAAAGGCGCCGACAAGCATGTCTGTTGCGGCCTCAACGCCTGCAAGGGGCAGGGGGCGAGCGCCAAGAACGACTGCTCGGGGCAGGGGAGCTGCGCCACGGTGCAGGCGCACGGCTGCTCCGGCATGAACGACTGCAAGGGGCTCGGCGGCGGCGACAAGCCGGCCAGCAACGACTGCAAGGGGAAGGGCGCCTGCAACGTCCCCCTGGCGGGCGACGGCTGGAAGAAGGCGCGCGCCAGCTTCGAGGCCGCGATGACCAAGGCCGGCAAGAAGTTCGGCGCGGCCCCCGCGAGCTGCGGCGCGTAGGCCGCCCGAGTCCCGCCGGATTGCCCATGGACGCCCGCGGAGCACGCCTCGGCCACCAGAACCTCGGTCTCGGGGTCGGCTTGCGGAGCGTCCATTTCGACCACATCCTGCGCACCACGCCGGACGTCGACTGGTTCGAGATCATCAGCGAGAACTACGTCGACTCCGGCGGCCGGCCGCGCTACGTTCTGCAACAGCTTGCCGAGCGCTACGCCATCGTGATGCACGGCGTCTCGCTGTCGATCGGCTCGAACGATCCGCTCGACCATGAGTATCTGAAAAAGCTCAAGGTCCTCGCCCGGGAAGTGAACGCGCGCTGGATCTCGGACCACCTCTGCTGGACCGGCGTGCTCGGCCGCAACACGCACGACCTGCTGCCGGTGCCGTTCACCGAGCAGACGCTGCGCCACGTCGTGGAGCGCATCCGCATCGTGCAGGACGTGCTGGAACGGCCCTTCGTGCTGGAAAATCCCAGCTCGTATGTGACCTTCACCGGCTCCACGATGGAGGAGCACGAGTTCATCAGCCGCATGGCCGAGGAGGCGGATTGCGGCCTGCTCCTCGACGTCAACAACGTCTACGTTTCGAGCTTCAACCACGACCTGGACCCGGAAGTCTTCATCCGCGCGCTGCCGCACGAGCGGATCGTCCAGTTCCACCTCGCCGGGCACAGCAACTACGTCACCCACCTGATCGACACCCACGACGGCCAGGTGATCGATCCGGTCTGGGACCTCTACCGGCTGGCGCACCAGCTCACCGGCGGCGTCTCGACGCTGCTCGAATGGGACGCCAGGATTCCGCCCTTCCCGGTGCTCCACGACGAGGTGCTGAAGGCGAAGAGCTTCATGGGCGACAACCTGCCGGCGGAGCCCGAAGGTGCCGAAAACACCGCGGCGGATCTGGTCGCGGCGGCCAGCTCGCCGACCCCGCATCCGCTGCATCACATCCGGCCGGAGATCGAGTGAAGCGGGAGCCGTCTTTAGACACTGTCCAGCAGTGGTTCCAGGCGGTCGTCACCCATCCCGAAGGCGTCGCGGCGGGGAGCGCGGCGGAGGACGCGCAACGGCTCATCCGTCTCGACCGCGGCGAGCTCGAAACCGTCGTCCGGCGGTCGCGCAACCTGACCGCCGAGGAGCGGCTCTCGATCTACGCCAACGCCTACTGGGCGCGGCTCCTCGAATGCCTCGGCGACTGCTTCCCGGTGCTCAAGCAGGCCCTGGGCGAGGAGGTCTTCGACAGCTTCGGCTTCGAATACCTCCAGCGCTATCCGTCGCGCAGCTACACCCTCGACCGCCTGGGGGAGAGCTTTCCGCGCTTCCTGGAGGAGACCCGGCCGCCGGATTCGGAGTGGCCCGACTTCCTCGTCGACCTCGCCCGCCTCGAATGGACGCTCGCCAAGGTCTTCGACGGTCCGGGCGTCGAGGGGCAGGTCCTGCCGCGGCCGGACGATCTGGCGGGAATCGCTCCCGAGCGCTTCGCCGCCGCCCGCCTGGTGCCGGTGGTCTGCCTGCACCTCCTGGTCTCCCGCTACCCGGTGAACGCCTACTACACCGCGGCCCGCCATGTCGAAGAGGGCGCCGCGGCGGCGGACGAAGTCCCGATCCCTGCGCCGGGCGAGGAGCTGGTGGCGATCCTGCGCCGCGATTTCGTGGTGCGCCGCTACGTCCTGAGCCGGCCGCAGCATGCTCTGCTGGCCGCGCTCCTGGAGGGCTCGCCGGTGGCTGCGGCTCTCGCCGCCGCGGCGGCGGCCAGCGACCTCGACGACGACGAGCTGGCGGCGGCTCTCCGGGCCTGGTTCCGTTTCTGGACGGCGGAGGGTTTTTTCCATCGCCTGGACGAGTGAGCTGGTGTAAACTCCCGCGCCTATGATTCCGCAGCCAGCGGTCGTCCGCGGCGGCAGGGGCGCCGAGATCGGGGTGGTCGCTGCGTGCCTGGTCCTGTTCCTGATCGCCTGTGTGGCGCCGGCTCTCGAGTTTCGCGACACGAACACCCCGTCCCCGAACGTGATGCAGGGCTTTCAGATCCTTCTGATGGGCTGGCTGGGGGTCTTCGCCGGGCAGCTCGCCTGGTTCGCGAATCCTCTGTTCGCGATCGGTCTGCTCCTGCTGAGTCTCCGCCGGAGGACGGCTTCCCTGATCTGCGGCGCAGTGGCGGTGCTGGTCGCCTGTGACACCCTTGTCCTCTTTTCACAGCAGCTCCCGGCCAACGAAGGTGACGTGGGGAAGCTCATCCTTCAGCACCTGAAGGCCGGTTTTTATCTCTGGGCAGCCGCTCTCGTGCTGCTGCCCCTCGGCGCGCTCATTCTGCGCCGACGGACAGAGTCGCCCCGGACGCCGGGTCCGCCTCTTGCATAGATGAGGATGCCTCGGCCCCTCGAAAGGGCGCTGGCTACGTTTGATCCTAAGGAGGAAACGATGAAGATGAAGACCTTGACGACGTCTCTTGCCGTGCTGGCCATCGCGTTGGGCCTCGCCGGACAGGCGTCCGCCCAGGCGCCGCAGGTCCGCCGTCCCCAGCCGACGA
>DATARD010000296.1:0-6364 GCA_036264355.1 Thermoanaerobaculia bacterium
GGTCCCACCCAGATTTCGGGAGCCTGGGAGAAGGAGCTGCGCACCACGGCGGTCGATGCGCCGTCCCGGGAGAGCGACAGCGACAGGTCGGTCTCGTCGTCGACGACCAGCGCCTCGTCGCCGCTCCACAGGCGTTCGATCGCGCCGCTCGAGAGCTCAGCGCGCGCCACGGCGGCGCGGCCGTCGGCGATCTCGCTCCACAGCAGACGGCCGTCGGGGAGCCAGCCGAGCCAGGTGGCCGAGGCGGCGCGGCCCGGAGTGAGATTGCGCGCCGGGCCTCCGGACGTGGGCACAGCGAAGACGTCGCCTCCGGTCAGCCCCGCATCGCTCATCAGCCCGGAGATGACCGCCACCGTCCGCCCGTCCGGCGAAACGCGCGGTATTGCGATCTGCGCTGGCTTCCGAACATCGGGTTTCCACAGCTCGCGCAAGGCTCCGGAGTCGGCGGTGATCGTATAGAGCCGCGCCACCCACCAGTTGTTGTCGCCCGAGCCGTGCGCGGCGATGGCGGCGAACCCCTTGCCATCCGGCATCCAGTCGTATTCATAGACATAGAGATCGGCCGGCGAGATCTCGTGCACGGCTGCGTCCGACACATTCACCACGGTGATGCGCTGCTCCTCGATCGTCTCCTCCACCACACCGGCGTCTTTGGCCGTGGGGTGCGTCGGCCCGGGCACCCGGGCCGAGCCCGCGGTGTAGAGGAAAGCGATCGTCTTCCCGTCCGGAGCAAAGCTCGGCGTGGTGAGAAAACCTGTCAGATGGGTGAGCTGGCGCGGAGACGCGGAGGAGTCGGCCAGGTCGGCCAGATACAGTTGCGGCTGGTCCGGGCTCGCGGCGTCGGACAGGAACGCGAGCCGGCGGGAATCCGGCGCCCAGGCGAGGTGCCCTTCGTCCGCATCGCTGCCTGCCTTCGCCATGATCCGGCGCCGTCCCTGCGGCGCACGCGGATCGGCGACGTAAATCGCTGTCTTGCCGGTCGGCTGTCCCGCGGCGCCCTCGGGATCATGCAGCGACTCGACCCAGGCGACGAGCGCGCCATCCGGAGAAAGCGCCACCTGGCTGAACGTACGGGTCGAGAACAACGCGTCGGCGAAGGTATCGACAGAATCCCCCCGCGCGGCGACCGCAGCCGAGGGAAGGAGCACGGCAAGGCAGACGAAGAAGCGGAGAGTGCGCGATCTCATGGCGGCCCGAAACGCTATCACGGGCCACGGAGATCTTATCTGCGGAAGTACCCCATGACATCCACGACCAGATCCGCGGTCCCGGATCCGGTCAAGCTGACGAGCGCTGTCGCCTGGCCGCCGGGCCCGAGGGAGAGGAAGGTGTTGTTGGCGAGGATCTGGCCGCCGGTGACGAGCTTCCCCGAGGCCGGAGCCGCCCTGTCTCTTCAAGGCCGGCTCTCCAGAGCGTCATATCCTCTCAGGGGTGGACGAGAACCGCCTCTTCAGGCACCGCGGGCGCCGCGGCACGCTGGGGCAGCTCGGCGAAGCTGCACGTGAAGTGGCGCAAGACCTTCGGCACCACCGTCATGCGGAAGCCGCGCAGCTCGTCGCGGTGGTCACGGATGTGCTCCAGGACGTCGGCGACGTAGTCGAGATGGGAGTTGGTGAACACGCGGCGCGGGATGGCGAGCCGGATCAGCTCCATCGGCGCCGCGACGTCCTCGCCGGTCTGCGGATCGGTGTGGCCGAACATCACCGTGCCGATCTCGACGCCGCGCACGCCGCCCTCGCGGTAGAGCGCCACCGAGAGCGCCTGCGCCGGGAACTGGAGCGGCGGGATGTGCGGCAGGAGGCGCTTGGCGTCGACGTAGACGGCATGGCCGCCGGTCGGCTGCATGATCGGGATGCCGAGCGCGGTCAGCTTGGCGCCGAACGCCGCCACCTGGCCGACGCGGAACTGGAGGTAGCTCTCGTCCAGCACCTCGCGCAGGCCGCGCGCCACGGCTTCGAGGTCCCGGCCGGCGAGGCCGCCGTAGGTCGGGAAGCCTTCGATGACGATCAGCCGCTGCTTCAAGGTCTCCAGAAGCCCCTCGTCGCGGCTGGCCAGGAAGCCGCCGATGTTGGCCAGGCCGTCCTTCTTGGCGCTCATCGTGCAGCCGTCGGCGTAGCTGAACACCTCGCGCACGATCTCGGCGACCGAGCGGTCCGCCTGTCCGGCCTCGCGCTGCTTGATGAACCAGGCGTTCTCGGCGAAGCGGCAGGCGTCAATATAGAAGGGGATGCCGAACTCGCGGCAGAGCTCCGAAGTCGCCTTGACGTTGGCGAGCGAGACCGGCTGGCCGCCGCCGGAGTTGTTGGTCAGCGTCAGCATGCACAGCGGCACCTGGCCGCGCGACTCCTCGAACAGCGCGCGCAGGCGGACGAGGTCGATGTTCCCCTTGAACGGATGGAGCGCCGCCGGGTCCGTCCCTTCCGCGATCACGAGGTCGACCGCGATGCCGCCGTTCACCTCAATGTTGGCCCGCGTGGTGTCGAAGTGGTTGTTGTTGGGGACGATCATCCCCGGCCGGACGAGGGTGGAGAACAGCAGGTTCTCGGCGACCCGCCCCTGATGGACGGGCAGGAAGTGGGGGAAGCCGAAGACGTCGCGGATGGAGTCCTGCAGGTGGAAGAAGTTGCGGGCGCCGGCATAGGCTTCGTCGCCTTGCATCAGGCCGGCCCACTGCCAGTCGGACATGGCCGACGTTCCGGAGTCGGTGAAGAGGTCGATGAACACCCCCTCCGACGGGACCTTGAACAGGTTGAAACCACCCTCGACCAGCAGGCGCTCGCGCTCTTCACGCGGCAGGAGGACGATCTTCTCGACGACTTTGACTCGCCACGGCTCGGGCAATGAACGCATGTTTCCCTCTCCAATTGAACCAGGATTCAAGGCAAGACGCGCACACCTGTCAGCAGGTGCATCAGGACTATAGTGCGCGCCAGAGCAAAAGCGGGACAGTCGGCCGGCTGGGTGACGACGAGGCCAGTCTTGGAATCTTCCTTCGCGAGGTGGGGATTCTGATTTACTCTATACTAGAAGCATGAAGACGACCGTCGATATTCCGGACAGCGCATTGGAAGAAGTGATCCGGCACACGCACGCCAAGACCAAACGGGAAGCAATCGTGATCGCGATCGACGATTTCAACCGTCGGAAGCGGCTCGAAAGGCTCGCTGAGCAGCTTGGGTCCTTCGAGAGTGTCATGCCCCTTGAAGAGCTTCTTCGGCTTCGCGAGGCCGAGTGACATGGCTCTGCCACTGCTTATCGACACCTCAGCCTGGGTGGAAGCGATGCGACGCCAAGGTGACGAGGCAACCCGGAACGCCGTCCATGCGGCGCTCACCAATGGGAGGGCACGTTTCTGCGACATGGTTCGGCTCGAGCTTTGGAACGGCCTCGGAGACGATAGGGAACGCAAGTGGCTTCGCGAGGTCGAGCAGGCCGTCGAATCCGTTCCGACGGATGCCACCGTGTGGCGGGAAGCCACAAGGCTCGCCGTGGAAGCCCGCCGGAAGGGCCTCTCCGTTCCGGCGACGGACCTGCTCATTGAAGCCTGTTCCCGCGTCCATAAGCTCGAGATCCTGCACCGAGACAGCCACCTCGATCGGCTGGCCTCGATCCCGCCGGCGTGAGCCGGGTTCGGCGTTGTTGGCGCGTTCCCGCTGTCGGGAAAAGCGGGACAGTGGACGCGAAGATCATGGTGCTTCTCTCTATAATGCCGGCATGGGGACGGCGGAAATTCAGGAAAAGCTACAGAGTCTCTTGGCGCCCCGCGCCGAGGCGGACGGCATCGCAGCGGCCTACCTCTTCGGCAGCGTCGCCCGCGGGACCGCGCGTCCGGACAGTGACGTCGACGTCGGAGTGCTCTACAGCAAGGATCCTCCGAAGACCTGGGCGGGCCTGTGCCTGAGCCTGGACCTGGAGGGTGATCTGGAAAGAGCCCTGGGGCTGCCAGTCCAGGTGGTGGCGCTGAACGATGCGCCGGTCGATCTCATCATCCGGGTCCTCCGCGACGGCAAGCTCCTCGTCGACCGCGACCGCTCGCGCCGCATCCAGTTCGAAGTCCGCTCAAGGAACGAGCTCTGGGACCTGGAACCGTACCTTCGGCTCTCGGACACAGATCTGATCGCCAAGAAGTTGGCCTACATCGAAAGCTGCGTACACGAAATCAAGACGCTCGCCCATCCAGAGGCGATCCGGTCGGACATTCGAGAGTGGCGTTTCATCGCGTATACGCTACAAACGGCGGTCCAGGCAGCTCTGGACGCAGCGGCTCACATCGTCTCCGACGAGCACTTGGGTGAACCGAAGACGAACCGTGACCTCTTCGATCTTCTCCTCAAGAACGGCTGGCTACCGGAGCGGCTCGATGAGCCGCTTCGCAGGATGGTCGGATTCCGCAACATCCTCGTGCACGGTTACCAGGCTGTCGACCTCTCGATCGTCGAGGAGGTGGTCCTTCATCATTTGGACGATCTGCTGGAGTTTGCGCAGGCGGTTCGGGAGCGGCTCGCGCGCGCATGACCCCTTTCTGGAAGCGTCTCCGGACCTCGGGGCGGCGCGTGCGCCGTAGTTGCGTGAGGTCAGATAGAGCTTGTTGACGGCCCGTGCCGAGGCGGACGGGGCCGCCGGAGAGCAACCAGCATGAGAATCGAAGAGTTGCGGGGCCGAAAGTCCGAGATCCTCCGACTGGCTGCCCTTCATGGTGCCACCAACGTCCGGGTCTTCGGCTCGGTGGCACGCGGCGAAGCGGACGATAGGAGCGATGTCGACTTCCTGGTCGACATGGGCAGCGGCCGAAGTCTGCTCGACCTGGGGGGCCTTCTCGCGGATCTTCAAGAGCTCCTGAGCCACCCGGTTGATGTCGTCACTGCACGTGGCCTGAAAGCTCGCATCAGGGACCGCGTTCTCCGGGAAGCGGTCACGTTGTGAGGGACATCCGGGAGCGGGTTCTCGTCTGGTCCGTCGTAGAGAATGATCTGCCCAAGCTGAAGTGGTGGTTTCAGGCAATTCTCGGCACGCTTGGGGCATGATGTTCGCGATCAAAGCCGATGTGAGCGATCTGGAGGCGGAGACGTTCGCGTTCAGTGAGCAGAAGACAATGTATGGCGGCAAGCACATCGCCGAAGGCGATACGATCTTCGTCTTCGCGAGCGAGAACGAAGGCGGACCAGGCCTCATCGCGAGCGGCGTCGTCACCTCGGCCGAAGCGATCGCCAGGAAACCCGGGATCGAACGGCAAACGCCGCGCGTCAGCATCACCATCCGACGCACTGCACTCGCGAAACGGCGTCTGGGGCGAAGCGAGCTCAAACCGTTTGCAAACTGGAACAATGGTCGACCCGAGACCGAGCTCAATTTCAAATTCTACCGCCAGGCTACGAACAAGATCGTCGGCATTTCGGAGGAAGCGGCGACGTTTCTCCGGGGGTTCTTTTAACGCGGTCGATTGGCAAGATAGCAAGTCGATAAAGCCTCGGCACAACGGACCGTAGAGACGGCCCAGTCCTCGACCACAGCCCTTTCCGAAACCATGATCGCCGGGCCGTCTCCACCCTTGTCAGTCCACCGCCGGCCCAATTGCCCGGCGACTAGCCGGCCACGTTCCACATCCGCCGAGGCGCCCCGAGAGCCCGATCCATGCCCTCTCAGGCTGATCCGCCTACACGGCAAGCGCTCTGCCGCCTATCTCGCCCGGCCATAGAAGGGCCACAGGTTTGCCTGTGGCCAAAAACGGTCGACGTCTATGCTCCTTGACCGGATGTCATTCTCTGCCTGGAATAGGCGGGGCGCAGAGGAGAGCTGCGCCCTTTTGTTTCAGTGGTTTAGCCGAGGGGACAGCCGGCGGGATCTGCCGCGCAGGCAACACTCGCCAACACGACATTCGGAGGAGCTTCCATGTCGTCTATACGGCACTGGTCCTTGGGTTGACGATGATTCTGAAGCGGTGTAAGCTGGCGGAAAGCTGAAGAGTCAGAAAGGAATGGCACGATGCTGACTGTCCAAGGGCTCGGCGAAGGATCAGGGCCCGGTCGGGCAGGAGTGCACAGCGTCCATTCTTCGTAGAACTTAGCGCGCTGTCGCGCAAACCATGAACAGAAAACGTGATCCGTGTGTAATTTCCGAGACGTTAGGTTAGCGGGCTATAGAGCTTACAGTGAACGACGCATAGGCTTGTCGGCTACGTGCTTGGGCTCATTGGTACGTCGCGGCGATTCAATACATGCCTAATGAACTTACAGACCGAAGAAAGGCGTGACCATGAAAAAAGTGCTTGTACTTCTTATGTTGACCTTGGCCGGTTGCACAAGTACAGGAGTTGTCCCTATGGACAAGGATACCTACATGATTGCGAAGAAAAAACCGACGGTCG
>DATARD010000297.1:0-27883 GCA_036264355.1 Thermoanaerobaculia bacterium
AGTGCTCGTACCCCACCCGGTCGGCCGCGAGGATGGCATCGTTCAAGGGCGCGATCGAGCCACCCTCGCCGGTGACCTCGGTGGTGATCCCCTGGTAGATCTTGGACGGCAGGCGCGGCTCGACGAGGATGGTCAGCTCGGACTGCCCCAGCATGTCGATGAAGCCGGGAGCCACGACCCGGCCCGCCGCGTCGATCGTCTTCTTGGCCGGCACGTCTCCGAGATGCCCGACGGCGGCGATGCGGCCGTCGCGGATGGCGACGTCGCCGGAGACCCAGGGCGAGCCGGTGCCGTCGACGATGCGGCCGTTGCGGATGACCAGGTCGTACGGCGCCTCAGCCGCGGTCG
The DNA here is from genome assembly GCA_036264355.1 of Thermoanaerobaculia bacterium. GTDB lineage: Bacteria > Acidobacteriota > Thermoanaerobaculia > Multivoradales > UBA5704 > UBA5704. The sequence goes on from DATARD010000297.1 coordinate 349, forward strand.
CTCCGAAAGGGGGAACGGCCAAGAGGATCAGGCAGCACAGCCACGTCTTCCATGTCTTCATTGGGGGGGTCTCCCTTCAGGAGCGCGGATGGAAGCGGTCGTAGAGCGATTTGAGCCGCTGCTGGTGGATGTGAGTATAGATCTGGGTGGTCGAGATGTCGGAGTGGCCGAGCATCGTCTGCACCGCGCGCAGGTCGGCGCCGTGCTCCAGGAGATGGGTGGCGAAGCTGTGGCGCAGGACGTGCGGCGAGATCTGGCGGATGCCGGCTTCGAGGCCGTAGCGCTTGAGGTTCTTCCAGAAGCCGACGCGGCTCATCGGATCGCCCAGATGATTCGCGAAGACCGCCTGATGGCGACCCCGCGCCAGCTCGGGTCGGACGTCGCGCAGATAGCGCTGCACCCACATCTCCGCCGTCTCCCCCACCGGCACGACGCGCTCCTTGCTCCCCTTGCCGAAGGCGATCAGGAAGCCGACGTCCAGGCGGAGCTGTGGAAGCGTCAACCCGCAGAGCTCGCTGACCCGCAGGCCGGTCGCATAGAGCAGCTCGATCATCGCGCGGTCACGCAGGCCGAGCGGCGTGTTGACGTCCGGCGCGGCGAGCAGGGCCTCGACCTCGGGCTCGGAGAGCACCTTGGGAAGCGGCCGCCAGAGCTTGGGCGGCAGCAGGTTGACCGCCGGGTTGTCGGCGCGGTCGCCGGTGGTCACCAGGTATTCATAGAAGCCGCGCAAGGACGACAGAGCGCGGTTGATCGAGCGCGGCGCGAGCCCCTTGCGGCGCAGCTCGCGCTGGTGGGCGGCCAAAGTCGCGGCATCGGCGGTGAGCAGGTCACGGTCCCCGCGCTCCGCGAGCCCCTCGCCGAGACGCGTGAGGTCGTTGCGGTACGCCGCCACCGTGTTGTCCGACAAGCCGCGCTCCACCGCCAGGCTCTCCAGGTAGCGGTCGAGGGCCCGCTTCCACGGCGGCGGAGGTTTGCGCGGCTCGGCGGAGCTCAAGGCAAAGCCCGTGGCCGCGGCGGCTCGGGGTTCAGGCCACGGCTGCGGCAGATCGCCAGGATCGTCTCCTCTTCGAGGACCACCGGCGAATCCTTGGCGACCTGGAAGATCTCGCGCACCAGATCCGGCACCGCTTCGATGCCGCGCTCCTGGAGCCAGTAGACGACGTTCGACTCGCCGCTCATCGGCCCCACCTCGATCACCTGACGGCAGCCGATGAGGCTCGCCGGCACCGAGGAGTAGACGCGGTCCGCCAGCCAGTCCTCGCCGCGGGCGCGCGCCTTGATGATCGCCGCCGCGTGCACTCCGGTGCCGGTGCGGAAGGCGTCGCGGCCGACGATCGGATAGTTGTCCGGCAACGGCACGCCGGTCGTGTCGGCGACCAGGCGGCAGTAGTCCTGCAAGCGATGCAGGTCGCGGTCGATCCAGCCGAGGAGCTGCATGTTGACCAGCAGGATGTCGATCGGGCAGTTGCCCACCCGCTCGCCGATCCCCACCGCCGTGCCGTGCAACCGGTCGGCGCCCGCCGCCGCGGCGGCGAGCGCGTTGATCACCGAGAGGCCGCGGTCTTTGTGGCCGTGCCAATCCACCTTGACATCTTCGCCGGTCGTGTCGACCACCTCGCGGATGAAGCGGATGACGTTGCGCGCGCCGTTCGGGGTGGAGTGCCCCACCGTGTCGGCGACGCAGACGCGCCGCGCCCCCGCCTCGACGGCCTCGGTGTAGATGCGGCGCAGGTCCTCCGGCTTGGCACGGGTGGTGTCCTCGGTGACGTACATCACCGGCAACCCTTCCTTCACCGCGAACTCGATCGCCTCGCGCGACAGGCGGAGGATGCGGTCGATCGTCCACCCCTCGGAGTACTGGCGGATCGGCGAGGAGCCGATGAATGCGGCGACCTCGATCGCGATGCCGGTCGCCTGCGCGATGTCGACGATCGGCTGGATGTCGGCGATCACCGTACGCGCCGCGCAGTTCGGGAAGACCGGCAGCCGCTGATCCGCGATCTCCTGCGCCAGACGGAGCACGTCGTCCTTGACGTGCGGTCCGGCGCCGGGAAGGCCGATGTCCGCCCCCTCGATGCCCAGCTCGGCGATCATGTGCAGGATGCGCAGCTTGTCCTCGATCGACGGCGAACGGACCGACGGCGATTGCAGACCGTCGCGCAACGTCTCGTCGTCGAGCTCCACCCGGCCGCGGGCGGGCCGCAGATCCGGCCTGCCGGCGCGGTTCCAGTCGTAGATCAGATCGGATTCTTTGAGTGGCACGGCGTCCTCTCTGTCCGTTCCTATCGGGTTGCACCGGCGGCCGTGCTCGCCACCGTCCGCGCCAGCAGATCGCCGACCTGCGAGGTGGTGAGCGTGCCGCCGAGATCGACGGTCGTCTGCCCCGCGCGCACCGCCTGCACCACCGCCTCTTCGAGCGCCCGCCCGGCCTCCTTGTGGCCGATCGTCTCGAGCATCAGCGCCGACGACAGTACGGCGCCCATCGGATTGGCGCGGCCGGTGCCGGCGTACTTCGGCGCCGAGCCGTGCACCGGCTCGAACATCGACGTCTGGCCGGGATGGACGTTGGCGGAAGCCGCCATGCCCAGTCCGCCCTGCAGCGCCGCGCCGAGGTCGGTGATGATGTCGCCGAACATGTTGTTGGTCACGATCACGTCGAGCGTCTCCGGCTTGAGCACCATCTGCATGGTGAGCGCGTCGACGAACATGTGGCGCGACTCGATCTGCGAAAACTCCCTGGCGACCTCGGCGAAGCAGCGCTGCCACAGGTCGTGGCCGTAGCGCATGACGTTCGACTTATCGGCCATCAGCACCTCGCGGCGGCCGTTCGCCACCGCGTACTCGAACGCGGCGCGGATGATCCGCTCCACCCCTTTGCGGGTGTGGATCTCGTCCTGCATCGCGATCTCGTCCGGCGTCCCCTTCTTGAAGTTGCCGCCGACGTTGACGTAGGCGCCCTCGGTGTTCTCGCGGAAGACGACGAAGTCGACGTCCTTCTCCGTCTTGTCCTTGAGCGGGCAGAGCCTGGGATCGATCAGCTTGATCGGCCGCAGGTTGATATAGAGGTCGAGGCCGAAGCGGATGCCGAGCAGGATGTCCGCCGCGTGCTTCATGTCCGGCACCCGCGGATCGCCGAAGGCGCCGATGAAGACGGCGGCATAGTTTTTCCGGAAATCGTCGAGGGCGCCGGCCGGGAGCGTCTCGCCGGTGGCGAGATAGCGGTCGGCGTCCCAGTCGAAATGAACCAGCTCGAGGGGCAGGTCCCACACCTCGGCGGCGGCGGCGAGGACCTTGACCGCCTCCGCGGTCACGTCCTTGCCGATGCCGTCGCCGGGCAGGACGGCAATGCGTTGCGTCCGTTGGTCTGGAGATTGGCTGGGGCTCATGCGAGCGATGCTAACACGCCCGGATCAGGCGGCGGTCCGCTCGCGGAGCACCGGGCTCGCCACCCGTCCGGCCGCCGGCTGCGGCATCCCCACCGCCGCCGGAGCCTTCGGCACCAGCGCCAGCTCGAAGACGAACGGCATCTCCGGACAGAGCCACGCCGAGTGCACGCCCGGCCAGTGAGCCGCCCCGGCCTCGCCGTTGGTCCCGAGAGGCAGCATCCGGTCCAGCAGATCGTCCCCGGACAGCTCGACCCGCAACGGCCAGTTGTCGGTCGGCGGATGGACCGCGTCGACCCGGTGCAGCACGCCGCCGCTCTCGGCATAGCCGCGCGGGCGCTCATAGAAGTAGCGCACCGTCTGCTCCCAGGTGCCGATCCGCGGCCCCTCGCCGATGTACGGGCTGTCCTGCCAGGCCCGGATCTCCAGCGAGCCGCCGCGGCGCACCTTCCACACCCATGAATCGTCCCCCAACTGCCGCGACGGCCGCGGAAAGTCGAGATGCGCGCGAGCCGCCGGCTGATGCGTGATCAACCGCACCCCCGGCACCACCCACGACGGCATCAGCATGCGATGGAACAGCACCGACGGCACCCCGTCGCCGTCCAGCACATACAGGCGCAGATTGAGCTGCGGATAGCCCAGCCGCAACAACGGCAAGACAGACAGACGGACAGCATCCTGATGGAACAGAAGGGCGGACGCGAACACATAGTCCCGCCCCTGCCAGGAGTGAAGCTGATAGCGCAACGGCGCCGGCGGCTCAGGGAGCGCGTCGGCCGGCAGAGCCCAGTTGAGGTAGAGGCAGTCTCGCACCGTCATCTTGAGCATCATCGTACTCTGGTTCTCCCGAGACGCCCATCCCCCCCATGCTGCAAGGCAACCATAACGTGTGCCGGACCGCCCCGCAAGCCAGCCCACATCGGCGCGAGCCCGGAAACAACACAGCCCCCCGAAGTCATCCTGCAGGGAGCCTCGGCGACCCAAAGGATCTGGGGGAAGGAAAGGTCCGCCCGCCCAGATGCTTCCCGCTCGCAGGGCTCGCCCTCAGGCCGCGACGCCGAGCTCGCGCGCCTTTCTTGGGCGGTGGAAGCCGCCCCGGAGGGGCAAGGGCACATAGACCAGGGTTTTAACCCTGGGGCTTACATCGGACCTCGTCGAGCCACTCGGCGAGGTTTTGCCCAGCCGGTCGTCCTCGCGGTTGGCGCATTCAAGCCTTTGTGAGAAGCTCTCTGCACTGACCATTCATAAGGCCATGTACAAGTACATCGCTCCCCCTGGCGGAACCGTCCGGGAACCCTCAGGAGGCCAATACGGGCAGCGGGGCTGGAAGCCTCCGCCAGCGGAGCGCTCAAAGCCGGACCCAAAGCTCGTGGCACCGGATGGCCCCAGGGTCGGGCCGCGTTACTCGATCTTCCCCGATCACGCACCGCCCGTCCTGCCGAGCTCGCCGCCCGGCGCCGTCCAGAGAACCGAGACCGTCGGGTTCGACGCGTTCGGGACGGGGAAAGAGGCGATGGTCACCCACGGGCTCGGCAACTGCGTCGCCCTCGTCGCCTACGACGCCAAGACGAAGAACGCTGCATTCGCCCACTTCGACACCGCGCGCGCGCTCGTTTTCGACGAAAAAACGGGAAGCTTGGTTCCAAACGAGGAGAAGTACGCGCTCGTCAAGAAGAACATGGAGACGCGGCTCGGAGAGGGGGCCAAGGCAGTCTTCCTCATCTCACTGGGCTGGGCCTATAAAGGGAAGCAGGCGATTCTCGCGAAGGTCGTCAAGTCTCTGACGAATGTCTTCAACCCCATCCAGTTGGCCGGTCCCGGACCTTCCGCAAGCTTTGACCCTCTCACGGGAACTTTGAAGTCGTGGGACACCGAGGAGGCGGCGGGCAAGGCGACGGGGACCAACCCGAGTAACCAGAAAGCGCCTCGCTGGTCCGGCGACCGGAATCAGGGCACTCCGATCCGCTATCTCGAGTTTCCGACGATCGACGCCGCCGAGCGCGAGCGCCGGGGGCGACTCTGCGATGTGATGTTTCGCAAAGGGGAAGAATACTATGCAACGACCAAGAACGAAGATCGATGGAGCACGCTCACGACCCTGCTCGAAGAGTGGTACCACGGCTCGCCCGAGACTCCTTTCCAATGCATGAAGGAGTGGAAGGAGGAAGTTGCCGAGGCGAACGCCTACTGAGACTCGCGCCAGCGAGCCCGACCGCGGAGCGGCTTCACGAAATCCGAACCTGCTTGGGAGAGGGGCCGGGGGAGGGCCCTGCCGGCGGTATCGCACAACTGCTAGAGTCAGCGACCGGCCTTCGACCTTTCCCATGGAGACTCATATGACACAGAATCCGATGAAAGCCTGGACCGCGGCGGTTCTCTTCGCCCTCCTGCCATCCCTTGCAGCGGCGGCTCCGCCTCCAGCTCCTTCTGCCTCTGCCGCCAAAGCGGCCCAGGCGATCACGCCCGACAGCCTGCAGGCGCCGATCCGCTTTCTGGCCGACGACCTGCTCGAAGGGCGCGGCCCGGCGACGCGCGCCGACAAGCTGACCCAGCTCTATCTCGTCTCCACCCTGCAATATCTGGGATTGAAGCCGGGCGCCGGTGCTGGAGGTGCCGGAGACATTGGCAGCTACATCCAGCCGTTCGACGTGATCGGCGTCACCTCCGGCGATCCGGACACCTGGACCTTCCAGAAAGGGTCCGCATCGCAGACCTTCAAATACGGGGACCACTTCATCGCCGCCAGCGGCGTGCCACAGGAGTCCTCCGGCTTCGACGGCGCCGAGATCGTCTTCGTCGGCTTCGGCATCCAGGCGCCAGAGTACAAATGGGACGATTTCAAGGGGATGGACCTCAAGGGGAAGGTCCTGCTGGTGATGAACAACGATCCCGACTGGGATCCCGCTCTCTTCGAAGGGAAGCGCCGGCTCCAGTATGGCCGTTGGGATTACAAGTATGAGACCGCCGGCAAGCACGGCGCGGCCGGGGTGATCATCATCCACACCACCCCTTCCGCCGGCTACGGCTGGCAGGTGGTACAGAACTCCTGGAGCGTCGAGCTGTTCCAGCTCGCCGACGACAAGGCGCCGCGCATCCAGGTGGCGGCGTGGACGACCGAGGACGCCGCGCGGGCGCTCGTCAAGCTCGGCGGCTTCGATCTCGACACCCTACGCAAACAGGCCGAAAGCCGCGACTTCAAGCCGGTGCCGCTCGGCGTCACCTCGTCGTTCCACCTGACCAACAAAGTCCGGCACGTGCAGATGGCCAACGTCGTGGGCCTCCTCCCCGGCTCCGACCCGAAGCTCAAGGACCAGGTCGTCATCTACAGCGCGCACCACGACCACCTGGGGATCGGCAAGCCCGACGCGACCGGCGACACCATCTACAACGGCGCCATCGACAACGCGTCCGGCGTCGCGCAGGTGCTGGCGATCGCCAAGGCCTACACCGAGCTCGCCGAGAAGCCGAAGCGCTCCATCCTCTTCCTCTTCGTCGCCGGTGAAGAGAAAGGCCTCCTCGGCTCCCTCGCCTACTCGCTCCACCCCACCATCGCCCCCGGCCGCATCGCCGCCGACATCAACTACGACGGCGGCAACATCCTCGGGCGCACCAGCGACGTCAACCTGGTCAGCCAGGGCAAATCGTCGCTCGACAAGGTGGTGGAAAAAGTCGCGGCCACGCAGCAACGGACGGTCGTCGGCGATCTGTTTCCCGACAAGGGTTTCTTCTACCGCTCCGACCAGTTCAGCTTCGCCAAGATCGGCGTCCCCTCGATCTATCTCCACTCCGGCACCCACTACCGCGGCCATCCGGATGAATGGGGCCGCGAGCAGGCGCTGGTCTATGAGACGAAGCACTATCACCAGCCGAGCGACCAGATGACGCCGGACTGGGTCTTCGACGGCATGGTCGAAGACGCCCGCCTCGGCTTCTTCGCCGGCCTGGACATCGCCAACACGCCGGCCCTCCCCACCTGGAACCCGGGCAACGAATTCGAAGCCGTGCGCAAGGCCGCGCTCGCCCACGCCGAGGAGAAGACCCGTCCATGAAGAGCCGCGCGCACAAGCTCTGGCCGGCTGCAGCAATCCTCGCCCTCCTGCCGGCGGTCGCGTCGGCCGCTCCCGACGGCGTCTCGAAAGCCGCCCAGGCGATCACCAAGGACACCCTGCAAGCGCCGATCCGCTATCTCGCCGACGACCTGCTCGAAGGAAGGGGACCGGCGACGCGAGGCGACAAGCTGACCCAGCTCTACCTCGCCTCCACCCTGCAATATCTGGGCTTCGCGCCTGGAGCCGGGAACGGTTCGTACATTCAGCCCCTCGACATCGTCGGCGTCACCGCGGACGTCCCCAAGACCTGGGACTTCAAAAAGGGACCGCAAACCCTCACCCTGAAATCTTGGGACCAGTTCATCGCCGCCAGCGGAGTCCAGAAAGACCATTCAGTCATCGACAACGCCGAAATCGTCTTCGTCGGCTACGGCATCCAGGCGCCGGAATACCAGTGGGACGACTTCAAGAAGATGGACCTCAAGGGAAAAGTCCTGCTGGTGATGAACAACGATCCCGACTGGGATCCCAAGCTCTTCGAAGGCAAACGCCGTCTCTACTACGGCCGCTGGGACTACAAATACGAGAGCGCGGCGCGGCAAGGTGCGGCGGGAGCAATCATCATCCACACCACCCCCTCCGCCGGCTACGGCTGGCAAGTCGTGCAAAACTCCTGGACCGGCGAGCAGTTCGGCCTGCCGGACGAAGGAAAGGTCCCACTCCTCCAAGTCGCCGCCTGGACCACCGAAGACGCTTCGCGAGAGCTCGTCAAGCTCGGAGGCTTCGATCTCGACACCCTCCGCAAGCAGGCACAGAGCCGCGACTTCAAACCCGTCCCCCTCGGAATCACCACCTCCCTCACCCTCACCAACAAAGTCAACCACGCGCAAACCGCCAACATCGCCGGCCTCCTCCCCGGCTCCGATCCGAAGCTCAAAGACGAAGTCGTCATCTTCTCCGCGCACCATGACCACCTGGGGATCGGAGAGCCTGACAAGACCGGCGACAAGATCTACAACGGAGCCGTCGACAACGCCGCGGGAGTCGCCCAAGTGCTGGCGATCGCCAAAGCCTTCTCCGTCCTCCCACAAAAGCCGAAGCGTTCGATCCTCATCCTCCTCGTCGCCGGAGAAGAGCAGGGCCTCCTCGGCTCCGACTACTACGCAAGGCACCCCACCTTCCCCCCTGGCAAGATCGCCGCCAACATCAACTACGACGGAGGCCAGATCTTCGGCCGCACCACCGACCTCACCTTCATCGGCCTCGGCAAGTCCTCCCTCGACGCCGTCGTCAAGAAATTCGCCGCCACGCAGGGCAGGACCGTCGTGGGAGATCAATTCCCCGACAAAGGCTTCTTCTACCGCTCCGACCAATTCAGCTTCGCCAAGATCGGAGTCCCCGCCATCTACCTCGACGCCGGAACCCACGTCCGAGGCAAACCCGACGCCTGGGGAAAAGAACAGCTCGAAGCCTGGGAAGCCGCTCACTACCACCAACCAAGCGACCAGATGACCCCCGACTGGAGCTTCGACGGCATGATCGAAGACGCCAGGCTCGGCTTCGAAGCCGGAGTGGACATCGCGAACGATCCGAAGCTGCCTGCGTGGGTGCCGGGAGATGAGTTCGAGGCGGCGCGGAGGGCGGCGGTGGGCTCAGGCAGCACGACGGCGCAGTAGAGAGGAAAAAACTTGCGCCAGAGATCTGCGCACCGGCTCTCGGGCAATCCGGAAGCCGGTGTCGTAGTCTTTTTCGTTTCGATCGGTGAAAGTGCGGGTGGTCGCGAGGCAGTCCAGGGTTTTACTGTGGAAGCTACCTCCTCGGCGAACTTGTAGATTGTCCTGCCGCCGTCCATTCCCAACCGGGTCTGTCACAGGCTCTCGGCCATAGGGACTCACGTCGTCGACCCATTCATAGACGTTTCCGCCCATATCGTGGAGGCCCCAACGGGTCGCATGGAAAGAGCCGACGGGCATGACCTGGTCGCTCGCGCAATTCCCATATTGACCATCATCGCCGGACGGCCCTTCACCGCCTCCGCTGGCGGCATATTCCCACTGCGCCTCGGTCGGCAGAAAAAATTTGGCCAGAGGCTCTCGCCGGCTCAACTCCTCGACGAAGCTTCTGGCGTCGCTCCAGGATACGTTTTCGACCGGGAGCTCGTCCCCTTTCGTCGCACTTGGATTGCTCCCTTCGACCGCCTGCCAGTGCCTCTGGCGTACCTCTTCGACACCGAGGCAAAACGGTTGAGTGAGAGTTACATCATGCGGTGGACCGTTGCCATTCCTCTCCGAGCCCATGCGAAAAGTTCCCGGACGGATATAGGCAAACTTCAAATCCAAGCCGGCCGGAGAGGGGCAGGGATCGAGCGCCAAGGCGACGACATAGACGATGTAAGCGATAAGGGATAACCCGGCGAAGGCGGCACAAAGCTTCAGCCAGGAGACGCGGCCGATCGATTTGATCCGAGAGGTTGTGCGCTTGGGCCAGGAAGAGAGCCGAGCCCACCGGTTTCGCTCTCTGGAGCCAAGCCCGATCACTCCGTCCGGAGCGCGCAGGTACAGCACCGGCGAGCTCCAAGCGAAACCGTGGCCGGCGTGCCGAATCGCTTGCCGACCTCGGGTGGTCGCTGCCTCGACAGGATCGCCTTTCGCCAAAGAGCTGTAGAAGACCCGCGAGAAGAGAAGGGCCACCTCGTCCTCCACCTCGTCTCGCATCGCGACGACGGCCGGGACTCCCCGCCGCAGCAGACTCTGGGCGACACCGCCGAAGACGTCTTCGCCCGATGCGTGGCCACCATGGCAGGCATTGAGGAAGACGAGACGGACCGATGGATGGGCGGCAATAAGATCCGCCATCTCGGAAGCTTCTACCCGGCGTGGCCTGCCTGCGTCGTCTTCGAAGACCAGAGCACCGTTCTGATCAAAGTCTCCATGACCGATGAAATGAAGAATGTGGCAACCCTGAAGGTGCTGATGGAGACTGGAAACCGTTGGCCGTGGCACCACGTCGACCACTACTTGATTGCAGGCGATCAGCTCGGAAAGAGCCTGACGTAGCTCGTTCTGCTCCTGCTCAGCATCGAGCAAAGCAAATCCCGCCGGACAAGCAGCCAGCACGACGATCCGGATCGGCGAAGGTAACCGCAGCGGTACTATTTCCTCCGCGACCTCGAGATACCGCACAATCGGGCTTGTCGGCTCAAGAGCAAGGAACCGGCCGTGCTCCGCATCGTAAAGAAGCTCCCAAGGGTGGGCCACCAGAGCGGAGTCGGCGAACCGAAGGCGGAGCCGCAACCCCTTGCCGACCGCCTTTGCCGTGGACAGGCTCCCGATCAGTCGATCCTTCACCGGCCCGCGGAAGATCGTCTCGAAAAGAAGGCTCCCAGCGCCCTTGGGATCTTCGACGACCCTCACATTGCGTCGGGGGGAAGGCCAGCGGAACTCGACTTCGGCCTCTCCCTCCGGCGAGGCCAGAACACGGGCGCGGTGATTCCTGACGACCCTTTCGATCAGCAGAACGAAGTCGAGGTACTCGGTCACGTCGGAAGGTGACGGCTTTTCTCGCTTCGGCTTTGAGGGCCCAGCCATCAACCCCGTACCCGCACCTCGAGTTGGGTGGTGGCCCAATCGCGTCCAGCCCGCTTCCCCACAGCCAAGGGGACCGAATTGATGACATCTTCGGGAACGTCGCCGCGAAAAGTCCGCGTCAACCGGTGCCGAGCCACGGGCCTATTGAGCGGCGTCATTTCCCGCCAGAAGAAGCTCGGGACGCCGAGCGTGGCGAACACCTTGATGATATCGCGCTTCTCTTCACATCCGTCCGGCAGGTATCCCTTGATACCAATCGTTTTTTTCTCACCGGGATCCAGGGGGCAGAACTCGCCGTCACGCTGCGTGGGGAAGATCTGCGTAATCCCCCAGTCGGGCTGAAGGTCGAGCACGACGACGTTGAGAGGTCGCGTGTACTGATTCTCGATCTCGAGGACCAGACTTTCGCCAGAGCGCAGATCGATGCCGCCATCCCCCGTGGCCTCATCGGTGCTCACCGCCTGCTCGATGATCCCTCCGGGGCCTGCGGAGGCTCGGCTGCGGGTCGCCCTTAGCCGGAGCTTTCCCTCCAACGGAGAGCCCACAGACTTGTTTTCGAGTTGCTCAAGATCACGGTACATCGCCAGATGGATCAGGCGGCGCAGCAGCTCGGCCTCGGCGGCGGGTGCCAGGGCCGACACAGCCGGCCCGAGATTGACGAGAGGCTGTCCTGCGGTATCCCGAATTTCGTAGTCGCCGCGTTCGTTCACCGACACCCGGAAGTCCGCGGCCTCTCCCTCTTCCGCGATCTTTACCGCGCCCGTGCCGTCGTTCACGATCGCCTCCATCGCTCGGCCCAACGCCGAGGTTCGATCAGCAGCCGTCTCTCCATTCACGATCGCACACAACGCCGGCCTCCCGACCGCGATCCCTCCGAGCGGTGCGGCCCTCCCCCCTTCGCGGATAGCAGTCCGAAAGTGCGTCTTGACGATCTCGGCCCAGCTCTCTGCGGCTCCGACTTTACGGATCTCCGCCTCGGCCAGACGCCTCCCCGCGAGTTGCCGATCCAGAGCCGGTGGATAAATGGCGAACCGCATGTCTTCGCGGATCCCGGCCGCCTCGCCCGCGCTGAGCAGAACCCAACTCCCTTGCACAGCCAGGACGCTCACTCCGGCCAAGCCGTCGCCCTCAGGGGGATTTTCCTCGTCGCCGATCGAGCCACCAAGAAAGCGACGCCCTTTCTCTCCATAGAGCATCGGCGCCTGAGCCGGGAACCGGACATGGACCTGGGGGGATACGATGCTTTCGATCTCTCGCCAAGTCGCCTCAATCCCTCCCGCCCGCAGCGTCGAGAGAAGGTAGTGGGTCAAAGCCCCTTGACTCTCTTCGCCGTCGAATGGATCTTCGAATGCTTTTTCTTGCGGCCGGCAAGCGGCAAACATCACGTACCCATGCGGCTCGACGAGCCCGCCGTCCAGCCGGGCATGCCGGAACGTTCTCATGCCGGGCACAGCAGGCGGATTCGGCCGCAAGAAAGCGGCCAGTTGCTCACGCGTACCGACGAGGCTCTCTTGGGGCCGGGGTCTCCGGTCGGGAGTATCGACTCCGCGCGGGACGGCGCGGCCCGGGTGAGGTTTTCTGGGACCGCGCCGCCGCATCCCTCCTGAATGGCAGCAGTCGAGAATCACCGTAGCGAGGAGCCCCTTGTCGACCATCTCCTGGATGAGCATCCCGAGCTCGACATCCCGCAAATGCCGTGCGGAGGAATCGGCGACATCGCAGGGCACCAGAGTCTCATCGAGCCCGGTCACCTTCTCCTTGGGAAAAATCGTAGGGACCCTGCCGCCATGGCCGGAGTAGTGCACGTAGACCTGATCCCCTCGCTCGGCACCGGCGGTGAGCTCACGAAACTTGCTCACCATGGCCTCGTAAGTCGGCCAACGGTCACGCGGCTCGATCGGTTCGGTACCATCCCCGGAGCTTGCCGTGAGCTCGAGGATCCGCGTGGGTGGAGTGGCGAGCTCAAGCAGAAAATCCCGGACTCTCCGGATATCTCCGACCGCCCCTTCAAGTGGGGGGTAGTCGATTTCACCGGGTCGACGTGGGGGGATGTATTGATCGATCCCGATAAGCAATGCGTGGAGCTTCCCGGTCTTCATGACTCTCCCGCTGGAGGTAGCAGGCGCACGGCCGGGTCGCCCAAGACGACGTAATTACGGGCGTCGCGACTACAGGTCCACAAATCGGCGACCACCTTGTCGTCGGCCGCCAAGCCGCGTTTCTCTTCCTCGAGCACAGCGCCGAGATCCCGACTCAGATCGGAATAGCGCATACCGAAGTTCTCCATGGCGGAGCCGACAGGATGTCCTTTGACCAGCAGACGGTCCACGAAGTCTTCAAAGGCTTCGATGTGCTTTCCAGCCCCAGGAAGCTCGATCGAATGCTCAAACCCGCTGTCCACATGTCCGATGACCGCGAGTGCCCCGGCCTGAAGTTGCCTTTGCGGCAGGTGGGAGATGAACGACCGCGCGGCGGTCCGGGTGCGTGCGATGGGAAAGTCCCCGATGGCGGGCGCACCAGCACCGTAACAAGCGAAATGGAAGCTCACCAGGCCGGAGAGATCCGCGCCGTTGACGTCGTCGCCGCTGAGAAAATCAGTCGGCCTGGGGCCGTGCCCGCAACCATGGCCGGGCCAGTCCTGACAGACCAGAGCGCCCATGCGCGAGAGCTGATCGGGAGCGCCATTGGGGTACCACAGACCGTGGCCCGCGGTGAACAGGAGGTCGGGGGGACCATCACCGTTCAACATTTTCAAGAGGTTTGCCTTGGTGGCGTCCTCGCCGAAAGCTCGCTTCACCGTCCATCCGCTCCCCATCTTCTCGATTCTCTCGGCCAGTGGGGTGGCGAGGTGAAACCGCGTGAGCTCCGTCGGGGGATCTCCCTCGTGTTGAGGCGCGAAGAGCGCGGCGCTCTTTCCGCGCGCCCGCGGCGACGCCTCGGCCGCGACGACGTTCCGCGCATAGCGCTCATACTCTTCGATCGTTTCGAACCAGAGCCGCCCGACAGCATAGTGCACGTCGAGCTCATACTGAAATTCCCAGGGGATTGTTTCCGGATCGCCGACGATCAGAAGGTAGTACGGCATCTGGTCCGGCTCGACGGCGCCAGCTCCAACGCTGTGGTTAGAGAGGAAACGCCGTTTGGTATCGCCCGCCTGAAAACCAAAATCACCCACGCATTCCTGATAACGGTGTGCAAATTTTTCGCCGACCTGACTTTTTCGGAGCGTGAGGAGCGGGCTGAGGGCAGACAGGATCGCATCCGTTTTCTCATCACCCTCCGCCAAGATCACACCCCATCCGGTATTCTGGAGAACCCTCGGGTCCGTACCATTACGCAGCCCTCTTCCCTTACTCTTGGCGCGGCTATCGACCGAGATCGAATCGCCGCGCGCCAGAGAGGCGATCTCCTCCAGAGTGGCCGGCGGTCTCAGGTAGTCACCGGTTTCGCCGTTGATTCCGTTGCAGTAGAGAAGTGGCTCAGACATACTAGTATCTCTCCTCGATGAATCCTGGTGACGGCCGCGTGCGGCGCCGGCAGGGCACCGCACGCGGCAGATTTCTTCGCCCGGCAGGCGGCGCAACGCTGGAAGGACTACTTGTTTCCGGCCGCATCATCCGGAGTCACGTCGTACGTGCCCGGCTTGCCACCGCCATCCGGAATCACGTCGTACGTGCCCGGCTTGCCACCTCCGTCCGGGATCACGTCGTAGGTACCCGGCTTGCCACCGCCATCTCGGATGACGTCCTTCGTCTCGACTGGCTTGTGTGCGTCTGACATGAGTGCTCTCCTTTCGTCGTTCGATCGATCGCCTTCACTCTTCAGCTTCAGTCATTGAGACACTGACAGGCGAATTTTGTTGGGAGATCGCTGCACCATCCGGCACTATCACCACTCTCCTTGGAGAACGAATCCAGCCCAGTAGTAAGGCGACCTCCAACGCTTGTCAGCTCGCATGGAAAGCTGGGCCTGCCGCAACGCAGCAGCGGGAGAGAGCCGGTCACGAAGAAGGCCCCGATAGAAGTGGATCATGAGATCCGCCGTCGCCTTGTCCCGGATACTCCAGAGTGTGACGGCGACACGGCGGGCTCCGGCATAGAGGAATCCCCGGGTCAGGCGGCCGATCCCCTCGCCCGCCGGATCCTCTCCCTGGTTCGTCTGGCAAGCGCTCAGCACCACCAGTTCCACAGGCAGGTTGAGCGTGTAGAGATCGAGCGCCGAGAGAAATCCGTCCTGAGACCGCCCCTGCCGATCGAACTGGGAGAGTACCAGGCCGGAAAGGTCGGGACGCTCGTCCATCAAGCTATGCGTCGCGAAGTGCACGAACCGATAGAGGCCCAGCTTGGGGCTCGTCGCGGTCTCCAGGCTGGCATCAAACCCGAGAGCGGGGAATGCTTCGGCCGGGGGGACCAAGCGGAGGATCTCTTGGGCTTCATAGCCGGAGTAGGGGAGGTCGGGCAAACTTCTGACCTTCAGCGCCGGATTGAGGGGCCGGCCGGAAGACGGTACGGACTGGCTGGACAGCCGCCGGAGATGCGGATCCGTCGGCCGGAACACGGGATCGGCAAGGACCGCCAGAGCGTGCGGCGCCGGCCGGCGCCCGGCCCGCTCCCGCCGCAGAACCGAGAGAGCCGAAGCGGACGGCAGGCTCACGATGTCGTGATCGACGATCAAGGGACGGTCGGGCCAACCTTGCGCAGCCGCGGCCCCGGGCGGAGCGAGCGCTGCGAACGGTACATACCGCAGAGCGCCGTCGGGAAGGATCAGCAGATGGGTGGCGTCCAATTGTCCTGCCACCGGACCGAGAAGCTGCTCACCGAGCCGAGCCGCGGTTCGAGCCGTCTCCCTCTCGCGGATCGCGGTGCTTCCCGACGCAAAGTGGTCGCGCAGTTTGATCGCCAGCGACTGGATCTGCTCTCTCCCGGGGAGCCGAAAGCTGCGCAGGGAATGGCGATCCACCCGCCAGAGGATGCTTTCCTTCTCGCCCAGCCAGTAGGAAAGGAGGATGGTGTCGCGATCGAGGACCTCAGACTGAATCTGGGACAGTAACCGCGGGCGCCCCTCGAGGAGCTCGTCAGATCCGGAACTGCTGGCCCGCAATCCGGCTGCGATCACCTCATGGCGAGCGATCGCCTCCAAAAGTTTCTGATCGAGGTCTCCGGTCGCAGGCCGTGGGCCGGAACCGCCCTGTTGCGAGATCTTTTGCTGGCGCTCCAGCCGGAGCTGCTCGATTTCTCGCCGCAGCGATGCGTCTTGCTCGAGAAGCTTGGGATCGGCGTTCGCCCGCATATTCGCCCCAGATTCTGCGAGCTCGTCGAGAATGGTGCGCGCGCGAGCGCTTTCGCTCACTTCGAAAGCTTTGATGTCGTGCCCTTTGCCGGGCTCCAGCCGATCGAGCTCCATCAGCATGTCGATATAGAACTCGTAGCGCGGGCGAATCCAACTCCAATAGGATGACCGCATTTCCAGGCTGCTCGTCGTGCCGCGCAGTCTCTCCACCAACGCCAGAGAGCTCTCCATCGCATCCTGCGCCTGGGCCAGGTGGCCCAGATTACGCTCGGCGCGAGCGATCCCGAAGAGAGCCCCGGATTCCGCAGCCTTGTCTTGATAGCCACGAAAAAGGCCTCGAGCCTCGGTAAAGATCTCCAGTGCCTTCTGGTGGTTTTCTTCAAACTCGAAGGACCAGGCTGAAATCGCAATGGCAAACGCCTCGTCCGCCGGATAGTTGCTTCGCTGAGCGATGACACGCGCCTTCTCCGCCGCCTCTCGCGCCCATTTGAGCTTTCCGTGGTCAGCCTGGCCTGCATCGAGCAGCACGGCCGCCAAGCGATTCAGCGACACCAGCCGCGCATAGTCGGTCAGGCGTTCTGTGCGTGTCGATTCGCGAGCCCGGCGCAGCTCGACGAGGGCGAGGTGGGTATGGCCGAGCTTGTAATCAGCCATTCCGAGCCCGCTGAGCGCCAGCATCTGGGTATCCAAAACTTCCGGCAAATCCGATTTGATTTGCAGTGCCTTCTGGAACCAGGTGGCCGCCTCATCGGGGAGGCCCATGTCGAGAACAAGTTGTCCGAGGTTGTTGAGGAGGATCACCTGGTTCTCGACATCGCCGAGGTCCTCGAACAGCGCGAGAGCCGTCTCATAGCGCGGGAGAGCCTCTTTCGTGTCACCCGTTTTTCTGTAAACCAAACCCAGATTCGCGAGCACCTCGGCCTGGCCCGCAAGATCACCGGTGGCACGGAACAGCGAGAGCGCCTGGCCGTGCAAAGGCTTTGATTCGTCAAATCTCGCAAGGCGCTGCAGAGTCCCGGCCATCCCTTCGGTCGCGACCGCCTCTCCGGCGCCGTCGCGGCTCGCCCTGAATTCTCTGCGTGCCGCCCGATAGCTGCCGAGGGCGGCGGCATATTCCGCCTGTTTCACCTGCTTCTGCGCAAGCTGGCAGAGAGTAATTCCCCGGGGCTCCCGGTCCTCACGGCGCCACGATCGCAGCGCCAGAGAGTACTCTGGACACTCTACGTCGACTTTCTTCTGAACGCGGCAAGAATTGCCTTGCGACAGGTGGAGCACCGCTCCGGCCCTCTGCCGGTCCGCAGGGGTAGGGAGCCGCGCCGGACGGAGAGAGACTCGATAGCGACCCGAAACCCTTGATTTGCTCTGGACTTCGAGCCGGAGATCCCCCGCCGCCACCGGCAGTGCCAGAAGAGGCCCGGGAGAGACGTTGGCTCCGGGGCTCTCCAGCGACAGCAGGGGCTGGCCGTCAGGACCAACCAGAGAAACCGAAAGACGCACTCCTTGAGGAACGACGTCGCCGTCGAGCACCCTGCCGGTTTGAACGGGGATCTGGTAGACGTGCCGCTCGCCGGGGTGGATTTCCCGATCGACCGATCCGCCCGGCCGAAGAGCGGACGCATTGACGGCCGGGGGGCTTGCGGCCGGACGTAGGACAGGCGGGGCAGGCTGTGGAACACTTCCCGAGCCGAAGCCCTCCGCAAGCAGGCTCAGGAAGATGAATCCGAGCCTGCTCCGCCAAAATTGCAGAGCGTGGCTCCGGCTGGGTTGCGGGTCGCGGCGGCTCGTCGTCTTCACCTCTTCCGCTGCGCCGGTCTAAGGCGAAGAGACCGAAAACGGGTAGCTCGCCAAGGGCGTCGATCCGGCATTCTCCTGGAACAGGTCGAGCTGGTAGTCCCCAGGCGGGAGGACGGACCGAGAAACCTGTAGATTCAACGTCCCGTTCTCCGCCTTGTGCAATCCGCCGGCCCTCACCAGGGGCTCTGCCGCACCAGCCTTGCGGATCTCCGCTCTGAGCTGGGTTGAGGACTGGCCGTCCGGCGGATCCAGGAGGAAGACGACAGAATCTCCTCCACCGGCGATCACCGGTCGCTCCGCACTTCGGACGGCGTCCGTATGGAGCTCGAGCATCGCCACGTTCACCGAAGGCTGCGAAAGCCGGTGAACCCTCATCTCCAGAAGCGCAACCCAGGCTCCCAAACCGACGACGGTGGCCATGAGCCCGGCCGCCAAGAGGAACGTGGATCGCGGCCGGCCCCGGAGGCGCTGCGGTTCGTAGGCGAAGTCATCCTGCTTGGGCTTCCGCCTGCCCGCCGCAATGGGCACCGGGCGAGGATGCGGAGCGGCCTCCGCTTTCGGCAACCGCGCGCTCAACCGCCGCCAAGCCGCCTGGGCTTCCCGGTCGGCCAGCGCTTCGGCGGCCGGGGCGGGGGTGAAGGCTGCGAACTCCGCGAGCTCGCGGAAGAGCCCGGCGCACTCCTGGCAACCCTGCAGGTGGCGGTTCAGGAGGTCGGACTGATCCGGCGAGAGACGGCCGGCGTGGTGGTCCAGCAACTGTTCGGGTGTGGCATGGCCCGCCGCTCGCGCATCATCCTCCAGAAGGGAGCGCAGCACGGGCGCGAATTGTGGTTTTGACTGTTTCATGATCGGGCTCGCACGGAAGGTCAGAAGTCGAAATCCCCGAAGTAGTCGCCGAGCTTTCCTTTCAAGATCTGACGGGCTTGAAACAGGTGCGCTTTCACGGTTTCGATGGAGATTCCCATCCTCTCTGCAATTTCACGATATTTGAGGTCCTCGTTGACTCTCAGCTCGACGCAACGGCGCATCTGGGGAGGCAGTGCCGACAGGGCCTCGCGCAGCTTCTCTTTGGCTTCTTCCCAGAGCACTTCCGCGAGTGGATCGTCGCCTTCGACAGCCAAAGCTCCGTCCGCCGCTCCGTTCTCGCCGCCTTGCACCATGCTGTCGAGAGGAATCTCCTGGGCGTCGCGCTTCTGGGCGGAACGATCGCGCAGATCGTTGCGGAATAGGTTGGTACAAATCTGAAAGAGCCATGTCGTAAACCGGGCGTCCCTCCGGAACGAGTCCCTGCTTCTATAGACACGGAGAAATACTTCTTGGGTTAGATCTTCCGCCTCTTGGGGGGTGAAGCCACGCCGGGCGAAGAAGGCGAGCACCAAGCGATAGTGTTGGTGAAACGCCTGCTCGAAGCTCTCCTCGTCGCCCAAAAGCCACCTCTCGACGCAGTCGTCGAAATCGGAGGGTGAATCGGTCATGGATACCACAAATCCGGAATCGCCAGACATATGTTTGATCGCTGAGAAGCGGGACGCGTGCTGCCGGTCGGAACAACTCCTATGGTATCACTTCGGCACCGCAGGAAAGCAGGGTCTGTAGTCTGGCATGTGCTGGCGTGCTTCTCACTTCGGCCCGGGTGCCACCACGGTCTGCCGGCTGGCCTCGATCTCGATGGTGATCTTGACGTCCTCGCCGAGCACGGTGCCGCCGGCGTCGAGCACCCGGTTCCAGGTGATGCCGAAGTCTTTGCGGTTGAGGGTGAAGAGGGTCTCGAAACCGGCTTTCTCGCCGTTCGGGGTCTTGACGGCGCCGAGCGTCTGCACGGGGATGGTGATCTGCCGGGTGACGCCGTGCAGGGTGAGGTCGCCGGTCACTTCCAGGGTGTGGGCGTCCTTCAGGGTCACCCCGGTGCTGGTGAAGGTGAGGGCGGGGAACTTCTGGGCGTCGAAGAAGTCGGCGGAGCGCAGGTGCTCGTCGCGGTCGTTGTTGCCGGTGTCGATCGAGGTGGTGCGGACGGAGAGCTCGACGCTGGAGGTTGACGGGCTTTGCGGGTCGTAGCGGATGGTCCCCTCGAAGTCGTTGAACCGGCCCGGCACGTTGGAGACGAAGTGGCGGATGCTGAACCCGACGCCGCTGTGGTCGGGATCGACTTTGTAGACGGTCGGCTCGGCCGCCGCGAGGACCGGCAGAGCGAGGAGGATGAGGAGGAACAGAGTCTTCCGCATGATGCGCCCTACTGTACAACAGCCCTCACCGGTCATCGTCCAGGATCGTGAGCACGGCCGCCGAGGGGGTGCCGAGCGTGGCTCCTCCCGTGGGCGCGCTCAGCTCGATCTTCACCGTCTCGTTCCCTTCAGACTGGTGGTCGTCGAGGATTGGGATGGTGAATGAATGCTCGGAGAGATCGGAATCGCCCCAGACGAGGACGCCGGAGACCGGGGTGAAGTCGACTCCTGGCTTCGCGGTGCCCGCGGTGACGGTGTAGCGGACGGAGACCCGCCCGGCCATCCCACCGGTACGCCGCACCGACACTTCCGCCTTGCCCGCTCCCTCCTCCACCGTCAGCGGCGACGCCACCGCGAGCTCCAACCGGCCCGGGCTCGCCAGCGAGATTTCGTCGTCCTCGATCACGGTCCAGATCCAGGAGTAGAGGTAGCCGTTGCCCAGGACAGCCCCACCGGTCGGGTCGGCGAGCGAGTAGATGAAGTCCTCCCATCCCTCGATCTGGTCGTCGTCGAGGATGGGGACCGAGATCGTCTTCGGCGCATCGTCGCCGTCCTCCCAGCGCAGGACTCCCGCCACCAGCAGATAGTCCACCCCTTCGGTGGCCGACCCAGAGTCGGCATCGGAGTCGGGAGGGGGACCCGGGAAATAGCGGACCGAGACCGCACCGCGGCTGCCCCCGAGGCGCTGGACCCGAAGATCAACGCTTCCGGCATTTTCCGGCACGGTCGGCTGCTCCGAGCCGAAGCCGAGGAACCCTGGTGAGTCGATGTACACGGTCGCCGCGGAGAAGCCGGAGGCGCCGCCCATCGGATGGCTCAAGGAGAGGCCGAAATAGGAGGGCTTGTCCGTCACGCCGTCGGCCAGGATCGGAACGGTGAAGGTCTTGTCGGCAAAATCGCCGTCACGCCAGGTCAGGCGTCCAGACACAGGCACGTAGTCCACCCCTGGCCGCGCCGAGCCACCGCCCGCGACATACCCGACACTCACGCGCCTCAGCCGGCCGCCCGGATCGAACGCGGCGGCAAAGCGCCAGACTTCCCGGTCGGTCGCCCGGAAGCGGCCCTGACCGTAAAGCGGAATCGCGTTCAAGAGGAAGAGAGCCACCGCGATGGCAGCGCTGCAGCGGGATCGTGGAAAGCTCATGGTGACTCCTTCCCAGTCTGGAGCCTCTTCTCAAAAGGCTACGCGGGAAGGAGGAAATCCGCCCCCTCCGCGCGGCAGGAGAGGGGGACGGGGCAGGGTGGGGGCAGCCTACGAAACAAGCGGGTTCGCTTTCTCCGGGTCGATCCCAAGCTCGTCGACGGCGCGCCGGGCCACCGCGGCGTCGATCGTGCCGCGGCGGGCGAGCTGGTGGAGGGCGGCCAGGACCACGCACTCGGCGTCGATCTCGAAGAAGCGGCGCAGGGCCTCCCGCGTCTCGCTCCGCCCGAAGCCGTCGGTGCCCAGGGAGAAAAGCCGGTTCGGCAGCCAGCGGGCGATCTGGTCCGGCACCAGCTTCAGATAGTCGGACATGGCGATGACCGGGTCCTGATCTCCTTCGAACAGGCCGGTCACGTACGGCTTGCGCGGCTCCTCGCCGGGGTGGAGCATGTTCCAGCGGTCGGTCTCCAGGGCTTCGTTGCGGAGCTGCTTGTAGCTGGTGGCGCTCCACACGTCCGCGGCCACGCCATAGCGTTCGGCGAGGATCTGCTGCGCCCGCAAAGCTTCGGCGAGCACGGAGCCGCTGCCGAGGAGATGGACGTGCGGACGCGCCGGTTGTCCTTCCGGTCCCGCTTCCGGCGCCGGCTTCAGCCTGTAGAGCCCCTTGAGAATCCCCTCGTCCACGCCGGCCGGCTTGTGCGGCATCGGGTAGTTCTCGTTGTAGAGGGTGATGTAGTAGAAGATGTGCTCCCGCTTCTCGTACATCCTCTCCAGGCCGTCGCGGATGATCACCGCGATCTCATACGCGTAAGCCGGGTCGTAGGTCCGCAGGTTGGGGACGACGCTCGCCAGCACGTGACTGTGGCCGTCCTCGTGCTGCAACCCCTCGCCGTTCAGGGTGGTGCGGCCGGCGGTGGCGCCGAGCAGGAAGCCGCGGGTGCGCATGTCGGCCGCCGCCCAGATCAGGTCGCCGATGCGCTGGAAGCCGAACATGGAGTAGAAGATGAAGAACGGGATCATGTCGATCCCGTGCGTGGCGTATGAGGTGCCGGCGGCGATGAAGGAGGCCATGGAGCCGGCCTCGGTGATCCCCTCTTCCAGGATCTGCCCGTCGGTCGCCTCGCGGTAGTAGAGGAGCATCGACTTGTCGACCGGCTCGTAGCGTTGGCCGACGTGGGAGTAGATGCCGAACTGGCGGAAGAGCGACTCCATGCCGAAGGTGCGCGCCTCATCCGGCACGATGGGCACCACCTTCTGGCCGATCTCCTTGTCTTTGAGGAGCTGGGTCAGCATCTGCACGAAGACCATGGTGGTCGAGACGTCGCGGTCGATCCCCTCGGAGAAGCGGTCCCAGAGGCCCTCTTTCGGAACGGCGACCGGCTCGGTGCGCACGCGGCGGCTGGGCACGGGTCCGCCGAGCTTGTGGCGACAGTCTTTCAGATACTGCACCTCCGGGCTGTTCTCGCCCGGATGATAGAAGGCGGCCTCGGCGACCTGCTCGTCGGTCAGCGGAAGCTCGAAACGGTCGCGGAAGAAGCGCAGCTCTTCCTCGTTGAGCTTCTTCTGCTGGTGGGTGACGTTGCGCCCTTCGCCCGCTTCGCCCATGCCGTAGCCTTTGACCGTCTTGGCCAGGATGACGGTCGGCGATCCCTCGTGCTCCACCGCGGCCTTGTAGGCGGCGTAGACTTTTTCCGGATCGTGGCCGCCGCGGCGCAGGCTGTGGAGCTGCTCGTCGGAGTAGCCCTTGACCAGCTCCAGAAGCTCCGGGTACTTGCCGAAGAACTCGCGGCGGATGTAGGAGCCGGGCTCCACGACGTACTTCTGGTATTCGCCGTCCAACGCCTCGGTCATCCGCTGCACGAGGAGACCGGTGTTGTCCGCCTCGATGAGCGGATCCCAGTCGCTGCCCCAGATCACCTTGATGACGTTCCAGCCGGCGCCGCGGAAGGCGGTCTCCAGCTCCTGGATGACCTTGCCGTTGCCGCGCACCGGGCCGTCGAGGCGCTGCAGGTTGCAATTGATGACGAAGATCAGGTTGTCGAGCCGCTCGCGGGCGGCCAGGGTGATGGCGCCCAGCGTCTCCGGCTCGTCGGTCTCGCCGTCGCCCAGGAAGGCCCAGATCTTGCGGCCCTGGGGATCGCGCAGGCCGCGGTTGCGCAGATAGCGGTTGAATTTGGCCTGATAGATGGCGCTGATCGGTCCGAGACCCATCGAGACGGTGGGGAACTCCCAGTAGTCGGGCATCAGCCAGGGGTGGGGATAGGACGCCAGGCCGCCTCCCGCCGCGAGCTCGCGGCGGAAACCTTCGAGCTGGGCGACGGAGAGCCGGCCTTCGAGGAACGAGTAGGCGTAGATGCCGGGTGAGCCGTGCCCCTGGATATACAGCATGTCGCCGTCGAAGCCGCCGTCGCCGCGCCCGCGGAAGAAGTGATGGAGGCCCACCTGGTAGAGGGTCGCCGACGAGGCGAAGGTCGAGATGTGCCCGCCCAGGCCGGCGAATTTCTTGTTGGCGCGCACCACCATGGCCATGGCGTTCCAGCGCACGATGCTCTTGATGCGGCGCTCCATGGCCCGGTCGCCGATGTAGGCCGGCTGTTCGCTGGGAGGAATGGTGTTGATGTAGGGCGTATTGCCGGTGAACGGCAGGGTGACGTCCTTCTCATACCCCTTCTCCAGCAGCTTCCGGAGCAGAAAACGCGCCCGTTCGTGGCCCTCGATCGCGATGACCTGCTCGAACGCGGTCAGCCACTCCTCGGTCTCCTCGACGTCTGTATCCGCACCTCCACCCGTCCAATTGAGTGGAGCCTTGAACTCGTTGCTCATCCGATGGCCTCCTCCACACGCGGGAGCCGTCCTGGAGGCCACCGCGAAGGGGAATAGGTTGTCACGTCTGCGGCTCTGCTGCCAATCGCGGCGGACCGGCTGGCGTTCAGATAGAATCGCACCGGCTGTGCTCTCCCTCGAGATCAAGGACGCGAACGGACGCTGGCTGGAGGAGGCCGCGACGGTGCTCGACATGGAGCTGCTGGAGTATCTGGACGCGCTCCCCCACCTCACCGGCATGCATGCTTTGCGCCGGCTCGACCCGCCTGCAGACACGCCGCTCGACGCGGCGTTCCGCGCGGCGCTTCAGGCGGACATCGAGACTCTCGCTCGGCGGGTTCGCGCTCGCGACCTTCCTGAGCCGCCGGCCTGGGTGGGCCTCGAAGGGCTCGGCGACATCCGCCTTGGCGAGCAGCTCGGCTGGCCCGGCCTGGTGGACGTCCTCAACCGGCTGAGCCGGCTGCTGGCTCTGGCTCGCGAGCCGGGGGTGGAGCTGTGGGCTCTTTGGGATTGAAGAAAAGCTTTTCTCAAGACTTTCCTGCTGGCGGAGATGGCGAGTAGAACAGGAGGACTGGAAACTCCTCGATGAGAGCGGTGCGGCCCTGCACGTTTTCGAGGAGCCGGATTCGATACTCGCCGCCGGGGAGAAAACGCCGGGAGAGCCCGAGCGCGAAGCTGCCGTCGGCGCCTTTGGTCAGCCGGTCCGCCGACCACAGGGAGCGGCCATCCGCGGCACAGAGGTCCAGGCGATATTCCGCGTTCGGCCGCACCGCCCGGGGCACCAGGACCAGCAGGAAGCGTTCCGTGGCCGCGGGCACGACGATCCGCCGGAGCCAGCCGGCGCTGCCGCGCTCCGGCGCCGTCCGGCTTTCCACGGGAAGGACCGGGAGATTGACCTGCGGCTCGGCGAGCCGCCGGATCTCGCGGTGCAGAGCGAGCACCCAGACAGAGAGGGCGATCAGCGCCACCACCAGGAGCACGCACAAGGCGCGCGCCGTCGCCAACGCGCTCCGATGCGCGGAGCGGCGACGCGGCGGCATCCAGCGCGCCGACCTGCGGCTCAGCTCCTGCCAGGCGGCCACGCTCTCCGGATCCGGCGGGCTCTCTCCGCCTGCGGTCTCGGCCATGAAGCGCTGGTAGTCCAGCAACAGCTCGGGACACTCCCGGCAGTGCACGAAATGCTCGCGGAGCTGCTCCGCCTGCTCGGGCGACAAGATGCCGGCGTCATAGGCGATCAGGGTCTCCGACGTCGGATGGCGGACGAGCACCTTCCCCGCCTTGAGAGCCAGCTTGCGGAGAGCCCGCGCAAAAACCAGCCGGTCCCGGTTCAAGAGATCCTCCGCGGACCGCTGCGGTCGTCTCGCTTGCGCGGCGGATCGTCCCCGGAACGCAGACGCGCCAGCGCCTGTTGCAAGCCGTCGTGAACCTGCGCGACAGGAATTCTCAGCAGCACGGCGATCTCTCCTTCGTCAAAGCCCTGCCCGAAATGCAGGAGAAAGCACCGGCGCATCTCGTCCGGCAATGTCTCGAGAGCAGCGCGCAATGTCTCCTCCGAATCGTCGTTCATAACCCTTTTCTGCGCAGACCTTGAGTGGTCACCGTTCGGTTAGACCCCGAAAATGCGCGGTAGGTTGAGCGCGCGAGGAAACGGCCGCGGGCGCGGCCCGGATTCAGCTTGCGACCGGTTCGACCACGGCGCCGAGGAGGTCGCGGCCGAGGAGGTCGAACTGCTCGCGGAAGCGCAGCTCGAGGGCGGCGCGCTCGTCGTCCGGCAGGAAGGACTGCCGCATGGCGGAGAGGGAGAGGCCGGCCAGCTCGGCGGCGCTGTAGCCGAAGGTCTGGTGCAGGCGCAGGTATTCGCGGGTGAGGTTGGTGTTGAAGAAGGCCGGATCGTCCGAGCTGACCGAGACGCGGCAGCCGCTGCGGTAGAGGCGGTCGAAGGGGTGGCTCTGCAGGTCGGGCACGACGCCCAGGCAGACGTTCGAGCTCGGGCAGACTTCGAGCGGCACTCCCTGGTCGCGCAGCTCTTCGAGCAGCGCCGGGTCGTCGACGGCGCGCACGCCGTGACCGATCCGCTCGGCGCCGCAGACGCCGAGCACGGAGCGGATCGACTCCGGGCCGGCGGTTTCGCCGGCGTGAGCCACGCGGTGCAGGCCGGCGCGCCGCGCCGCCTCGAAGTGCTCCCGGAACGGCTCGTTCGAGAACCGCGATTCGCTGCCGGTGAGGCCCAGGGCCACGACGCCGCGGCCGCGCCCGGCGAGCGCCCATTCGAGCGTACGGTCCGCCACCTGCGGGCCGACGTTGCGCACGATGTCGGGAATCAGGCGCAGGGTGACGCCGAGCTGGGACTCCCCCTCGCGCACCGCCTCTTCCAGGGCGTGCCGGACCTCTTCGCCGTTCGCGCCGTTGCCCAGATGGGTGGCGATGGTGAAGTGCACCTCGCTGTAGAGGATGTTCTGGCACGCCTGCTCGGTCAGGAAGTCGCTCGCCAGGAGTTGGAAGTCTTCCGGGGTGCGGAGCGCCCTGGAGCAGGTCAGATAGATCTGCACGAAGTGCTCGAAGTCACGGAAGCGGAACCACTTCTTGAGGCCGGCCTCGTCCTGCGCCGGCAGGTCGACGCCGTTGCGCCGCGCCAGCTCGAGGAGCACGGCCGGGCGCATGGCGCCTTCGAGGTGGACGTGCAGCTCCACCTTCGGCATGCGCAGGAGGAAGAGGTCGATGCTCATACACCGAGGCTCATGGGCTGACTGCGGCGACCGGGCGGAGGCGCTCGCGCAGACGGGCGAGGACGGTGTCGGGGACCAGCCCGGTGATGTTGCCGCCCAGGGAGAAGACCTCTTTGACCAGGCGGCTCGACAGGTAGCTGTAGTCTTCCTTCGGCATCATGAAGACCGTCTCCACCCGCGGATTGAGCCGCCGGTTCATCAGCGCCATCTGGAACTCGTACTCGAAGTCGGAGACCGCGCGCAGGCCGCGGATCACCGTGCGGGCGGCCATGCGGTCCATGAAGTCGACGAGCAGGCCGGAGAAGCTCTCCACCCGGCAGTCGGGACGGTCGGCGAGCAGCTCGCGCAGGGTCTCGACACGTTCCTCCGAAGAGAACAGCGCCTTTTTGCCTTCGTTGTAGAGCACGGCCACCACCACCTCGTCGAAGATCGGGCGGCAGCGCTCGATGATGTCGAGGTGACCGTTGTGGATGGGGTCGAACGACCCCGGATAGACCGCGATCCGTTTCGTCAAGATC
>DATARD010000355.1:0-52474 GCA_036264355.1 Thermoanaerobaculia bacterium
GCGAATCTCCGACAACTCGAGGCGATACCCTCGCCCGAGAACAACCAGGCGTCGCAAATGGAGGAGATACCCGGCTCGAACGCCGCGAATACAGAGAGGAATACCGTTGCACCCTCTTCAGAATAGCGTTGCGCCCTCTTCAAGGCAGCGAAAAACGCGTCAAGCCTGCGTTCTCCCTGGGGTAACGCCGCAAGTTGACGGGGGGTCGCGGCGTCCGGAGAGGGTAAGCTCAAGATACCCCGGGGATTCGTCCACTTTGGACGGGATGACAGCCACATTGTGACGCGAAACGCGGCGAATTGGAGGGGAAAACTCACAATCGAGGAGGGTGACGGCCCTTCTCGCCTCGCCGATCAAACCCTGCGGTGCTGGGCGACCGGAATGGCGCGGCGGATCCTCTGCGCCCGGTCGAGATCGATCTCGGCGAGGGCGATGCCCGGACCGTCGGAAGCGGTCGCGACCGGCAGACCCCAGGGATCGACGATCATCGCGTGACCGTAGCTCGCCTTGAGCCCCGCGTCGTCGTGGTCGCCGTGCTGGGCCGGCGCGAAGACGTAGCACTGCGTCTCGATGGCGCGGGCGCGCAGCAGCGTCTCCCAGTGGTCCTTGCCGGTGGCGAGGGTAAACGCGGCGGGGATGGTGATGATCTCGGCGCCGCGGTCCACCAGCTTGCGGTAGAGCTCCGGGAAGCGGACGTCGTAGCAGATCGTCAAGCCGATCTTGCCCAGCGCCGTCTCCGCGACCACCACCTCCTCGCCCGGCTTGCACGTCGCCGACTCGGCGAAGCGCACGCCGCCGGGGACGTCGACGTCGAAGAGGTGGATCTTGCGGTAGGTGGCGAGGATCTCCCCCTCCGGCGAGAAGAGGACGCTGGTGTTGTAGCAGCGGCCCGCCTCGTCGCTCTTCTCGTTGAACGAGCCGAGGAGGAGGTGGATGCGCAGCCCACGGGCGAGGTCGGCGAAGCGCCGGCCCGTCGGGCCGTCGAGCGGCTCGGCGCGGCGGACCTTCTCCTCATGCGGACCGAGATAGTTGGTGTTCTCCGGCGTACCGACCAGCTTGGCGCCGTATCCGGCGGCCCGCTCGATCAGCCCGCGGGCGCTCTCCCAGTTGGCCTGCTCGTCGGAGGTGCAGTTCAGTTGGACGATGGCGGCGAGGAACATGGGGGATTTGTAACACAAACTCCTCTCGCTTCGGAGCGAAGGCGTGATGCGCAACGGTCGTCCGAACTGGCCGAGGGGGGCAGCCCCCAACCCGGGGCGTTGCCCCGGGCTGAGGAAGGGCAGCCCGTTGGGCCTCAAACAAAATCACAAATTTCGGCTGGGGGAAGGGCCGAAGGCCTGGGCTTCCTCAGCCTGGGGCAACGCCCCAGGTTGGGAGGGCGGCCACTCTCTCTGTAACACATCCTGACGCTCCTGTGACTCCACCGCCATCGAGGCGTAACCCGGGCGGTCCATCCTGATGCTGTAGAGGAGGAGGACCAGAGCCCGTGGAGATGCTGACCCCATTGCTCACCCTGTTGACCGGCGCCGCGGCGCTGTCGCTGGTGGTCACGCTGGCCGCCGCGGGCGGGACTCTGCTCTTCCTGGCGGGTCCGTTCCGGCGGCGGGCGCAGGCGGCTCGTCCGCTGCCTCCGATCTCGATCCTGAAGCCGCTCAAGGGGCTCGACGAGGGGTTGTTCGAGAATCTCGCTTCGTTGGCGGCTCAGGACTATCCGGCGTTCGAGCTGGTTCTCGGGACGGAGGATCCGGACGATCCGGCGCTCGCGGTGGCCGCGCGGTTGCGGGCGGCGTTTCCCGGTGTGCCGGTGACGATCGTCGCCGGCGCGGCGCCGTTCGGCTGGAATCCCAAGGTCACCAATCTGGCGTCTTTGGCGCGGCACGCCCGTCATGAGCTGCTGCTGATCTCCGATTCGAACGTCCGCGCCCGGCCGGGGTATCTGCGGGCGATGGCCGAGGAGATGGCGGACCCTCGCGTCGGGCTGGTCGCCAGCGTGCTGGCCGGAGTCGGCGAGGAGAGTGTCGGCGCGCGTTTGGAGAATCTCCACCTCAATGGATTCGTCGCCGGCTCGGTGTGCGGCGCGCAGCTCGCCGGCCATCCGTGCGTGGTGGGCAAGTCGATGCTCTTCCGGCGCGGTGACCTGGAGGCGCTCGGCGGCTGGGACGGGGTCCGCGACATCCTGGCGGAGGACTATGTGCTCGGCCGCCGCTTCGCCCGCGCCGGCTTCCGGGTGGCGCTCAGCCGGCATGTGCTGCCGGTCATCCACGAGCGGCGACCGGTCCGCGCCTTTCTGGAGCGCCATCTGCGCTGGGCGCAGATGCGGCGCCGGTTGTCGCCGGCCTTTTTCGGAGAGCCTTTGCTCAATCCGATTCCTTTCCTGCTCGCGGTGCTCGCCCTGGCTATCGCCGGTGTGTCGACGTCCTGGGCGTCCGCCGAGGCTCTCGGCCGGACGGCGCTCGCCGGCATGGGCGGCAAGATCGCCGCCGATGCTCTCGTCGCCCGGCGGCTGCGCGGCCGGATGCCGCGTCTGGCCGATCTCGCGTGGGTGCCGGTCAAGGACCTGCTGGTCGCCGGCCTGTGGCTCGCCGGCGCGTTCCGCAGCACGATCTGCTGGCGCGGCCATCGGCTTCGTGTCGGCCGTGGCAGCCGGCTGTGGCCGGTCGAGAGCGCTCACGAGTCCGCGCCGGTTCCGGCGCTTCAGGAGGTGGCATGAGCGTCTGGGAGCCGCTGCTGCGGTTCGACGAGGCGCTGCTGCTGTCGGTGCGGCGTTGGGAGTCGGTCGCGATGACGCGGATCATGCGCAAGCTGACCCGTCTCGGCGACGCCACCTCGTGGGTGGTCGTCGGTCTGGCGTTCTTTGCCGCGGGCGGTCCGGTGCAGCGCTATGGTGCGCTGCTCGGCCTGGGCGCGCTGTTTTCCGTGACGGTCTCGCAGGTGCTCAAGCGGGTCTGCTGCCGCAAACGCCCGGATCGCGGCATCGTCGGTTTCGCGGCGCTGGCCGAGAATCCGGACGCGTTCTCGTTCCCTTCCGGCCATACCGCGGCGGCGTTCGGCATCGCGGTGGCTTTGACCGGAGAGGGGAGCTGGCTGGGCGCCCTGTCGCTGTCCCTCGCGTCGGGCATCGCCGTGTCGCGCGTCTATCTCGGCGCGCACTATCCGCTGGATGTGGCGTGCGGTGCCCTGCTCGGCACGGGATGCGGTCTCGCCGCGCGGATGCTGGTCTACGGCGTCCACGGTCTCCCGCTCCTCGGCTAAGCTCCAAGCGTGTCGAGATCTTCTTTGCCTGTGGTTGCGTCCGTTGCCATGGGCTACGGCCATCTGCGCGCCGCCCATTCGCTGGCCGGCGCGCTCGGCGTCGAGGCGCTGCACGTCGACCGGCCGCCGCTCGCCGGGCCGGAGGAGCAGCGCCTCTGGCAGACCTCGCGGCGCGCCTATGAGCTCACCTCGCGCGCCTCGCAGCTCCCGGTGATCGGTCCGCCGCTCCAGGCCGCTCTCGACGCGCTCACCCGCATTCCTCATCTCTATCCGTACCGCGATCTGTCGGCGGCGACCCTGGAGGCGCTGTCGCTGGAGCGGTTGATCCGCAAGGGTCTGGGAAGCGGTCTGGTCGAGCATCTGCGGCAGACCGGCGCGCCGCTCCTCACCACCTTCTTCGCCCCGGCGCTCTCCGCCAACGACGCGGGGTTGGAGACAATCTACTGTTTGGTGACCGACGTCGATATCCATCGCGTCTGGGTGCCGGTGCATCCGGAGCGGTCGCGCATCCAATATCTGGCGCCGAGCCGGCGCGCGCTGAAACGGCTGCGGTCCTATGGCGTGGCGCGGGAGCAGATCGAGTACACCGGCTTTCCGTTGCCGCATGAGCTGCTGGGCGGTCCGGATCTGCCGGTGCTGTGCCGCAATCTCGCGGCGCGGCTGGTGCGTCTCGACCGCAAGAAGGTCTTCCGCAGCCAGACCCGCAACGAGATCCATCACTTCCTCGGCGATCTGCCGGCGGATCAGGAAGGCGTGCCGCCGCGGCTCACCTTCACCGTCGGCGGCGCGGGCGCCCAGGCCGGGTTGGCGCGCGAGCTGCTACGGAGTCTCAAGCCCCTGATCGAGGAGAACCGCCTGCGCCTCTGCCTGGTGGCGGGCATCCGCCGGGAGATCGCGGCGAAGTTCCATCAATGGATCGAAGAGACGGGGCTCGCGCCGCGGCTCGGCAGCAGCATCACGGTCGAGGTCGCGGACACGCTGGAGGAGTACTTCCCTCGTTTCAATGCGATCCTCGCCGAGACCGACATCCTCTGGTCGAAGCCGAGCGAGATCACCTTCTATGGCGCGCTCGGCCTGCCGCTGGTCCTGGCGCCTCCGGTCGGAGCGCACGAGGGGTACAATCGGCGGTGGGCGATCGAGAACGGCGGCGGCCTGAAGCAGCGCCACCCGGACTACGCCGGTTTCTGGCTCCGCGAGTGGCTGGCCGAGGGGACCCTCGCCGCGGCGGCGTGGTTCGGTTTTCTCCGCTTCCCCAAGTTCGGGCTGTATCAGATCCTGGAGACGCTGGGCTTTACGCCACCAGCCGGCCCGTGACTCCATCCTCCAGCAGCTCCCCCAGCTCCACCCGGCTGAAGCGATTCCACAGACCGGCGCCTTCGGGGCTGAAGACGCGGATGTAGTTGTCGGTCAAACCATGGCCCATGCCTTGGCGCGGGTGCTCCCAGAGAACCGTCTCGCGGTGGCCGAACGCGGCGCGGCGGAAGTCGGTCTCCGCTTGGGTGGCAGCAGCGAGCAGCTTCTCCATGCGCTCGCGGATCACCGTGGGATGGACCGGCTCGGGCAGCTCCGCGGCCTCGGTGCCGGGGCGTGGCGAGAAGGGGAAGGCGTGCACTTTGGCGAAGCCGGCGGCGGCCACGAAGGCGAGGCTGTCGGCGAAGTCGGCGTCCGTTTCGCCGGGAAAGCCGGCAATGACGTCGGTGGTGATGGCGACGCCTGGAACCGCGGCGCGCACCCGATCGAG
The DNA here is from genome assembly GCA_036264355.1 of Thermoanaerobaculia bacterium. Taxonomy (GTDB): domain Bacteria; phylum Acidobacteriota; class Thermoanaerobaculia; order Multivoradales; family UBA5704; genus UBA5704. The sequence continues at coordinate 4,994 of DATARD010000355.1, forward strand.
GAGCCGGGCGTAGGACTCCGCGGTGTAGGGGCGGCGCATGCGGCGCAGGGTGGCGGTCGAGCCGCTCTGGAGCGAGAGATGGAGATGACGGCAGAGTCGCGTGTCAGACCACAGACTGAGGAGCCGCTCGTCGAGATCCCAGGGCGCGATGGAGGTGAGGCGCAGGCGCGGCGCTCCGCTCTCACGAAGGAGGTCGCCGGCGAGATGGAAGAGGCCGTGGCTCTCCCAACGGTAGGCGGAGATCTGGACTCCGGTGACGACGATCTCTTGATAGCCGGCGGCGGTGAGAGAGCGCGCCTCGGCGATCACCTCGGCCGCCGGCCGGCTGCGTTGCGGCCCGCGGGTCTGCGGGATGATGCAGAAGGCGCAGCGCAGGTTGCAGCCGTCTTCGATCTTGAGGAGAGCGCGGGTGTTGCCGGACGGGCCCTCACCCCCCTGGCCCCCCTCTCCCATCCCCTCCCAACCGCCGGGAGAGGGGGGAATTGAGGTCGCCTCCGGAAACGCGGCGTGCACCTTCTCCAGCAGGCGGTCCTTCTCGGCGTTGGGGACCACGAGATCGACGCCGGCCAGGTGGGCGGCGGCGGTCGGGTCGCCGGCGTAGCAGCCGGTGAGCACGGTGCGCAGACCGCGGCGTCTGCCGCGCCTGGCGGTCTTGCGCGAGGTGCGGGCCGCGGTGTGGGTCACCGTGCAGGAGTTCACCACGTGCAGGTTCGCCTCGGTGAGCGAGCCTACCACCTCATGGCCGGCGGCGCGGAAGTCGCGGGCGAAGCGTTCGATCTCCGCCTGGTTCAGCTTGCAGCCGAGATTTGTAAAATAAACCCGCACCCGGGAATTCTAGCCTCTGTCGCGCTCGTTGACGCTGGCGAGTCGGATGCGAATCGCGAAGACCCTCCTCCCGCTCCTCGTCCTGACACTGCTCGCGCCCCGCGGCGCGGCGGCTGCCGCCGGTCCGTGGTCGACCAATCCGCAGTCCAGCGTCCGCCTGATCACCCCCTGGCAGGTGGCTCCGAGGGCTTCCGGCACCGGTGAGCTCCGTCTCGGCCTCCACTTCAAGCTGACGCCCGGCTGGCACGTCTACTGGAAGAACAGCGGCGACGCCGGCTTCCCGCCGGTCGTGGTCTTCGGCAAAACCCCCGGTCTCCAGTCCACCGAGCTGCTCTGGCCGGCACCGCAACGCTTCGAGCTGCGCGGCGGCCTGGTGGCTTTCGGCTATGAGACCGAGGTGGTCTATCCGGTGCGCGCCGAGCTGACGAACACTCCCGGCGACCGCCTGCACCTGTCGGCCGACGTCGACTACCTGGTCTGCGAGGTGGACTGCGTTCCTTATCGCTACACCCTGACCGCCGACCAGCCGCTGGGCGATGCGCCGGTGCCGGACCCGGCGACCGCTCCGCTGGTGGACGCCTGGTGGAAGCGCCTGCCGGTTGCCGCCGAGCGCCTGCCGGGTGTGACGACGAGCGGTGTCTTGCAACCGGGCGCGACCCCGTCGCTGGAGGTGACGGTGCACGGCGTCCATCCAGCTCCGGGCGTCTCGCCGGGGCTCTTCCTGGAGGCGCATGACACGTTCGACGCCGGCCGGCCCGAGGCTCGGACGACGGACGACGGCGTGGTCTTCCGCGTCCCCCTGAAACCGCATGAGGTCGGCAAGCCGCTGCCCAGGGAGACGGTGTTCGCCTGGACGGTCACCGGCCTGACGCCCAGTCTCGAAGCGAAACGGACGGTGCCTCTGGGCACCGTGCCGGCGGCTCCGAGCCCGGCGGGCACGCCGGCCGCTGATCTCCGTTCTCTCGTCCGCCCGATCCCCGGCGCGCTCCTCGCCGTCGCCGCCACTCTCGCTGCGCTCTGGCTCTGGGGCCTCCTGGGCTCTCCGGTCTCCCAGATCTCCGGCATTGGCCGCGAGGCGCTGGGCTTCGCCGCCGCCGCCGTGCTGTTCGCGACCCTCTGGGGCCTGTCTCGCCAGGTGAGCTTCGTCGGCCTCGCCTGGATCGAGTTGCTCCTGCTGGCCATGGCCCTGTGCGCCTGGCTGCGCCGCCGCGCCGTCCGGCGGCCTGCGTTAAGCTTTCTGCTGGCTTTGGGATGTGCGGCCTGCGCGCTCGCCGCTCCCTGGCTGGCCCACCTGAACCGGCTGACCTGAAACCGAACGATTGGAGGACTTATGCCTAGAGCTCGAACCACCACCGCGACGCTGCTGCTCCTCACCGGCCTGGCTCTCTCCGGCCTGCCCGCCCACGCCAACGGCGCGGTGGGCGAGACCGCTCCCGCCTTCTCGCTCAAGGGGGTCGACGGCAAGACCTACTCCCTGGCCGACTTCAAGGGCAAGGCCGTCGTCCTCGAGTGGGTCAACCCCAACTGTCCGTTCTCCGACCGCCACGCCCGCGAGCACACGATGAGCGACCTGCACAAGAAGTATGGCCAGGTCGTCTGGCTCGGCATCAACAGCACCAGCGCCGACCACCGCGACTTCCTCAAGCCGGCCGACTATCAGGCCTACAACACCAAGAACGGCATCGTCTATCCGACCCTCTACGACGCGACCGGCAAGGTGGGCCACCTGTACGACGCGAAGACCACGCCGCACATGTTCATCGTCGATCCGCAGGGCAAGATCGTCTACAACGGCGCGATCGACGACGATCCGATGGGACGCAAAGGGAAGGCCGAGCGGGTCAACTACGTCGACGGCGGCCTCACCGCCGAGCTGGGGGGCAAGCAGCCCAATCCGGCGGCGACGAAGCCCTACGGCTGCAGCGTCAAGTATTAATCAATATCTTAGCGAAATTGGGAGGCCCGGGCTCTCACAGCCCGGGTCTTTTTCTTGGTGCCCACAGTGTGTCCGCGGTGTACAATGTTGCTGAAACATTGCAGCTATTCTTTCTGGTGATTTGCTCTTTCCTGGCGCTTACCGCGGGAGTCGATCGGTTCGGGCCGATCGGTGGCGGCGCATTTTTTTAATCCAAGGAGGATAGAATCATGGCGAACGGAGGCTACACACAAGAAGGGATCATGTCGCAGATCTTTGTCGCATTCGGCCAGGGGACCGGAGCCACACGGGTGTCGCAGGATGCGGCGGTGGCGCTCCGCACCCTCTATTTCGACGCGATTACGCCCGATGTCGTGAGCACGCGTTGGGCGGGGGAGGCGGTGCAGGTGCTGGAGCGGATCCGGGCCATCGGCAAGCTGGCGGCGTTCAAGTCCATGCAGCGCGGTGACACGGTGATCTCCGTGGCGGACGTGCAGGACTCCGCGGCGACGGTCCAACTGACGTCGGACACAGAGTTCTGCCCACCCAAGTAACGACCCTCTCCGCATGGTCGTCGAATTGAAGAGGTTCTTCTGGACGCGGTTGGTCCCGTCCCTCGCCTGCCTGAAGGCGGTGGCGGGGCTGGCCGCGGTCTTCTTCACGTTGGGATCCGCCCCCGCGGATCCCTTCTTTCCTTATCCTCTGTTCCTCTTCTTCCTGCTGGTCTTCGGCGCCACCGCCACCCTCCTGATCCTCGGCGGCCGGCAGGATCAGCGCGCGCAATCGCTGGGGTTCTTCTTTCTCACCGCGATCAACGCCTGGGCCGATCATCCGCTGCGCCTGGCGGCCGGCGCGCTCGGGCCTGCGGGGACCTGGCTCGCGATGGCGACCGGCGCCCTGACGCTGCATGCGCTGATGCCCTACTACCTGTGGGTTTTCGTGCGCGACTTCCCCGAGCCGCCGCGCTCGCCGGCGACGCTCAAGCGGATCGACACGATCGTAACCGCGAGCGCCGTCCTCGGCGTCACCCTCACCGCCCTCAACCTGCTGCATCCATTGGCCGCCGGGACCTCCCTTGAGCCGCTCTTCGCGGTGGTGGTCCCGCGGCGCGGCGAAGGGCTGTTCTACGGCGTCGTGATGCCGCTGACCGTGGCCGCCATCGGCTATCTGATCGCCAAGGGCCGCTCCCTGGAAGCGACCGAATACCGGCGCCTGCGCGTCTTTCTGTGGGGGATCGCCGTCGGCCTCGGTCCGCTGCTGATCAGCGTGCTGCTGGATCTCTTCGTGCGGCCCTACCAGCAGCTCTCCCAGGTCCATCCGCGGCTGAAGCTGGCGCAGATCGTCTGCTTCAGCGCGCTCACCGCCCTGGTGCCGCTCGCCACCTCCTACGCCGCCCTGGTCCACCGCGTGCTCGACGTGCGGCTGATCGCCCGCCGCGCCGTGCAGTACGCGCTGGCCCGCTACTCGGCTCTCACGCTCGCGACGGTGCCCCTGCTCGCCATCGTCGTCTACATCTACGCGCACCGGGAGGACAAGATCACCGCGGTCTTCTCCGGCAACCGGCTGCTCCTGCTGATCACCGCCGCCTCGGTGGGCGCCGCCACCCTGCGCTATCGCAGGACCCTGCTGGACGCGGTCGACCGGCGCTTCTTCCGCGAGCAGTATGACGCGCGGCAGATCCTCACCCTGCTGGTGGAGCGCATCCGCGCCACCAGCGACACGGCGAGCCTGGCCAGCCTGGTGGCGCGGGAGATCGATCTCGCGCTCCATCTCAACGGGATCTCCCTGCTCGTCCTCGACGAACGCTCGGGTATGCTCAACGATCCCCGGCGGCGGACGAACCGGCTGGACGCCTCCTCGGCTCTCGCCCTGCTGGTCTCGAACGCCAGCGATCCGCTGACCACCGAGCTCGAGGACCCGCGGTCCCCTCTCGCCCATCTGCCGGAGAAGGACCGGCATTGGCTGGTCGACAGCGGCTTCAAGCTGATCGTCCCGATCCTCGCCCGCGACGGCTCGCTGTTGGGGTTCATCGGGCTCGGCCAGAAGAAGAGCGGGCTGCCCTTCCTCAAAGAGGACAAGCAGCTCCTGCACACCATCGCGAGCAACTCCGCCTGGGTCCTGGAGCTGGCGCAGGGGCATTCGACCGGCCACTCCGGCCATCCCAAGGGGCCGCGCCGGCTGGGCGACGCCGACCTCGACGACACCGTGCCCGCCATGCCGGTCACCGAGCTCGCCAAGGAGTGCACCAACTGCGGCACGCTCTTCCCGTCGTACACCGTGTTCTGCGCCAACTGCAGCCGCCGGCTGGAGATCTCCCACGTCCCCTATGTCTTGCCGGGAAAGTTCCGCTTCGAGAAGCGCATCGGGATCGGCGGCATGGGCGTCGTCTACCGCGGCGCCGACCTCGCGCTCGGCCGGCCGGTGGCGGTCAAGACCTTGCGCCGCGTCTCACCCGAGGACGCCATGCGCCTGCGCCGCGAGGCGCGGACGGCGGCGGCGGTGTCGCACCGGCACCTGGCGCCGGTCTATGGGATGGAGACCTGGCAGGGCACGCCGATGCTCGTCCTCGAGTTGCTCGAAGGCGGCACGCTCGCCCATCGCATCGAGAAGGGGCGGATGACAGCGCTGGAGATGGCGGACCTGGGGATCGCCATGGCCGACGCGCTGGCGCAGCTCCACGCCTCCGACATCCTGCACCGCGACATCAAGCCGAGCAACATCGGTTTCACCCGCGACGGCGTGCCCAAGCTGATGGACTTCGGCATCGCCCGCGCCACCTTCGACCTGCGCCGCGACCATATCCTCGGCACGGTGGAGAGCGACGAGGACAGCTTCCTGCCCGCCACCGCGGTGTGGAACCAGAGCCCGACCTCGCTCACCCTCACCAAGCAGCTCGTCGGAACGCTCTCCTACCTCTCCCCGGAAGCGATCAACGGCGAGACGCCGACGGTCAACTTCGACCTCTGGAGCCTGGCGGTCGTCCTGTACGAATGCCTGCTGGGACGGAAGATCTTCAGCGGCGGCGACCCCAAGCAGCTCATGGCGCGCATCCGCCTCGGCAGAGTGCCGGAGCTCGACCAGGTGCTGCCGAACGCCGACGAGGTCCTGGGAGAGTTCTTCCGCTTCGCTCTTCACAAGACGCTGTCGCGCCGCCCCACCAGCGCCGTCGAGATGCGCCAGCGGCTGGAAGCGGTGCGGGAAGAGCTGCTGGGGCACAACTAGACCGCTCGGGCCGCGGGGAGGGGCTCGGGGCGGCTGACGGCGACCCGCCCGAACCGCCGCTCGCGGGCATGGAAGTCGCGCACCGCTTCGGCGAAGTCGGCGGCGGTGAAGTCGGGCCACATGCGATCGGTGAAGACGAGCTCGGCGTAGGCGCACTCCCAGAGCAGGAAGTCGGAGAGGCGCTTCTCGCCGCCGGTGCGGATGAGCAGGTCGACGTCGGGGACGGCGTCCTGCGCCGGCTCGGCGAGGAGACGGGCGAAGGACTCGCGGGAGAGATCTTCCTGGCCGTGCGATCGGCCAGCGGCGCGCACGATGGCGTCGCGGGCCGAGTAGTCGACCGCGATGCGCAGCCAGAAGGAGCGCTGGCCGGCGGTGAGCGCTTCGGCGTCGACGATGGCTTGCAGCAGGACCGGCGGCAGGCGGTCGCGGCGGCCGATGACCGAGATCCGCACCCCCTTTTCGGCACAGCGCGCGGCCTCGGTCGCCAGGTAGCGGCGGAAGAGGCCCATCAGGGCGCGCACCTCGCGGTCGGGGCGCTGCCAGTTGTCGGCGGAGAAGGCGAACAGGGTGAGGGTGCGCACGCCGAGGCCGGGTGCCGCTTCCACCGCACGCCGCACGGCGTCGGCTCCGGCGAGGTGGCCGGCGGTGCGCGGCCGGCCGCGGGCGGTGGCCCAGCGGCCGTTGCCGTCCATGATGATCGCGGCGTGCAGGCCGCCGCGACTCCCGGCACCGCGCAGAGGCTCGTCGAGACGCCGCGGACCGCTCATCGGATCTCCCGCCGCAGGGTGTCCAGGCGGGCGACCAGCTCCGCGTGGCCGCGCAGGCGGGCATAGGCGCGCGTCAGCCGGTCTCCCCAACCGTCTCCCAGATGCAGGTCCGGCGCGATGCGCAGCAGATCCTTCACGATGCGCGGATTGTCTCCCCAGATCGCCTGGCTGAGCACCGAGCCGGCCCCCGGCGACACAGCCCGCGGGTCCGCCCCCGCCGCCAGCAGCGCCTCGGCGATCTCGGCGTTGCCCTGCGCCGCCGCGAGCATCAGCGGCGTCAACCCATTGCGGCCCGGGCGGTCCACCGCGGCGCCGGCGGTGAGCAGGGCGCGCACGGCGGCGAGCTGCTCCTTGTGCACCGCATGCAGCAGCGGGGTCCAGCCATTGACGTAGTCGTCGCGGAGGTCGGGGTCCGCGCCGGCCTGCAGCAGGAGAGTCATCGCCTCCGTCCGGCCGCCGCGCGCCGCGTAGACGAGCGGAGTGAAGCCGTAACGGTCGAGATCGTCCGGCCGGGCACCCGCCGCGAGCGCCGCCTTCACCCGCTCCGCGGAGCCCGCCACCGCGGCCGTCTCCAACGGGGTCTCCAGGTGCGGACGCGGGCGGCTGACCAGCCACAGCAGGGCGGTCGCGGGGAGCAGGACGATCATCACGGCGACAGAGATCAGGGCGGGACGGCTCATCGTGGCGCTCCCTCTCGGCGAATGATGAGAACGGACGAGAACGACAGAGTACTTGGTTTCACAAAGTGGACGCACAGGGCGCGACCGCCCGTCACCCGTCGCGCGTCGCATGGATGATCGCCTCCATGTGGTCCAGATACCGTTCGAGCGCCCGCCGGCCCGGCGCGGTCAGGCGGTATTCGGTCTTCGGCGTCCGGCCGTCGAAGTACTTCTCACAGGTGACGTAGCCCGCCTCTTCCAGCTTGCGGGCGTGGACGCTCAGGTTGCCGTCGGTCGTCTTCAGGAGCTTCTTGAGGTCGTTGAAGGCGAGGTGGTCGTTGACCGCAAGCGCGCTGACGATGCCGAGGCGGATGCGCTCGTGGATCAGGCGGTCGAGGTCGAGCGCCGCGTGCTGGGCCGCTCCCGGTCGCACCTCGTCGGGCCCCCCGGGCCCGCCATCCTCCGGTGGCAGGGAGTGCCGCATCCGCTTAGCCACCATGCCTCCAGGCGATGTAGGCGCCGAACACGATGTGCAAGCCGCCGAAGCCGGCCGCCAGGAAGAGGTTTCCCCAGGAAGCCGGGGCGATCAGGGCACAGGCGCCGAGCCCCATGAAGGCGATGCCCATGAACGGCACGATGCGCACCGAGAACGCTCCCCCGGTGACCACGCCGGTGCCATAGAGCAGCAACCACAGCCCGGGCAGCACGGCGTAGGAGCCCTGCAGGAAGAAGACCGCGGAGAGCACACCACCGGCGACGAACGGAGGCAGGAGGCCGAGGACGAAGCGCTGCACCGGACCCGACAGCAGGGCGACGTCGGTGCGGCGGGCCTTGCGCACGATGGCGGTGACGCTGGCCAGGACGCCGACCAGGGCCTCGATGAGCCAGACGATGAGCCATCCGACCGGCGTGCTCTGGCGTGTGGCGATCCAGGCGGCGCCCAGCGCGGTGACGCCGACGGCCACCTCGCCCAGGCCGGAGACCGCGGTGAAGCGCGCGGCGCCCTCCATGATTTCGCGGATGAAACGCAGGTTGTCCATCGCCCGCAGATGCAGGGCACGCGGCGACACGGGATCGGACGAGGGGAGGTCGGCTTGTTGGAGGTCGGCCACGGGATCACTCTACGCGCGCGGCACGGACGGCGTCAAGTACTTTGCATTGCAAAGCTCCCCGTTCAGGAGGGAGCCGGGCCGCGGGCGGCGAGCTGTTTCTTCGCCAGGTTGGCGACCATGGAGACCATGCCCATCAATCCCATCGACTTGCCCATCGAGAGCTCGTTGCCGAACACCCGATAGACGATGTCCTGCGGCACCGCCGCCACCTGCTCCGGCGGCGCGCCGGAGAGGGTGTCGCCGAGCAGCACGGCCATCGCCTTGGCGGAGATCCCCTGCGGATTCTCCACCGCGAAGTGGAAGTCGAGCGCGCCGTCCGGCCGCGCCTCGCCCCAGACGTAGGCTTCGGATTCGCAGGCCGGGACCTTGTGCGCCTCCCCGAACGGCCGCCGGGCGACCTGCGGCGGCACCTCGCGGAAGCGGTCCGCGATGTCGATCAGGAGCTGGATCCGCTCGCTCCGGTCGGTGATCATCCCCAGGGTGTCGAGGGTATCGGCCAGCTTCTGGGGAATCTCTGGTGTGCCTGGTGCGCTCATCCGTCCGCCTCAGCGTTCGATGGGAACCCCGACCAGGTTCCCCCATTCGGTCCAGCTTCCATCATAGTTGCGGACGTTCTTGTAGCCCAGGAGATGGGTGAGCACGAACCAGGTGTGGCTGCTCCGCTCGCCGATACGGCAGTAGACGATGACGTCGTCGTCCGGCCTGGTCTTCGCTTCGTCCTCATAGATCGCGCGCAGCTCCGCGGCGGTCTTGAAGGTGCCGTCGTCGGCGTTGATCGCGCGCGCCCAGGGGACGTTCGCGGCGCCCGGGATGTGGCCGCCGCGCAAGGCGCCCTCGTTCGGGTAGTCCGGCATGTGCAGGCGCTCGCCGGTGTACTCGGCGGGGCTCCGCACGTCGACCATCCGGCCGCTCGTCTCGACGTGCCGCAGGACCTCGTCGCGGTAGGCGCGGATGGTCTTGTCGTTGCGCTCCGGGGCCTGGTAGCCACTCGCCGGATAGCTCGGCACGTCGCGGGTCAGCGGGCGCCCCTCGTTCGCCCACTTCAGGCGTCCGCCGTCCATGATCTTCGCCTTGCTGTGGCCGAAGAGCTGGAACACCCAGTAGGCGTAGGTCGCCCACCAGTTGTTGCGGTCCCCGTAGAAGACGACCGTGGTGTCCCGGCTGATGCCGCTCTTCCGCATCAGCGCCTCGAAGCCTTCGCGGCCGAGGTAGTCGCGGCGCACCGGATCGTTCAGGTCGCGCGTCCAGTCCACTTCGACGGCGCCGGGAATGTGCCCAGTGGCATAGAGCAGCGGATCTTCGTTGGACTCGACCAAGCGCACCTGCGGATCCTCCAGGTGCCCGGCCACCCAGTCGGTCGATACCAGAACATCCGGATGGACATAGCCACGGCTCTCGATTGCGCTCACGGTGCTCCCCTCCTTCCTCGACGAACCAGTCGAGGAGTAATTGTGACCAACACTATCATCATCCTCCCGCCGCCTCAACCTGGCATTCAACTTGCTTTCATATCTCGCCGGGTGCGCGGGTGGGTGTGACTCAGGGAGGATCGGCGAATCGTACACTCCATGGCAACTGCTTCAAGCCACGGTTCGCTCTCCTCCCGTATTTCTTTTGCTCTGCTATAGTTCGCGCTCATTGTGCGCGCACGACTCTTTCGCCTCCTCGCATTCCTTCTCGCTCTGGTCGTCGCCTTCCTCGTCGCCGAGGGAGCGTTGCGGCTGCTGTCCAGCCATTGGCTGCATGTGTTCGACGTCGAGATGTGGCGCTACGCCCGCCTCGTCAAGATCGAGTCTCCCGATCCCAAGATCATCGAGGAGCACCGGCCCGACGCCGACGAGGTGCTGATGGGGGTGCGCGTGCGCACCGACGAGCACGGCTTCCGCCTGCCCGATGCGGCGACCCAGGCCGAGCGCCGGCCGGACGACCGCAAAGTCGTCGCGCTGGGCGATTCGGTCACCTTCGGCTGGGGCGCCGGCGAGGCGGAGACCTTCCCCGCCCAGCTCGAACGGCTGCTCAACGCCCAGTGCCCGCGGCAGGGTGGCCGGCACACGACGGTCCGGCACACCACGGTCCACAATGCCGGCATCGGCAACTGCAACACCTCCATGGAAGTGGCCCGCTACCGCGCCCGCATCCGTTCCATGCATCCCGATTGGTTAATCCTTGGTTATTCTTACAACGACGCCGAGCCGGACGCCGTCCCCAACACCAGCCCGCTGATGTGGCACTCGTCGCTCGCCTCACTGATCTGGGCGCGCACGGCGCGTCTCCGCGGCCCCTACCGCGCCTATGAGCCGTATTACCTGGGACTCTACAAGGAAGGGCTGCCGGGCTGGGAGCACACCAAGCAAGGGCTCCGCGAGCTCGGCGCCATGCTGCGCGAAGACCACATCCCGGCCACCATCATCCTGCTGCCGGAGCTCCACGAGCCGCACGACTTCGGTCCGTTCGCCGGGATCTTCGCCCAGGCGGCGCAGGTGGCCCGGGAGAGCGGCTTCGAGGTGATCGATCCCTCGGGCGCCTACCCCCCCGGTCCCGGCCAGAGCTTCTGGGTCAGCCACGAGGATGCGCATCCCAACGTCCGCGGCCAGAAGATCAACGCCGAAGCGCTGGCGAAGTCGCAGTACGCCTGCAAGCCCTGAGCGTCAGCGCTTCGCGGTCTGCGCCCGCTCCAGAATCACTCCCGCCAGCGCCTCCGCGGCGCAGCGGTGCCCGTAGGCGGACGGATGGAAGTTGTCGAGCTCGATCGGCTCGCTCCCCGCCTTGCGGCACTGGTCGAAGGCGCCGATCAGGTCGACGAACTGAAAGCCGTGCTGCTGCGCCAGGGTGCGGGCGTAGGCGTGCTGGTCGGCGAAGCGGTAGTAGCTGAAGGTGCGCACGAAGCGCGGGATGATCGCGACCAGCACGCCGAACCGGTTCTCGCGAGATAAATTCTCCAACTCCCCGAAGTACTCGGCCACCGTATCGCCGGAGACCATCGCCAGATACTTCTGCGGATCGGCTGGCGGCGGCTGACGGTTCGCCATCACCCGGAAGCGGACGAACCGGTAGAGCGCGCTCCACATCAGATACGGGCTGGCATCGACCCGCGCCGCGCTCACTCCTTCCTTCTTGCGCTGCTCCTCGTTGAGCAGCGTCTTCAGGATATCGCCGTCGATGTGCTCCCGCGAGCTGAGGGTGTAGGCCAGGAGCACCAGGTCCGGGTGGTACTGCAATCCCTTAGCCTTGAGGGTCTCGACCTCCTGCTGGGTGTTGTAGCCGGAGACCGAGAAATTCAGCACCTCGGCCTTGAGGCCGAGCTGGTTGAGCGTCTTCTCCAGCACACGCGGGAAGATCGCCTCCGAGTCGTCCACGTGCAGCCCCATCGCCACGCTGTCGCCGAGCACCAGGATGCGGTAGACGCCCGCCGGCTTGGCGACCGTGTGCTCGACGTCGCGGAAGCCGAGGCTGTTGCTCGCCCCCTGGTAGTCGTAGAAGCTCATCTTCTCGCCGTGATAGACGAGCGGAGCCGGCTCATAGCCGAGCTTGGGATTCTTGGACAGCCGGAACCGCCCCTTGCTGATGAGATAGATCTTCGGCGCCGCGCCCACCGCGCGGACCATCAGCTCGGCGGCGCCCAGCGACACCAGCAGGGCGATCAGGGAGAGAGCCAGTTTTTTGAGCATCGTCAGCTCAACACGCGGGCCATGGCGCTTCTGCGTTCTCGACGGCTTCTGAAATCGTCTCGCTGATCTCACTCATACGGGTGGCTCCGGGGTTGGCGCAAGACTAGGCCAGCTCTCGGACGGCGTCAACCGTCGGCCCCGCCACTCCGGCATGCTTCTGGCAACGCTTGCCTCCCGGTCGAAGTGATCGGCCGGAAGGAGGAAGCAATGAGATCGACAAAAAGATTGGGACGATTGACCGGACTTCTGGCGGTCCTGGCGCTCTGCGGTTGCGCGATGCACCAGGGAGGCACGATGACCGGTGGCGACGTCGGGCTGCAGAGTCCCCAGGGCACGGCCACGGCCGCCAAAACCACCGCCGCCGCCACCGTGCCGTCCACCGGCTCGCCCGGAACCGGAGCCTCCGGAACGACGACCGGCCCGACGACCGAGACCAACGGATCGAGCGCCAAGAAGGTCGACTGCTCGACCGTGCGCTGTGAGGCCTGCCCGGAAGGCCAGCACCCCACTCTCGTGCCGCCGGACTGCTGCCGCTGCGTCGTGGGTTGAGCCGGCTGAGCCTGGTTTCTCTGCGATTTAAATTTTGGTAAGATGCGCGACGGGGAGAGCCGGTCCTCGCTCCACAACGTCGGCATCTTTGAATGGAGATCGAACGTCATGAAGAAGCTCATGCTCTATTTCGCTTGCTTTGCCCTCATCGCCTGCCTCACCCCGGCACTCCACGCGGCCCAGGCTGCACCATCGGATCAGGCCTTCCTCGCCTCGCTCAACGCATCTCCGGCCGTCCAGGCCCCGGCTGATCCGGCCCAGTCGTCGCCCGCAGACCTCTTCCTGCCGACCCCGGCGCCGACCAGTTGCACGGTGCAGGTCTGTGAGGCTGACTGCAACGACTGCCCGATTCCCAAGCACCCCTACTGCGTCAGCTTGCAGACCTGCGTCTGCGGCTGCCGCTGACCCTCGCGCCCACGGACTGGCCTCCCCCCAGTGCCGCGGTTGTACAGAACCGACCGCGAAAGAACTCGCGGGACGGCGCTACGCCCCATCCCGCGGCGCCCATCCTGTAGACCAACCTTCCGAGCGTGCCGCGCACATGCCCCCATTCCCTTCTCCGGCCTTCCCATAAGCCTCCCAACGAAAAAACAAAGCCTCACCGTCGGCTCGGTAATTCTACTTTGTCACACCGCTTGTCCTGCCTCCCGGTCATGAACGCGCGTCCAGAGTCTTGATTTCCAGTACCCCAGAGAAGTAGAGTTTCGTCGGGGCGCCACGGCGACACTCCTGGGAGACACCGGGTCTCCCAGCGCCCCCATCAAAGAGACGCACACTCAAGGAGAAGACCGATGCCCCATCCCCGATTGAGGAGATGGGGGCTCGGTTTCAGAGCTTCTCAAAGCGCTTCGGGAAGCACTTTCGTCGTGGGACCCGTTCCGGGTCCCTCCAAGCTCAGATGTACTTGCAGGGTCTGATGCAAGCGCTTCGCAAGAACATGGAACGCATGGAGGAAGCTGTGCCGGGTTGTACCTATCAGTCACTCCATCACTTTGTCTCTGAATCCGACTGGGAGGCTCGTGCCGTGCTGGATCAGGTGGCGGTGGATGCGGACCGCCTTCTTGGCGGGTCTGCCTGCTGCTTGACGAGAGCTCGTTCCAGAAGAAGGGAGAGGACTCCGTTGGGGTAGAACGCCAATGGTCCGGCCGCTTGGGCAAGGTGGAGAACTGTCAGGTGGCGGTTTTCGCCTCGCTCGCACAAGGGCGGTATTCGACGTTGATCGATACCCGCTTGTACCTTCCCAAGACATGGATCGAGGCCCCGAAGAGAAGTCTGGCGGCCGGCGTTCCCAAGTCAGAGATCGTCTTGAAGAGCAAAGCCGATCTGGCCATCGAGATGGTGGTGCAAGCCCGCCTGAATGGTGCGCGTTTCTCTTGGGTTGGAGTCGATGGCGGATACGGCAAGGAACCGGCCTTTCTGCGTCGCTTGGCAGATCTCGGAGAAGTGTTCGTGGCCGACGTGCACAAGAATCAGCAGATCTACTTGCAGGATCCTGATCCTCGCGTCCCCGAAAAGAAGGGACTGCGTGGCAAGCCGCCGAGCCTTCCGCAGGTGCAGAGCGCCAGCCAACGAGTGGACACCTGGGCGTCGGCCCAGCCTCCCGAACTGTGGCAGAAGGTCGCGGTTCGTCCCGGCACCAAGGGTGAGGTGCGCGTGGAGGCCTTGCAAGGTCGTGCGTGGTTGTGGGATGGCAGCGAAGCGAAGGCTCACTGCTGGCACGTCTTGGCCATCCGGGAGGTGAGCTCCCCCACGACGATCAAGTACGTCCTGAGCAATGCCCCGGCCGAGACTTCGTTGGAGCGACTCGTGCAGATGCAGCGGCAACGGTTTTGGATCGAGCGCTCGTTCGAGGACGCCAAGAGCGAGTGCGGCTTGGCCGACTACCAGGTGCGCGGCTGGCGTGCCTGGCACCACCATATGGCTTTGGTGATGATGGCGATGCTCTTCATGCTGGAGGAGAAGCTTCTCCACAGGCAGAGCGATCCTTTGTTGAGTTGTGCGGACATCAGGACGCTTTTGGCTTGCTTCCTCCCAAGGCAAGACGCGACCAAAGCCGATGTGATTCGCCAGATGAAAGTTCGACACCGAGCTCGGCAGAGAGCGATCGAGTCCGCCTATCGACGACAACAACGCGCCGACGCAGAGTAGAGCGCTCGCGGCGCGCTGACGTCAGGGTACAGCCTCAAGGGGGTGTTGTAACGATTCCAGAGAAACTCTGGTCTGGGTCTCCTATGGCTTTGCGAGCCTGGGCACGGGCGAGCGAGAGGCATCCTTGGCTCTATGAACGCCTCTTGGCCAACGCTGGACACCGATCGCTACTCTCTCGCCGGGCACTGCGAGCCCCGAGCTGATGCCTGGGAGGTGGACTGACAAAGTAGAAGTAAGCTTCCTGGCCGAAAAAATAAGCTTCCCTCGCGGCTTGGTCAGCTTACCTGGTCGAAAGAGAAGCTCCCCTCGTGGCTTGGTCACCTTACCTAGCCGAAAGAGAAGCTTCCCTCGTGGCTTGGGCAGCTTACCTGGTCGAAAGAGAAGCTTCCCGCGTGGCTTGGTCAGCTTACCTGGCAGAAAGAGAAGCTTCCCTCGTGGCTTGATCAGCTTACCTGACGGAAAGAGAATCTTCCCTCGTGGCTTGGTCAGCTTACCTGACCGAAAGAGAAGCTTCCCTCGTGGCTTGATAACCTTACCTGGCCGAAAGAGAAGCTTCCCTCGTGGCTTGGGCAGCTTACCTGGTCGAAAGAGAAGCTCCCCTCATGACTTGGTACGGCTTCGGCCCCTCAATCCAGGCTCTTGCGGAACCGCAACGACGCCAACGTCAGCACCGTTGTCCCAATGATCAGCAGCGCCAGCGCGTCGGGCCAGAGGACGTCGATCCCGGCGCCTTTGAGGAAGATGCCGCGCAGGATGTTGGCGTAGTAGCGGACGGGGATGACGGTGCTGGCGACCTGGAAGCCGTGCGGCATGTTTTCGATCGGGAAGATCAGGCCCGAGAGATAGATCATGGGGACCATGAGGACATAGACGCAGAAGCCCATCGCCTGCTGCTGGGTGCGAACCAGGCTGGACACCAGGAGGCCGAGGCCCAGGGTGGTCATGAGGAAGAGGAAGGTCAGGGCGACGAGGAGCAGGAAGGAGCCGCGCAGGGGGACTTTGAAGAGGCCGGTGACGAGACCGGTGATCAGGCAGAGGTCGAGCATGCCCACGACGACGAACGGGGTCAGCTTGCCGAGGATGATCTGCCAGGGCCGGAGCGGCGTGACGATGAGCTGCTCCAGGGTTCCGATCTCTTTTTCCTTCACCACCGCCATCGAGGGGAGGATCATGGTGACCAGCATCAGCACCATGGCGAGGACGGCGGGGACGTAGAACCAGCGGCTGCGCAGATCGGGGTTGTACCAGACGCGCGGCACCAGCTCGAGCTCGCCGACCGGTTTGCCGATCGTTTTTTCGAGCAGCGGCCGTTTCGCGGCGACGAGCTCGGCCCCTTCGCCGCTGACGATTTGCGAAACATACCCGAGCCCCAGGCCGGAGGAGTTGGAGTCGGTGCCGTCCGCGATGGCCTGCACCTTCGGCGGCCGGCCGGCGGCGAGGTCCTCACCATAGCTGCTCGGGATCACCAGGGCGATCTGCGCCTTGCCTTCGACGAGCCAGGGCTCGATCGTCTGCGCCGTCTCTTCGGAGCCGACGAGATCGAAATAGCCGGAGCCGGTGAAACGGTCGACCAGCGCGCGGCTGGCCGGCGTACGGTCCTGATCGACCAGGACCAGCGGAATGTGATTGACGTCCAGGTTCGCCGCGAAGCCGAGGACGATGAGCTGGATCACCGGGCCGACGATCATCGCCGGGATCATCTTCCGGTCCTGCCGGAGCTGCTGGAACTCCTTGCGGATCATCGAGAGAAGGGCTTGCACGTCAAACCTCCTTGCGCGACAGGCGCACGTAGGCGAGGACCAGGACGACGGTCGCGTAGAGCAGCAGGAATCCCACATCCCGCGGGTACGATTCGAGACCGGCTCCCTTGAGGATTACGCCACGCAACACGACGTTGAAGTAACGCGCCGGCACGGCATAAGAGATCCATTGCAGCGGCCATGGCATGGAGCGGAGCGGGAAGATGAAACCCGAGAGAAAGATCGCCGGCAGCATGGAGGCCAGGCTGCCGGCCTGGAAGGCCATGGCCTGCGTATCCACCATCGATGAGATGAGGAGGCCGAATCCCAGCGCGCCGATGAGATAGATCAACGTCGCGGCGAACAGATGGAGATAGGAACCGGTCACCGCGACGCCGAAAAGGAAGCGCGCCGCGAGCAGGATCAGCACGGTCGCGGAGAGCGAGATGCCGAGATACGGCAATGTTTTCCCGACGATCAGCTCGCCGGGCTTGAGCGAGGTGACGCGGATCTGTTCCATCGTACCGCGCTCTTTTTCGCGCACCACGGAGAGCGCGGTGGAGAGCACGGCGGTCAGCATCAGGATGAATCCGATCAGACCGGGGACCAGGAAGTGGGTGGAATCGAGATCCGGGTTGTACCAGACCCGCGGCTCGAAATCGATCGGCGCCAGGGCGATCTTGCCGCCGGCCTCGGTCAGCCGGGTGACGTTGGCCGCCGCGACGAGCGCATTGGCATAGCCGAGGATGGTGGCCGCCATGTTCGAATCGGAGCCGTCCAACAGGAGCTGAACCTGCGCGGTGCGGCCGGCGGCCAGGTTTTCGGCGGTCCGCTCGGGGATCACCAGCACGGCCTTCGCGGTCCGCCGGGCGGTGAGCTTTTCGAGGTCCGTGCCGGGCGGCGGTGTCGCGACGAGATCGAAGTAGGTCGAATTGACGAAGGAGGCGATCAGGTCGCGGCTCGCGACGCTCTTGTCGTTGTCCTGCACGGCGAGACGGATGTGGCGGACGTCGAAGCTCAACGCGTAGCCGTAGAGCAGGAGCATCATGCACGGCACGCCCAGCAGCATGCCCAGGCTCAACGGATCGCGGGCCGATTGGATCAGCTCCTTCCAGGCGACGGACCACAGCTTGCGCGGGCTCATGATCGCTCCTTCTTTCCCGAGTGATCCGCTTTTCCTGAAGATAAATCGTCCTGTTCGATCGAATGGATGAAGACGTCTTCGAGCGACGGCACGATGCGCTCGATCGCGGCCGGGGTGTTCCCCTCCCGCTCCAGCAGCTCCAGGATGCGGCGCCGTCCATCCTGCGCGTCGGTCACCACGACATGCAGGCGGTCGCCAAAAACCGACGCCTCCAGCACCCAGCTCTCGCGGTCGAGATGCTCCTGCGCCTCCAGGAAACGCGGGCAGTGCACTTCCAGGATCGCCCGGCCGGCGAAAACCTGTTTCATCTCCGGCACGGTGCCGACGGCGAGCAGCCGGCCGGCGTGCATCAGCGCGATGCGGTCGCAACGCTCGGCTTCGTCGAGATAGTGGGTGGTCACGATAAGGGTGACCCCTTCGCCGGACATCTCATCGATCAGGGTCCAGAAACGGCGACGCGAAATGGGGTCGACGCCGCCCGTGGGCTCGTCGAGAAACACCACTTGCGGCCGGTGGAGCACGGCGCAGGCGAGGGCCAGCCGCTGCTTCCAGCCGCCCGGCAGGGAGCGCGTGACGAGGCTCTCCTTGCCGCCCAGATTGGCCATCTTGATCGCCCAGGCGATGCGGTCGCCGCGCTCTTTGCCGCGCAGACCGTAGACGCCGGAATAGAAATCGAGATTCTGCCGCACGGTGAGGTCGTCATAGAGGCTGAAGCGCTGCGTCATGTAACCGATGCGGCGGCGGATCGCTTCAGATTGGCGGCCGATGTCCAGGCCGAGCACGAGCCCTTTACCGGAGGTCGGCGTGAGCAGGCCGCAGAACATGCGGATCAGCGTCGATTTACCGGCGCCGTTGCTCCCCAGCAGGCCGAAGACCTCGCCTTCCCTGACGTCCAGGGTGACGTCGTCCACCGCGACGAAGGCGCCGAACCGCTTGACCAGGCGGTCAGCTTCGATAGCCTTGTTGTCCATCACTTCCCCACCGCGCGGTCCAGCGTGGCGAGGGCGACGCGCACCTGGGTCGCCGCCGAGGTCTGGTCGAGACCGGCACGCAGGAGATTGGTCTCGGCGTCCAGCAGCTCGGTCGACGGGATGACCCCTTCGCGGTAGCGGTCTTTGGCGACTTTCACGTTTTCCCGCGCCGCTTCGAGATTGCGCGCGGTCACCTCCAGCCCGGCGACCGCGGTGCGCAGGTCGAGCAGCCGGGAGGTGACTTCCAGATGGAGACGCAGGCGCCGGTCTTCGAGCTCGCGCGCCAGGGCGTCGGCCTGCGCGGAAGCCTGCGCCGCCGCCGCCGCGGTCCGGCCGCCGTCGAACGCCTTGAGAGAGACCGTCACCCCGGCGGCCCAGGTGCCGCGGAATTCATCGCGCGGCGGCACGATCCGCGGGTTGGGATCGGCGTAGTCATAACCCAACGAAAGGGACGCCTGCGGTTTGCTCGCCGCGCGCTGGACCTGGACGTTGGCGCGCGCCGCGGCGATGCGCGCGGTGAGCGCCTGAAGCTCCGGCCGTGCCTTGTCCGCCGCCGCGAAGAGGGCCTCGGGATCAGAAGCCGCAGTGGTCGCGACCACTGCCGGCACGGCCTCCAGCGGCTCGGTCGGCTCGATGCGGGTGCCGGCCGGCAAGCCGACCAGGCGGGCGAGGTCCGCATTGGCGATCGCCGCAGCGTTTTCCGCCTGCAGGCGCGACAACTCCGCGCGGTCGCGCTCCACCTGCACGGCGAGCACCTCGTTGCGCGCCGCGACGCCATAGTCGAAACGGTGCCAGGCGTCGGTGAGGTGAGCCTCATAGGTGGTGAGCGCTTCACGCAGCACCCGCGCGCTTTCGCGGGCGGTCACCAGGCGCCAGTAGGCGTTGGTGGTCTCCAGCACGATGTCTTTTTCACCGCTCGCCAGATCGAGGCCCGCCGCCTCGCGCTGCCGGTCCGCCGCCGTCACCGCGCTTTCGATCCGGCCGCCGGTCCACAGCGGCAGCGACGCGCCGGCATGGAATCGTGAATAGTTCGGAAGATCGGGGAACAGAACGCGCGGCGGCTGGCCCGGCAAGGCGATGCTGAACTCGTCGACGTGCGAGTTGCGTGTATAGCCGGCGGCGAGATCCACCTGTGGCATCTTCTCTGCCTGCGCGCCACGCAACCCCGCCTCGGCCGCCGCCTGCTGGGCCGCCAGCGAGGCCAGATGCGGCGCGTTCGTGCGGGCGCGTTGCAAGGCGTCAGGGAGGTCGAGGCGGACGGACCCCTCACCCCCTGCCCCCTCTCCCACACTTCCTCCCCCCTCCCGGGAGAGGGGGGAAATTCCTTTCGATTCCTGGTGCGAGGACGGGGAAGCAGACGGGGTGGCGGCGCCCCTCTCCCGGGCGGCGGGAGGGTGTGTGGGAGAGGGGTCGGGGGTGAGGGACTCCTGAGCGGCCACGACCGGCACAGCCAGCAGAGTCCCCGCCAACAGCACAAAGAAACGAAATGTGGATCTCATCTCAAGATTCCTCAACCGGCGCCGCGGACTCGGTCGCCTGGATGCGTGCGATGAAAATGTCTTCCAGGGACGGGAGGACCGCGCGGGCGGTCTCCACCTCGATGCCCTGGGATTCGAGATCGGCAGCCAGACGCGCCGCGGCCGCGGTGGCGCCGGAGGAATCGACGCCTTTGAGCGTGGCGTGCAGCCGCTCGCCGAACGATTGCACGTCGGCCACCTCGGGATGGGTCAGCAGGCGCTCGGTCGCCGGCCGCTTGGGACGGGCGAGAATTTCCACCACCGCGCCTTCCGCCTCCTGCCGCAACGCCGTGGGAGCCGCCACCGTGAGCAGCCGGCCGTGATCCATCAACGCGATGCGCTGGCAGCGCTCCGCTTCGTCCAGATACGGCGTGGTAAGGAGCAGCGTCAGACCTTCCCGTTGCAGATGGGCCAGGATCTTCCAGAAATCGCGCCGCGACACCGGATCGACGCCGGTCGTCGGCTCGTCGAGGATCAGCAGCTCCGGGGTATGGATCAAGGTGCACGCCAGCGCGAGCTTCTGCTTCATGCCGCCGGAGAGCCGGTCCGCCAGCCGCGAGCGGAACGGCGTCATCCGCAACAGGTCGAGCAGCTCGTCGCGCCGCGTCTTCCACCCCTTGACGCCGTGGATGGAGGCGAAAAACGAGATGTTCTCATCCACCGACAGGTCGCCGTAGAGCGAGAATCGCTGCGACAGATAGCCGATCTTCTGCGACAGCAGATCGCTCTGCTTGACCGGCTCCAAACCGCACGTGCGCACGCTGCCGGAGGTCGGAGCGAGCAGTCCGAGAACGACCCGCAGCGTCGTGGTCTTGCCGGCGCCGTCCGGACCGATCAGCCCGAACATCTCGCCGCGCTGCACCTCGAAGCTGACGTCCTCCGCCGCGACGACGTCGCCGTATTTGCGCGTCATGGCCTTGACCTCGACCATGAGATCGGGAGAGGTCATTGCGTCACCTTGCCGGTCCGCCGCAGATGAGCTTCCGCGGGCATCCCCGGCTTGAACAGCCCGTCCTGATTGTCCAATCCGACTTTCACTTTATAGACCAGCTTCTCGCGTTCGTCGCGGGTCTGCACGTTCTTCGGCGTGAACTCGGCCTGCGGCGAGATATAGGTGATCTTTCCCTTCCGCGACTGGCCGTCATCGGTGACCACCTCGGCTTCCTGGCCGATGCGGATGCGTGCGAGATCGGGACCGCCCACATAGACCGTCAGCCAGGCGTCGGCGAGGTCGGTGATCACACAAAGCCCCGCGCCGGCCTGGAGCAGCTCGCCGGCCTGGGCGATCTTCTCCGTCACCACCCCGTTCACCGGGCTGATGACCACCGCGTCCTTCATCTGCTGTTCGAGCTGAGCGATGCGCGCATCGACCGCCGCCGTGTGGGCGCGGGACGACGCGATCTCCTGCGGCCGGCTGCCATGCTCCAGGGCCGCCAGCGCATCGCGGGTGCCCTGCACCCGGGCGGCAGCCATGTCACGCCGCGTCTTGGCGTCGTCGCGCGACTTGGTGGTGCCCGAGCCGGTGTCGAGCAGACCCTGCATGCGGTCGAGGTCCTTCTGCGCGCCGTCGAGGTCCGCCTTGGCCTGGGCCACCTGGGCGCGGGCGCCGGCGATGTCCTCCTGGCGCGGCCCGGCGACGCGCAACGACAGATCGGCCGCCGCCTGATCGCGCTCGGCATGCGCCTGCTGGAGAGCGAGCGCGATGTCGACCGTATCGATCCGGCCCAGCTCCTGTCCGTTCTGGATCTTGTCCCCCTCCTGCAATCCGAACGTCTGCAACCGGCCGGCGATCTTGGTGGAAATGCGCACATCGGTGGCCTCCACGTGCCCCGACGCGACGAGGAGCGCCGGGTCCTTCGCCTCGCGATGACAGGCACCGAGCGTCAGGAGGACAACAGCGAAAAGGGCGGTACGGGACATGATCTCTTATCTCCTTGGGCGGCGCCGGCCGCCGGCTGATTCGGTCGGACACTGGAGAGATGCCTTCTGGAGCCGCGGATCGAGGGCCCCCGCGAGCTTGTCGAGCTTGTCGAGCGCTCCGGCCTGCAACCCCCGCAGCGCTTCCACCTCGACCGCCGAAAGCTCCAGCCCCCGCTCCCGCGCCACCACCAGCACCCCCGCCGGATCCACCCGGAACCGCTGCCGGATCTCCTCATCCGTCACCAGCTTCCCGAGCAGGATCTCCACACTGCGCTGCGACATGGCTGCATCACCTCCGCTGCGACAGTACTCCACGGAGCGTGCCAAAGGGGAGAAAGAAGAGAAAAGACAGGAGGATCAGACACTTAGGAGGATGGGAAGGACGGGGGCGGGCCGGGAAGAGGTGTCGAAGAACCGACAGGGTGTCGATTTTTCGACAGCCACCCGCCGGTGAATCCGGCGGCCCGCAGACCGGCGACGATGGGCGGACAGCCGCGGGTCAATCGCCACACCAGCCCCGACCGGTGGTTCTCGATCATCACGACGATCGGCCCCAGGTTGATGCCGAAGTGCCATGGCGACACCCAACCCAGCGGGGAGCCGCCGGCATCGGGGAAGGTCGAATTGAACGTCGCCTTGCAACCGTACGGATGGCCGTCCATGAGGTTCAGCCGGCTGAAGTGCGCGAGCGTCGGCACCACGATCTCCGGCGCGAACGGCAGCGACGCGACCACGGCCCAGGGAGCGATCGTGCCGTCGTCGGGGCCGTCGGGCACCGCCCGGGCCAGGTAGTCGAAGAACCTCCGCTCGACGCCATCCATCACGCGAGTGCTCTCGCCCGGTCCGTCGCTCGCGGTGATCCCCCAGCAGAGCTCCCCATATTGCGCATAGCCGCCGGGATTGCGGATGCCGTACTGCTGCTGCACGAGGGTGGCGCGCCGGCTGTTCTCGAAATAATCGATCCCGTGCTCGCGCATGAACGCGTCCTGGATGCCGCGAAAATCGATCCACACGTGGGAGAGCTGGTGCGTGAACAACGGTCCCGCGTAGAGGAATTCGATCCCGTAGACGGTCTTCCATTGATAGGTCGATGCCCATGCCTGATAACTCTCCGCGGAGAGCGGGTGCGTCGGCGAGCCGAGCCCGAGCACGTACAGCAGCAACGCCTCGTCATACCCTTCCCACCGGAATGGCAGGAATCCGCCCTCAGGCGTCCATCCGTGGGTCACCGTGGCTCCGCCGTTCTGGGCCCATCGCCAATCGACGCGCGCGTACAACCGATCGGCGAGCTCGCGGATCTCGCGCTCGGCCGGAGCGGCTCCGTCAAAGTACGCCGCGGCCGTCAGCATGCCGCCCAGCAACAGGGCCGAGTCGACCGTCGACAGCTCGCACTGCCAGACGCGCGCGCCGGTCTGCGAGTCGAGAAAGTGATAGTAAAACCCTTTGTACCCTGTCGCGTCGGGCTCGGGCCCCTGCTTGCTCCGCCAGAAAAATCGCAGCGTGGTCAGCGTGCGCTCGGCGGCCTCGGCGCGCAGGACGAATCCGCGCTCCACACCGGCCGGATACGCGGTGAGCGCCAACCCCACCGCCGCGATGCTCGCCGGCCAGTCCGCGCAGGTCTTGTCGAGCACCAATCCGTTGGCGGGGTTGGTCTCGTGCAGAAAGTAGCCGAACGCGCCACGCTGGATCGCGTCGAGCATTCGATCGACATCGGTCAGCCGAGAATGAGTCATTGCAACCTTCCCTCCGGGCCTCCCGGGCATTCTACGCCGGCCCGGCGGCCGTAGTGTAAGCTATCCCTCCATGCTTCTCCCGCACCAACGCCGCCCGCAGTGGATCGCCGGGGTCCTCCTCGCGTGGACGGCGGTCGGTCTGTTCTTCTTCACCCAGGACCTTTTGCGGAACCTGATGTTCGGTGACCCAACTCCCTGGTGGCATCTCCTGGTGTCGTGGCTCATTGGGACATACCTCAGCGCGGCCTTGACGCCGGTCATGCTCTGGCTCGGCCGCCGCTTTCCCCTGGAGCGGAAGCGGTGGGCGCGGCGGGTGGCGCTGCATCTGATGTTCAGTA
This sequence comes from Thermoanaerobaculia bacterium, assembly GCA_036264355.1. Classification (GTDB taxonomy): domain Bacteria; phylum Acidobacteriota; class Thermoanaerobaculia; order Multivoradales; family UBA5704; genus UBA5704. The sequence continues at coordinate 29,221 of DATARD010000355.1, forward strand.
TGATGCTGGCGATCACCCATCTCGTGGTGGACAGCGCCATCGTCCACAGCCTGGGCCTCTTTCCCGCCGTCATGAAGACGTATGCCGCGACGTTCATCATCCTGATGGTCTTCGGCTTCCACGGCAATGTCACCGGCTACTGGATCGTGCTCGGCATTCAGGCCGCGTTCCGGTATTACAACCAATATCAGGAACGCAGGCAGACGGCGCTGCGGCTGGAGCTTCAGGCGTCGGAGCTGCAATCGCGTCTGGTGCAGGCGCAGCTCAGCGCGCTCAAGGGGCAGCTTCAGCCACATTTCTTGTTCAATACGCTGAACGCGATCATGGTGCTGGTGCGCCAGGAGAAGGGGCGGCAGGCGGAGGAGATGCTCGCTCGCCTCAGCGATCTGCTCCGCTCCGTGCTGGAGGACGTGGAGGCGCAGGAGGTGCCGCTGCGGCGAGAGCTCGAGTCTCTCCAACTATATCTCTCGATCGAGGAGGTGCGGTTTCAGGACCGGTTGCGCGTCGAGATCTCGGTCGATCCGGAGGTCCTCAATGCCGCGGTCCCTCATCTCGGGTTGCAACCGATCGTGGAGAACGCGGTCCGTCATGGGATCGGCAACCGCTCGGCGGCGGGATTGATCGAGATCAGCGCCGCGCGGATCGATCAATCTCTCCGCATCCAGGTGCGCGACGACGGGCCGGGACTGCCTTCCGAGACGCCGGAAAGAGTTGCGGAAGCGCGGGGGATCGGATTGGCGAACACGCGCGAGCGGCTGCGGCAGCTTTATGGCGAGGCGGCGTCGTTGACGCTCGCCAACGATCCGCGCGGCGGCGCGGTGGCCACGCTCATCCTCCCCTATCGCGTCGAGACCGGGAAAGATGTCTCGGAGGTGATGGAGATCCATGACTTTGCGTACGCTGATCCGCACGTTGATCGTCGATGACGAGCCGCTGGCGCGCGAGGGGTTGCGCCTGCTGCTCGCCGCGGACCCGGACGTCGCGGGGATCGACGAGGCAAAGGACGGCCGGGAGGCGGTGGCGGCTCTCCGCAAGGCGCCGCCGGATCTCGTGTTCCTCGACGTGCAGATGCCGGAGATGGACGGCTTTGCGGTGGTCCGCGAGGTCGGCGCCGAACGGATGCCGGCGGTGGTCTTCGTCACCGCGCACGATCAATATGCGCTGCGGGCGTTCGAGATCAACGCGATCGACTATCTGCTCAAGCCGTTCACCCGCGAGCGCTTTGCGCAGGCGCTCGAGCGGGCCAAGGCGCGGGTTCTCGCGCCGCAGGCGGAGGACGCAAGCCGGCAGATCCTTTCGCTGCTCGAAACGATCGCCGCGCCGCAACGGGCGGTGAAGCGGCTGGCGGTGCGCACGGCCGGCAAGACGGTGTTCGTGGACGTCGCCGACGTGGACTGGATCGAGGCGGCGGAGAACTACGTCAAGCTGCACGCCGGCCGCGCGTCGCACCTGGTGCACGTGCCGCTCAACCGGCTGGAGAAGTCGCTCGATCCCGAGACGTTCCTCCGCATCCACCGCTCGCTGATCGTCAACGTGACGCGCATCAAGGAGCTCGAGCCGGCGCTGCACGGCGAGTACGTGGTCACCCTGCAAAGCGGTGCCGGCGGTGTCGGCGATGTTCGCCTGCGCTCCGGCCGGTCGTACCACGAGAAGCTGCGCGAGCTGGCCGACAATCCGTTCTGACCCTCCGATCACCCCGTTCTGATATCGTGCGGCCATGAGCCAGGACCGGCTCGCGGCGAGCCTCGACATCGACCGCCGCACGCCCCGCGAGATCGTCCAGATCATCCAGGAACAGGACCGGCTCGTCGCCGCGGCGGTGGCGTCGGCGGCGGAGCCGATCGCCGAGGCCATCGAGCAGGTCGCGGCTCGGCTGGCTTGCGGCGGCCATCTGGTCTACGCCGGAGCCGGCACGAGCGGACGCATCGCGCTCCTCGATGCAGCGGAGCTGCCGCCGACCTATGGAATCGATTCCGGGCTCGTCCGCGTGCTCCTGGCCGGCGGCGAGCGCGCCTTCACGCAGGCGGTGGAAGGCGCGGAGGACGACGAAGCGGCGGCCGCCGCCGCGGTCGACGCGCAGGTCACGGCCGGCGACGCCTTGGTCGGCATCGCGGCCTCGGGCACCACGCCTTACACCGTGGCCGCGGTCCGGCGCGCCGGCCAGCTCGGCGCGCTGACGATCGGCGTGACCTCCGCGCCCGGCTCGCCGCTCGCGCAGGAGGCCCGCATCGCGATCGTCGCCGACACCGGCCCGGAGGTGATCCTGGGCTCGACGCGCATGAAGAGCGGCACCGCGCAGAAGCTGATCCTCAACACACTGTCCACCGGCGTGATGATCCGGCTCGGCCACGTCTACTCGAACCTGATGATCGACATGCCGGCGACCAACGAGAAGCTGCGCCGGCGGGCGGAGCGGATGGTCGAGCTGGCCGCGGAGGTGCCGCACGATGAAGCTGTGCAGGCGCTGCGCGATGCGGCGGGAAACGTGAGGCTGGCAGCCGTGATGGCGAGCCGGAAGCTCGGCCGCGCGGCGGCGGAGCGTGCCCTCGCCCGGCATGGCGGCAATTTGCGGGAGGTGCTCGGGTCGTGAACCGCATCGGCCGTCTGCTGCAGATCGTCAACAAGCCGGCGCGTCTCGTGATCGGTCTGATGTCCGGCACGTCGGTCGACGGAATCGACGCCGTGCTCGTCCGGATCGAGGGGCACGGCGCCGCCGCGAAGGCGGAGCAGATCGCCTTTCACAGCTATCCGTTTCCTCCCGATTTGCGCGCCAAGGTGTTCCGCCTGTTCGATCCGCGGGAGGCGCGGGTCGATTCGATCTGCCAGCTCGACTTCCTGCTCGGCGAGGTGTTCGCCGCCGCCGTCGACCGCCTGCTCAAGGATTGCGGCAGGGTGCGCGACGAGGTCGATCTCGTCGCCTCGGCCGGGCAGACGATCTGGCACGATCCGCGGCCGGTGGTCGAAGAGCCCGGCGTCGATTGGATCGATCACCCGCTGATCACGCGCTCGACGTTTGCGATCGGCCAGTCGGCGGTGATCGCGGAACGGACCGGAATCACCACCATCGGCGACCTCCGCGTGCGCGACGTCGCCGCCGGCGGGCACGGAGCGCCGCTCGTCGCCTACGCCGACTGGGTGCTGCTGCGCGATGCCGCTCTCGGCCGCTGCGTGCAGAACATCGGCGGGATCGGCAATGTGACCTATCTGCCGCCCGGCGCCACGCCGGGCGATGTGATCGCATTCGACACCGGGCCGGGCAACATGGTGATCGATGCGCTCGTCGACCTGGCGACCGATGGCGCCGAGACCTACGATCAGGACGGAAAGATCGCGGCGCAGGGGCAGGTCGCGCCCAGAGTCCTCGCGGCGTGGCTCGGCGACCGGTATTTCCGCCGGCCGCCGCCGAAGACGACCGGCCGCGAGCATTTCGGCGTGCAATTCGCCCGCCGTCTCATGAACGACGCCCGCGCGCTCTCGTTCGAAGACCTGGTGGCCACCGCGACCGCGCTGACCGCGGCGAGCATCGCGCGGGCGTACCGTGATTTCATCCGGCCGCTCGGTCCGATCGATCAAGTGATCGTCGGCGGCGGCGGGAAGCGCAATCCGACCCTGATGGCGATGCTCCGCGAGCGGCTGCCCGGCGGCCTCTCCTTGCTGAGCCATGAAGACTTCGGCATCGACAGCGACGCGAAAGAGGCGATCGCGCTGGCCATCATCGCCAACGATGCGGTGGCCGGCTTCGAGACCAATATTTCGGGCGCCACCGGCGGACGGCCGACGGTGCTCGGCAAGATCAGCCTATGAATATCCCATGACAGCGGTCCATCTTTACGGGCGCGCGTTTCTCGACGGCGCGATCGAGCCGGACGTGCTGGTGACGATCCAAGGCGGCGTGCTGAAAATCGAGCAGACGGCGCATCCGCCGGTCCAGTCCCAGCGCATCGCAGGGATCATGGCGCCTGGATTCATCGATCTCCATGTCCATGGCGGCGACGGCGCCGATTTCATGGATGCCGATGCGAGCGCCACCGAACGCATTCTCCGTTTCCATGCGCGGCACGGGACGACCGCTCTCGCCGCGACGACGCTCTCCGCTTCGCCCCAGGATCTGCACGCGGCAGTGGCATCGATCGCATCGGTCGCGCGCTCCGCTCGGGCGCCCACCGCGGGAGCGGAGATCTGTGCCATCCATCTCGAAGGGCCCTACATCAGCCGCGAGCGGGCCGGCGCGCAGGATCCAGCGTCGATCCGCCGGCCTGATCTGCAGGAGGTCGAAGCGCTCCTGGCGCTCGCACCGCGGATGAAATGGCTGATGACCGTGGCGCCGGAGATCGAAGGCGTGCGCGGTCTGATCGAGCGCTATCGCGACAGGATCACCTTCTCCATCGGCCATACCGCGGCCGGCTATGCCGAAGCGGTCGCGGCGCTCGCCTGGGGAGCCTCGCACTTCACCCATCTGTTCAATGCGATGAGCGGTCTCCACCATCGCGATCCGGGGGTCGCCGGCGCGGCGCTCACCTCCGCGAGCGCCACGGCCGAGCTGATCGCCGACGGCGTCCACGTCCATCCGGCCGTTTTGCGCCTGGCGGCGCAGGCGATGCCGCACCGCATCGCGCTGATCACCGACGCGATGCGCGCCTGCGGGCTCGCCGATGGAATCTACAAGTTGTACCACCACGACGTCACGGTCGGTGAAGGCGCCGCGCGCCTCGGCGACGGCACCCTGGCCGGCAGTGTGCTGACCCTGGAACGCGCTGTGCAGACCATGGTGGAGCAGGCGGGCCTGCCGCTCACGGCCGTGTTGCCGCTCGCGACGGAAGTCCCGGCACGCATCCTCGGCATCGCGGACCGCAAAGGCAAGCTCGCCGAGGGCTACGACGCGGACATCGTCGTCCTGGCGGAGAAGCTCGCGGTGGAGCGGGTGTTCGTGAGAGGGCGCGAGGAGCGAGGTGGCTCTACTCCTCCTCACCGGTGAGAGAGTCCCGCTTCAGCTTTGCGCGCAGGCTCTTGACCGAGATGCCGAGCAGGCGCGCCGCGTCGCCGAGCCGGCCCTTGCTTTGCGCCAAGGCGGCCGCGACGAGTTGGCGGTCGTACCTCTCCAGCGCTCCTCGATAGCCGTCCTCGGCGAGGCTCACCCTCGGATCGGGCGGCTCGGTGAGAAGGAGACGCCGGTCCGGGAGCGGGAGATCCGGACCGGCCGGCTCCTCGGCGGGTGGCGCCGGCGGACCGCCGGCCCAGGCGGGGAGCGCGGTCCGCGCCACCGCGGAGCGCACGAGATAGTGCCGGGCCTCCCGCAGATGGGTCGCGGTCAAACCGCGGGTCTCGGCAAGGGCAAGGAGGCGCCGCCACAGCTCCCGGACCGGAGCCTCGGGATCGATCCCGGCTTCCTCGATCCTCTCCACCGCCTGCTGGCAGGCTCGCACCGCCTTGTCCGGCTCTCCCCGCCGGACGTGGAAGGCGAGCACTTTCAGCAGGAGCTCGAAGGCGTCCTTGTCGCGCTCTTCCTTCAGCAACCCGCGGACGGTTCCGCGGGCCCTCATCTCCGCGGTTTCCGTGTCCCCCAGGCCGTCGAGCAGAAGCGATTCCAGATAGCTGGTCCGCGGCTCGAAGAGGCTCTCGCCGAGGTCGCGGTACAGAGGCTCGTTGTCCATGTGGACGAGGAGCGCTTCGTGGGCCCGGCCCAGGAAGAGGAGGCCCTCGGTGAGGAGGTCCCGCGCCTCCATTTCCAGGCGGGCCTGCACCGGCTCCAGCAGGCGCAGGGCTTCTTCCGCCCACGCGACGGCCTCCTCGCAGCGGTCCGCGTTCAGGAGGGCGCCGGCCTTCCGGACGGCGAGAGCCGCGACGGCCTTCGTGTCGTGCTCCCTCCGATAGAGCGCGGTGGCCTGCGCCAGGAGAGCCAGAGCCTCGTCCGCCTGTCCCAGGTCCGACGCGAGCGACGCCTGGACGGAGAGGAGCCGGGCTTCGTGGGCCGGCAGACGCGCCCCCTGGTCCAGATGGCCGCGCGCCTTGGCCAGCGTTTCGCCGGCAACCGGCCAATCTCCGGCCAGGCGCCGGCAATCCGCGACGGCCACCAGTGCCCGGCTCCAGAGGTCGCGCAGCGTCTCTCCCGGGTGGGGGCTCCGCGGCAGGAGCCCGGCCAGGGCATACGCCAGCAGGGCCGTCTCCTCGCCTTTGCGCGGATCGCCGGGAGCGGTCCGCGCGGCGTCTTCAATCATCACGTCGAAGAGCTCCCGGGTCCGCAACGAAGAGTCAGTCCGGATCTGCTCGAGCCGCTGGGCTTTGGAAAGCCTTTTCAGGCCGGACCACTCGGCATCCGCCAACAGCTCGTCCACCAACCGGAGGCATTCCGGGGACAGATCGTGAGGATTTTCCGGCGTCGGCATCGGTTCTCCCGGGGTCAGGTTGTAGTGCTTCATTTTCGCGCGCAGGGTGTTGCGGGAGATCTCCAGCAGGCGCGCAGTCTCGCGGACCCGGCCGCCGCACCGCGCAAGGCCGGCCGCGATCAGATCGTGATCATAGCGTTCCAGGGCTTCTTCATAACCGCCGCCGGAGAGGTCGGCCACCGGCTCGGACGGGCGGATGGACACCGGCTCGCCCCGGCTCTCCGCAAGGGAGACGGGTTCCACGGCCGGTTCCGGCACGGAGAGCACGGCGTCGAGGGAAGCAGGGCGTGCCGGCGCGTTCCAGTGCCGGGTGAGGTAGAGCCGGGCCGCGAGCACCTGCTGCTCCGTCAAACGTCGGACATTGATCGCCGTCAGCAGCCCCCGCCACAGCTCGGTGATCTGGGAATGGCACGCCGAGCCGGCCCGTTCGATCATCGCGAGCGCCTCCTCGCAAGCCCTCGCCGCCTTGACGAAGGCTCCGCGCCGGACCAAGGCCTGCAGGTGCGTGACGAGCGTCAGGAAGGCGTCCTTGTAGAGCTCGGCCTCCATCAGATCCGCGATGTTGCTGCGAAAGGCTTTCTCCGCTACGCGGGTATGCTCAAGCGAATCCAGCAAGAGCGCCTCCAGGAAGTCCACCTGAAGCTCCGTGCGGCGCCCCCAGAATCGCTTGATGAGAGACTGCGTAGCGGCGAAGCTTCGCAGCGCCTCGGCCGGACGCCCCAGGAACACGAGGCTCTCGGTGGTGATGTTTCTCGCCAGCATTTCGAGGCGGTCCTCGCCCGGAGTCAGCCATCGCAAGGCTTCTTCTGATTGGGCGATCGAATCCGCGTGGCGGCCGGCGGCCAGAAGAGCGCTGGCTTCTTGGACAGTAACAAGCGCGACCGCTTCCACGTCCTGCGCTCCGCGATAGAGCACGGACGCGCGGATCAGCAGACCCAGCGCCTTCTCCAGACGGCCGGTGTCCGCCGCGAGAGACGCCTGGAGAGAGAGGAGCCGGGCGTCCCGCAGCGGATCGCCTGTCCCCTGCCGGAGATGGCCACGCGCCGTGCTGAAGGCGGCGGCCGAACCCTGCCAGTCCGCTGCCAGCCGGCGGCAGTTCGCGACGTTCCCCATAGCTTCGCCTTGGAGGTCGTTCTTGAACGGCTCGCTCGTGGAGAGCGCCGCGGCGAGGCCGTGCGCGACGAGCGCCGTCTCCTCGCCGAGGTGAGGGTCCTCCTGCGAGATGCCAGCCGCCTCGGCTGTGACGCTGGCAAACATCTCCAGCGTGCACAGCGCCGGATCGGACTGGAGCCGGTCGAGCTGCAGCGGGGCGGGAAGCCCCTTCAGCTCCTCCCAAGCGCCGCGTGCCCGGAGCCGGCGCATCGTCTTGTCTTGCTCCTTCTCGAGCAGGGCGACGATCCCGTTGCGCACGTCGTCCGTGCGTGCCAACGGCCCCTCCTTGAGCAGTTCCGCGACGACCCCGGCGGTCCGGGCCAGACACCGCCGGCAGCGGGCGAGATGGAGCACCACCGTTTCCGCCTCCAGGCCGGTGGCTTGGCCGGTGAACACGCGGACCAGCTCAGGGGGCGTAACATGTCGCTCCATTCCAGGACTCTCCGCTTCAGGATGCTCGAAGGCCAGTATACCCGAAGAAAAGAGGAGGGCGGCAAACGCCGCCCTCCCGGCACGCCTATCCGTTGGGGTCCCACCGACTTCCATAGTCCGTCTGGGCACCGCCGTTCGGGTCCCACAGACCCCCGTAAGCCGGTTGGGCCGTCGCGGAGAGCGCGAGCCGGACGAGACCGGACGCCCACTGGAGCATGGGATTGCCCAGCCCGAGGCTGAGCGCGAGAGCGAGGAATGCTCGGTGCATACCATCTGCCTTTCCGGGAGACTCGGCACACACCCGGGAGCAACCGGTTGGCCCGGGTCAAAAAAAGGTCTCCCTGCCGGCAGTGTGCCCTGTTTCCGGAAGAAGGAACAAGCGGAGAGGCGTCCGCGCGAGGCAGGCGCAAGCGAGGAATGACCTGGGTCATGCGAGGCACCCCGGGCCGTCCGCGCACGGCCGGGTAGGCTGCGCGCATGAGAAAAAAACAGATCCTGGAGACCGAACGATTGGTGTTGCGGCCCTTTCGCGCCGGCGACTTCGACGACTACGCCGCTCTCTTCGCGGACCCTGAAGTGACACGGTACCTGAGCCGGGTGCAGTGGAACCGTGACCAGGCCTGGCTCAATCTGGCCTTCCAGGTGGGGCACTGGAAGCTCCTGGGCTATGGCATGTGGGCCGCCGTGGAGCGGGAGACGGGAGCGTTCGTGGGAAGGATCGGCTTTGCCGAGCCGGAAGGCTGGCCGGGCTGCGAGCTCGCCTGGGCCCTTGCGCCACGCTTCTGGGGGCGTGGCTACGCCACCGAAGGCGCCCGCGCCGCGCTGGACTACGCGTTCACCGTGTTGGGCAAGAACCGCGTCATCAGCCTCATCCACCCGGAGAACGACGCCTCCCTCCGCGTCGCCGGGCGCCTCGGCGAAACCCTGCAAGGCCGCACCGACCACACCGGCCGTGAGATGCTGATCTATGGGATCGAGAGGCCCGAGAGGCCCCTGTTTGCCATGCTCCCGCAGCCGTGTTCCTCGACCACTTATGTGCCGATGGAACGCGCTGTGCAGAGCATGGTCAAGCGGGTGTTCGTGAGAGGAAGCGAGATGCCGGTTTCATCATGATGATCATCACCAAACAGAGACTGATCCTCGGCGTGCTCGCCGTCCTCCTGCTGGGCTTTCTCTACCGCCTCCTGACCGTCGTCACCGTCCGCTCCGGCGAGTGCCGTCCGCGGCCGGACGATCCGGATCTGCGCCTCGTCACGCGCGACGAGCAGGGCACGCTGGTCAGCTTTCCGGAGCGGATCGATACTCCGCCACAGCGCCGGCCCCTCGTCGTGATGACCTACAACATCGCGGGTCACGACGGGCTGTTCCATGGCGATCACGTGCAAAAGATCGCCGAGGCGATCCGCCGTCTCAACCCGGACATCGTGGCCTTGCAGGAAGTGCTGCGCGGGAGCTGGCAGGCGCGCTTCCACGATCAGCTCGCGGAGATCGAATCGCGCACCGGCCTGCACGGCTACTTCGCGCCGACCTACAAACAGTGGGGCGGCGCCTTCGGCAATGCGATCCTCACCCGCGGCGAGATTCTGCACGTCGAAGAGCATCCGCTGCCGGCGGTCGGCGAGCCGCGGGCGATCCTCGAAGCGACGATCCGCATCGACGGCGCCACGATCAGCGTCTTCGCCACGCACCTGTCCACCTGGGGCCGTTTCAACTCCAGGATCCGGACGGAGCAGTTGCGCTGTCTCGCGCAGGAGGTCCGCACCAGCCGCTATCCATTCCTTCTCGCCGGCGACTTCAACACCCATCCGGAGTCGCCGGAGATGGACGTCTTCCGCCGCGAGAACGCCGCGCAGCCCGCCTCGCAGGAGATCGGTCCGACCTTTCCGTTCTGGAAGCAGCAGATCGACTACATCTTCACCGACTACGGCTGGGACGTCCGGAGCTCGCACGCCTGGCCGATCGGAAGCTCGGACCATCTGCCGGTGACGGCGGAGCTGATGTGGGAACGGAACCCATGAGCCTCAAAGCGGAGATCCTCGAGCAGCCCGCCGTTCTCGACCGGCTGCTGCGGACGCAGATGGAGCCGGCGCGCGAGATCGCCCGCGCCATCCGCAGCCGGGGCGTCCACTGGGTCCTGATCGCCGCCCGCGGCACCTCCGATCACGCGGCCCTCTATGCCAAGTATCTGTGGGGCTCGCGCAACGGGCTGCCGGTCGCCCTGGCGGCTCCGTCGCTGTACACGCTCTATCAGACGCCGCCGCGGCTTGCGGGGGTGCTCGTGGTGGGGATCTCGCAGTCGGGGCAGTCGCCGGACATCGTCAGCGTGGTGGCCGACGGGCGCCGGCAGGGCGCGCTGACCCTGGCGATCACCAACGAGCTGTCGTCTCCCCTGGCGGCCGCGGCGGAGATGGTCCTCGATACCTGCGCGGGTCCCGAGCGGGCGGTCGCCGCCACCAAGACCTATACGAGCCAGCTCCTCTCGATCGCTCTCCTGTCGGTGGCGTTGATGGAGAAAGACGCCGAGGCGATCGGGCGGGTGCCGGAATGGGTGGCGGAAGCGCTCCGTCTCGACGGCGCGATCGAGCAGGCGGCAGAGCGGTACCGGTATATGACGCAGTGCGTGGTGCTCGGCCGCGGTCTCAACCAGGCGACGGCCGCGGAGTGGTCTCTGAAGCTCAAGGAGCTCACCAGCGTGGTGGCCGAACCGTACTCCTCCGCCGACTTCCGGCACGGTCCGGTCGCCATCGTGACGCGGGGCTTTCCCATTCTCGCGGTGGTTCCGGGTGGCGCGGTGTTCGCGGACGTCATGGCGCTGCTCACGCCGCTGGTCGAGGAGCGCGGCGTCGAGCTGGTCGCCATTTCGGATCAGGAGAGCGCGCTGGCGTTGGCCCGCACTCCGATCCGCTTGCCCGCCGGATTGCCCGAGTGGCTCAGCCCGCTGGTGAGCATCGTGCCGGCCCAGCTCTTCTGCTACCACCTCGCCTGCGCCATGGATCGCGATCCGGAAGCGCCGCCGGGTCTCACCAAGGTCACGCGGACGTGGTGAGAGGAAATGGCGCCGAGGCGTCTTGTTCAACGGTACGCTACAGTACGATCACGGCGCTCCGGTTCACGGAGCGCGGCGCCCTGTTGCGCGGGAACCATCCGGACGGGCAGAGCACGGTTTTCCTCCGCGCTCGCCCGTTCTGGGCCGGAATACACCTCCGGCAGGTGGTTGACTCAAAACACGGGCTGGCAGAGGGCGAGGTTTCTCCTGCCTGTTGGATTCTGTTGTCGGAGAACGCCATTCTGTCTTGCCCAGGCTTCGGCCGGCTTGGAATGGAGCGCGGGCGCTTTGCCCAGGCTCATTCCGGGATGCCCCGGCTTCTGCCGGCACGGAATCGTCCTGTGATGCTCCGGAATCGACCTGCTCAGGCCGTCCGAAGCGTCCGGCGGTCTGGAATCGCCCTGGTCAAGACGGAATGGCGCCGGCCAGGCCGCCTCCGCGTCTGACGCTCCAGAAATCCTCCTGATCAGACCGACCGGCCCTTCTGATCCTCCAGAATGGGCCTGGTCAAGTCGCGATGGGCTTCTGCCAATCCGCAATGGACCTTCCCACGCCGTCTTCGGCTCATGATGAAGGGGAATCGAGCCGCTCAGGACAAAGTCCGCTGCTGATGACGAAGAATGGCGCCGCTCAAGGCGTTGCCAGCCCGTTCGTCACTCCGCAAGGCCGGTTGGTCAAAATCCGCTTCCGTGACGCGCCAGGCCGGGACCATGCTGGAGATCAGGACCACGAAAGGAACTGATCATGAGCCAGACTCTGACTTTTGAAGCTCCTCCGACTACCGCCGCTCCCCTGCGGACCGCGGCCCCGGAGGCTTTGTCACCCACCGCGGACTCTTCGACCAGCGTTGCCATCGGCACCCTGCGGGCCGTCATCACCGTGCTGGTGGTGGCGCACCATGCGCTTCTCGCCTACAACCCGTTCGCGCCGCCGCCGCCGGCCTCTCTCACCGCCCAGCCGCGTTTCTGGGGCGCGTTCCCGGTGGTCGACTCCCACCGCTGGGGGGCGGGCGGCCTGCTCACGTCGTTCAACGACATGTTCTTCATGGCGTTGATGTTCTTCCTCTCCGGCCTGTTCGTGTGGAGCAGCCTCCAGCGCAAGGGGGCCGGGACGTTTCTGCGCGACCGCGCGCGGCGGCTCGGGCTGCCGTTCGTCTTCGCGGCGCTGGTGATCGCGCCGCTCGCCTACTATCCGGCCTATCTACAGACGGGTGGGTTGGGCTTCGCGGGGTTCCGGCGGCAGTGGCTGGCGCTGGGCAACTGGCCGGCCGGACCGGCCTGGTTCCTCTGGGTGCTGCTGGCGTTCGACGCGGTCGCGGCCGGGCTGTTCCTGCTGGCGCCGCGCTGGGGCGAGCGGATCGGCCGGTTGACCGCGGGAGCGCGCGAGCGGCCGGCCCGCTTCTTCCTGCTGCTGGCCGCCGTGTCGGCGGCGGCTTACATCCCCATGGAGATCGTCTTCAACCCGTTCGCCTGGGCGACGTTCGGGCCGTTCTTCGTGCAGACCAGCCGGGTGCTCCACTACCTGGTCTACTTCCTGGCCGGCGCCGGAGTCGGCGCCTTCGGCCTGGAGCGCGGCCTGCTCGCGCCGGACGGCAAGCTGGCGCGGCGCTGGCCGCGCTGGTCGGTGGCGTCCGTCGTCATCTACGGCGCGGCGCTCGCGGTCATCATCGCGGCGCTTTCCGCGGCTGCCCATCCGCCGGTGCCGCGCAACCTGGAGATCGCGGGGGATCTCGGCTTCGTGCTGTCCTGTGCCGCCTCCGGATTCGCCTTCCTGGCGCTCTTCGGCCGTTTCGCCCGGCGCACGAGGCTGCTCGACAGCCTCCGTGAGAACGCGTTCGGGATCTACATCGTCCACTACGCCTTCGTGAGCTGGCTGCAGTACGCGCTCCTGCCGGCCGGCCTGTCCGGCTTCCTGAAAGCAGCCATCGTGACGCTCGGCGCGTTGGCGCTGAGCTGGGGCACGACGGCTGCGGTACGGCGGATTCCGGCGGTCGCGCGGGTGATCTGAGCGATTGACCTATCCGGGCAGCTTGGCCGCGAGGACGTCGATCTTCTCGATCGACGGCGGCTGGGCGAGGAGCTCCGGAGCCTTCGCCATCAGCGCCGCGGCGACCCGGCCGGACAGGTGAGCCTGCCGGCCGGCGTCGTCCGGGAAGGCGTCGAAGATGCCGAAGGTGGAGGGATTCAGGCGGACGGCGAACCAGGCGGTCGTGGCAGGCTCTTCCTGGACGATCGCCAGGCCGCCCTTGAGGAAACTCTCCACCTCCGCCTCTTTGCCCGGCTTCGCTTCCAGACGAACCCACAGTGCAACCTTGACCATAGCGATGGGTCTCCTTTCGCCCTGAATTTTGAAGCAAGAAGTGGGCCGGCCCTCCCTCTTGTCAGGGAAAGAGGGCCGTGCGGGTTGGGACCGCTCTCGGTTGCTCGGTCAGTCCCTGAGGGGATGCTGCGGGTTCAAAAGCGGAAGACTGCGTCGTCTGGACACGCCCCGGCAGCCTCGATAGACTGATAGGCACCATGACGGAAGTAGGCATCGAAACCCTGAAGGGTCGCCTGGATGATTTCCTGAAGCGAGCGCGCCAAGGCGAGCGCATCCTTATCACGGAGGACGGGCAGTCCGTCGCGCTGTTGATCCCGGTCGAAGAGGGCGAGGCAGTGGCGCGGGCTTGGGACCTTGTCGAGTCCGGCGTCGCGCATTGGAGCGGCGGCAAGCCCCGCGGCTCCCGACCGAGACCCAAGGCGCGCGGCATCAGCGCCTCGGAGGCTGTCCTGGAAGACCGCCGTTGATCCTCTATCTCGACTCCAGTAGCCTCGTCAAACTCTATGTTGAGGAGAACGGCTCGGCTGATGTCGAGCGTCTTGCCGACGAGGCCTCTCTATTTGACAGCCTCCATCTCGCCTCGTTCCTCTATCTGGCCAACGCAAATCTTGGCGAACCCGTCCAGTTCTCCTCGTTCGACAATCGTCTGATCGCGGCAGCGAAAGCTGAGATGCAGCCTCGCTGAGCGCAGCGGCCGTTCCCGTTTCGCCCTCCATGAAAATCTCGCGACGACTTGCCGAACCCATTGTCCGCTGGCCGCGTCTGGTCTTGCTGATCACCGTGGTGCTGACCCTTGCTTCGCTCTACCCCGCTTCCCATTTCCGGGTGGACACGGACATCACGTCCCTGCTGCCGGAGCGCTCGCCGGGGGCGGAGGACTACCGGATCTTCCTGCGCACGTTCGGCGGCTTCGAGAAGGTGTTCGTGCTGGTGCAGTCGCCGGGGCACAAGCTGGCGGATCCCGGGCCGCTGACCCAGGCGGCGGAGACACTGGCGCGGGAGATGGCCAGGAATCCCGACGTCGCGGAAGCGCGCTCGGGCCTCACCGAGGAAGACGAGCGCTTCTTCTTCAAGTACGTGGCGCCCCGCATGCCGCTGCTGCTCGGCGACGACTGGCGGGCGCAGCTCGAGCCGCGCCTGACTCCCGAGGCGGTCAAGGCGCGCGTGGCGTTCATGCGCCAGACGCTGCGCAGCCCGGCCGGCAAGGCCGCGGCGCCGCTCTTCCTGGCCGATCCGCTCGGCCTGTCGGAAGGATTGATCGGCAGCGCTTCCGCGTCCATGCCGCTCGATCCGCTGACCGGCTCGTTCGTCTCGCCGCAGGGGGACGCGGCGCTGGTGATCGTCACGCCGGCCCGGGCGGAGATGGATCCGGCGGCCGGCCGGGTGCTCCTCGCCGAGCTGCGCAAGGCGTACAAGGTGGCCCGCGACGGCTCGGAGGTGCCGCTCGATTTCCAGGCCGTCGGCGGACCGCTCTACGCCGCGCAGGACGAGTCCGCGCTGCGCCACGACCTCACCGCAACGGCGACCAGCTCGGCGCTGGGCGTCGCCATCCTCCTGCTGCTCGGTTTCGGCGGCGCGTTCATCCCGGTCACCATCCTGCTCGCCGTGCTCGTCGGCATGGTGTGGACGGTGGCGGCGGCGGCTCTCTGGCTGGGCAGCATCTCGGTGGTGGGGATCGGTTTCACCGCCGCGCTGGTGGGCGTCGGCGTCGAATACGGCATCCACGGCGGCGCGCGCTACCGTCAGCTCCGGGTAGAAGGGTGGGAGCCGGGCGACGCGCTGATCGAGAGCTTCCGCGATCCGGGACCGGGCATCTTCTCCTCGGCGCTCACCACCGCGGCGGGCCTGGGCGCCCTCTGCCTGGCGCACTTCCGGCCGCTGCGCGAGATGGGCCAGGTGCTCACCGTCGGCGTGCTGGTCACCCTGGTCACCAGCATGACGATGGGCGCCGCGCTGCTGATGATCTTCCCCAAGCGGGTGCAGGTGAGCGCGCCGCCCAAGCTGTGGCAGCGCTTCGGATTCCCGCTCCTGCGCGGCACCGTGGACTTCTCGGCGCGGCGGCCGGTGACCGTGCTGGTGGGCGTCGCCCTGCTCACCGCGGTGTCGGTGGTGGGCCTCTTCCGCCTCGACCTGTCGACCGACCTGCGCTCGCTGCGGCCGGACGACGCACCCTCGGCGCGGGCGGAGACCCTGCTGGTGAAGAAGTTCGCGCTCGGCCTCGACACCTTCACCGTGGTGACCCGCGGACGCGACCTCGGCCAGGCGCTCGACCAGGCGGCGCGGGTGAAGCCGCTGCTCACCGCGCGGATGGGAGCCGGAGCGCAGATCACCACGCCGTCGGACTGGCTGGTGCTCGGCGCGCGGCGCGACCGCCGGCTGGCCGAGCTGCGCGGCGTGCCGCTCGCACGGGCGGCGGACGACTTCGCGCGCGAGATGACGGCAGCCGGCTTCAACGCCGCGTCGTTCGCGCCCGCCCTGGCGACCATGCGCGCGCTCGGCCGCGGCGAGGACCCCGGCGCGCCGGCGCCGGCGGAGTGGCCGCGCTGGATGTCCGAGCTGGTGCGCACGAACGGACCGAACGCTCCGGCGGTGGCGGTGCACGTGCGGGTACCCCTGGGCAAGGCACCGGTGACGCCCGAGGCGCTGGCGCTGGAGCTCAAGAAGATCGCGCCGGACATCGCGCTCGCGTCGGTGCCGCGGGTGGGCGGCGAACTGCGCGGACTGGCGCTGCAGGACCTGCAACGCTCCAGCCTGCTCGCCTTCCTGCTCGTCGCGCTGGTGGTGGTGGTGACCGTGAAGTGGCACCTCGGCGACTCGATCCTCTCGTTCATCCCGCTGACCCTCGGCTGCATCTGGACCTTCGGATTGTGGGGGATGTTCGGCGGGCGAATCGACCTGCTGGCCATCTCGACCCTGCCGGTCCTCTTCGGCACCGGCATCGATCTCGGAGTGCACGCGGTGCACGGCGGCCGGATGCGCCCCGAAGAGGGGATCCACGGCACGGTCCTCGAATCCGGGCTCGCCATGCTGCTGATCACCCTCACCACCGGCGTCGGGTTCGGCAGCCTCGGCGGCTCGCAGGTACCGGGATTGCAGAGCGCGGGAACCATGGTCGCGGTGGGAGTCTCGGCTTGTCTGCTCGCTACGTTCGTCGTGCTGCCGGCGTTGGAGTCGCTCCTGCGGCGGCGTACAATAGGACAGAAGGTACCGGAAACCTCCGAGCCGCCACCGCCGCCGTCGCCGTCTCCGGCGGCCTGAGACGAGTCCATGGAAGCCGTAGCGCCGCGCGACACCGCGCCCTCCGCTCCACCCCACGCGCCGGAGGCGGGCTGGGCCCGCCGCCTCCTCGGGCCGTTCTACGTCACCGGAGTCTTCTGGTTCCGCTTCCACCGTTTCGGCGTGCGCGTCCTGCCGCAGTGGGGTCTCCGCCTGACGCTCCTCGTCTTCACCAGCTTCTTCTTCGTCGCCCTGCGCAACATCCGGGCCGCGGTGGCGGACAACCTCGTGCCGGTGCTCGGGCCGTGCGGCTGGTGGGAGCGCCAGCGGCGGATCTGGCGCACCCTGCGGACCTTCGCCTGGTGCCTCTCGGAGCGCTATGAGCGCCTGAGCACGGACCGCCGCTTCGACGTCAGCGCCGACGGGCTCGACACCTGGGAGGAGCTGCACCACAGCGGCGAAGGATTCATGATGGTCACGGCGCACATCGGCGCCTGGGAGGTCGGCTCGATGATGCCGGCAACCCGGGATGCGCGCCACGTGCACGTGGTGCGCGAGGCGGAGACCGATCCGCGGGCGCAGGAGTTCATCTCAGGGCTGATCCAGAACGCCGCGGGCGCCCTCTACACCACCCACTTCGCCGAGGACCCGCAGCTCGGCATGCGGCTCCTCGACGCCCTGCGCCAGGGAGACATCGTGGCGCTGCAGGGAGATCGTCCGCGGGCCGGCGGCCGCAAAGCGGAGGTCACCCTCTTCGGCCGCCCCTTCCCGCTGCCCATCGGTCCGGCGATCCTCGCCCGGGCGGCGGGCGTGCCGATCCTCCCCATCTTCGTCTTCCGCGAAGGCCGTCTGCGCTACCGCTGCGCCATCCGTCCTCCCATCCGCGTCGCCCAGACCGCCGACCGCACCGCCGACCTCGAAGCCGCCGCCCGCGCCTTCGCCGCCGAGTTGCAAGCCGCCATCACCCACCGGCCGCACCAGTGGTTCTGCTTCCGGAAGGTGTGGCGAGCCGATCTGCCTGCGCGTTGACCCCCTCCGGGGTGGGTGCTATGCTCCGTGGTCCCGTCCCTGACCGCGTCTAAAACTATGGTCTTCTTCAACTACAGCACGATGCAGATGGCCGCCAAGGTCGTGTACTACGGCCCGGGTCTCTGCGGCAAGACGACCAACCTGCACTACATCTACCAGCACACGGCCGGGGAATCGCGCGGCGAGATGGTGTCGCTGGAGACGGAGACGGACCGCACCCTCTTCTTCGACCTCCTCCCGATCGACGTGGGGACGATCGCCGGCTTCAACACCCGCATCCAGCTCTATACCGTCCCCGGCCAGGTGTTCTACAACACCACCCGCAAGCTGGTGCTCAAGGGGGTCGACGGCGTGGTGTTCGTGGCGGACTCGCAGCGCGCCATGCTGCAGGCCAACCAGGAGTCGTTCCACAACCTGGAGGAGAACCTGGCGGAGATGGGGCTGTCGGTCGAGACCCTGCCGCTGGTCCTCCAGTACAACAAGCGGGACCTGCCCGACACGTTCTCGGTCGAGGAGATGAACCGCGCGCTCAATCGCAACAACTGGTCGTGCGTCGAGTCCTCGGCGGTGACCGGCATGGGCGTCTTCGAGACGCTCAAGGAGATCTCCAAGGTCACCCTTCTGTCGCTCAAGAAGCGCCTCGCCCGCGGCTCGGACACGACGACAGCCGCGCCGCGGCCGGCGGCACCGCCCAGGCCGCTGCCGCCCCCCGGCGCCGCACCGATGCTGCCGCGGCCGGTGTCGCAGGCACACCCGCAGGTCGTGCCGCCGGCGCCCGCACCGCCCCGCCCGGCCACCGCACCGGCAGCCGCGCAGACAGTGCAGCCGCCGCTGCCCCCGCGGCCCGTGGCTCCGCCGGCGCCCGCGCCACGGCCGCTCCAACCACCGCCGCAGACCGCGGCGCCGGCTCCACAGCCGTCTCCCGCACCGCCGCCCCGGCCGGCCGCCGCGCCGCCGCCCCCGCCGCCGTCCGCCAAGGCGCCCCCCAAGAAGGGCTCCATGGACGTGCTGGGCGAGCTCGAGAAGCTGCGCAAGCAGGCCCAGGGAGGTCCGAGCGCGCAGCCCCGGCCGGTCACCGCCGCTCACCCGCAGCCGGCTCTCCCTGCGGCCGGCGTTGCCGGAAGTGCCGGAAGTGCCGGAGGTGCCGGAGCCAATGGCCGCGGCGAGCTGTCACGCAACATCGAGATGACCCTGAAGCGGGCGGACTTCCAGCGCGCCCGCCGTTTCCTCGTCAGCTTCCAGGTGGAGGACGATCAGCATCAGGTCGTCGACGCGGTCCGCGATTTGCAGGTCGAGATCAAGGATGCCGGCAGCCTCGAGAAGCTTCTCCTGCACCTCAACATCGCCTTGAATGCAAAAGAATAACCGGAGAGCCCAGGCTTGGCTGGCCGGTGAGGGAGCCGACCTGAAATGAGGTGTCCCTTCTGCTCCGAGAACCGTGACCGCGTCGTGGATTCACGGGAGAGCCGCGACGGCGGCATGATCCGCCGCCGCCGCGAATGCCTGAGCTGCGGCCGGCGCTTCACGTCCTACGAGCAGATCGAGGACATCCCCTACATGGTCATCAAGCGCGACGGCTCGCGCGAGGAGTTCAGCCGCAAGAAGCTCCTCGGCGGCCTCTACAAGGCGTGCGAGAAGAGACCGGTGCCGGCCAAGGCCCTGGAGAGCATCGTCGACGAAGCCGAAGTGATGATGCACGACCGCGAGGACCGCGAAATCTCGACCCAGCACATCGGCGGCTTCGTGATGGAACGGCTGCGCGTGCTCGATCCGGTGGCCTACGTCCGGTTCGCTTCCGTGTATCGCCGCTTCGAGGACGTCGGCTCGTTCATGGACGTCGTGACCCCGTTGCTCCCGCCGGAGAAAGAGGCCTGACATCGATGGGTGCCCGCTACGCCTCCCTGTTCTTCGTCTCCCGCTTCCAGGCTGAGCTCGACCGCCTCTTCCAGGAGGTGATGCAACTCGGCACCAACAACCTGCCGATGAGCGAGTGGCAGCCGCCGGTGGACGTGGTCGAGACGCCCGGCTCGGTGATGATCCTCGCCGAGGTGCCCGGCTTCGCGGCGGCCGACCTGACGCTGGAGGTGCGCGGCAAGCAGATCACCCTGTCGGGCGTCAAGTCGACGCCGTTGCCGGGGACGCGGCACATCAAATTCCACTGCATGGAACGCGGCCACGGCCGGTTCAGCCGGGACATCCAGCTTTTCTCCGCTGTCAACACCCACAAGGGAACCGCGAAGCTGGTCAATGGGCTGCTGACCATCGAATTCCCCAAAATCGAGGACAAACGGCAAGAGGCTCGCGTGCTCGCGATCGAAGAGCCGGAAAGCACCCGTGAGGGAGAGCTGGAATGACCAAAGCGCCCGGTGAAGCTCAAGACGAGGCGATCAAGATCCCCGACGTCCTGCCCGTCCTGCCGCTCAAAGACACGGTCGTCTTCCCCTACATCATCCTGCCGCTGTCGGTAGGGCGCGACAAGAGCGTCCTCGCGGTGGACCGCGCCCTGGCCGAAAGCCGGGTGATCATGCTCGTGGCGCAGAAGGATCCGGCGCTCGACAACCCCGGCGAGGGCGATCTGTACTCGCTCGGCACCGCGGCGGTGATCATGCGCATGCTGAAGCTCCCCGACGGCCGCATCCGCATCCTGGTGCAAGGTCTCGCGCGCGCCCGCATCCATCACATCAGCCAGACCGAGCCCTATCTGCAAGCCAAGATCGAGCGCGTCGACGAGCCGAGCCCCGAGGCCGAGCCGCTGGAGATCGAAGCCCTGTTGCGCAGCATCAAGGAGAGCCTCGACCGCGCCGTCTCGCTGGGCAAGGCGATCTCTCCCGAGGTGATGGTGATCGCGGCCAACCTGGAAGATCCCGGCCGCCTGGGCGATCTCGCGGCGAGCAATCTCGACCTCAAGCCGGTCGAAGCGCAGGGCATCCTGGAGACGATCGATCCGATCGAGCGCCTGCACAAGGTGAGCGAGCAGATCGCGCGCGAGATCCAGGTGCTCACCATGCAGCAGGAGATCTCGTCGCAGGCGCGCGGCGAGATGGACAAGAGCCAGCGGGAGTATTTTCTCCGCCAGCAGCTCAAAGCGATCCAGACCGAGCTCGGCGAGGGCGAGGAGCTCACCGAAGAGATCGCCACCTACCGCCGGCTGGCCGAGGACAAAAAGGTTCCCGACGAGGCCCGCGAGGAGCTCGAACGCCAGATCCGCCGCCTCGAGCGCAGCCATCCGGAGAGCGCCGAGACACAGATCATCCGCACCTATCTCGACTGGTTGACGGCGCTCCCCTGGGAGACGCTGTCCGAAGACGATCTGAACCTCGATCACGCGCAACAGGTGCTCGACGAGGATCATTACGATCTCGAGAAGATCAAGGAGCGCATCCTCGAATACCTGGCGGTGCGCAAGCTCAAGGCGGACACCCGCGGTCCGATCCTCTGTTTCGTCGGCCCGCCGGGCGTCGGCAAGACCTCGCTCGGACGATCGATCGCCCGCTCCCTGGGGCGCAAGTTCGTGCGCATTTCGCTCGGCGGCGTGCGCGACGAGGCGGAGATCCGCGGCCACCGCCGCACCTACGTCGGCGCGCTGCCGGGACGGATCATCCAGGGCATCCGCCAAGCGGGGACGAGCAATCCGGTTTTCGTGCTCGACGAGATCGACAAGATCGGCGCCGATTTCCGCGGCGATCCGTCGTCGGCCCTGCTCGAGGTCCTCGATCCGGAGCAGAACTTCAGCTTCGTCGATCACTACCTCGGCGTCTCCTACGATCTGTCGCGCGTCATGTTCATCGCCACCGCCAACATGCTGGAGCCGATCCAGCCGGCCTTCCTCGACCGGATGGAAGTGATCCGCCTCTCCGGCTACACCGAGGAGGAGAAGCTGCACATCGCGCGGCAGCACCTGATCCCCAAGCAGACGCGGGAAAACGGCATCGGCGAGGACAACATCGAGCTGACGGAAGAGGGGATCCGGGCGATCATCGCCGGATATACGAGAGAAGCAGGGCTGCGCAATCTCGAACGCGAAATCGCCGCCGTCTGCCGCAAGGTGGCGGTGAAAGTGGCCCGCGGCGGCGCCGAGCGGGTGGTGATCGACGCCGCCATGGTGGAGACCCTCCTCGGTGTGCGCAAGCATTTCGCCGAAGAGCTGCTGGGGCGCGACCGGGTCGGCGTTGCGACCGGCCTCGCCTGGACGGCGGTGGGCGGCGACCTTCTGTTCATCGAAGTGGTGGCCGTGCCGGGCAAAGGACAGCTCCTGCTCACCGGCTCGCTCGGCGAGGTGATGAAAGAATCGGCGCAGGCCGCGCTCTCCTATGCCCGTGCCTTTTCCGGCGCGCACTCCACCGCCGACGACTTCTTCGCCAAACACGACATCCACGTTCACGTGCCGGCAGGATCGATTCCGAAAGACGGCCCCTCCGCCGGCATCACCATCGGCACGGCGATCCTTTCGGTCCTCACCCAACGCCCGGTCAACCGACGGGTCGCGATGACCGGTGAGATCACGCTGCGCGGCGAGGTGCTGCCGATCGGCGGCCTGAAAGAAAAGGTGCTCGCCGCCCGCATCGCCGGCATTCACACGGTGATCGTGCCGAAGCTCAACCGGCGCGATCTCACCGAGATCCCGGAAGCGCTCACCAAGGGGCTGACCTTCCATTTCGTCGAGCACATGGACGACGTGCTGCGCGTCGCCCTGCTCGACCGCCCCGCCACACCGACCGAAGCGAAACCGGAGACGCCGGACGCTCCTCTGGCCGAGCATCACCCGCAGGCCACGCCGGCCTGATCCATCGTTCCGATGATGTCGAGGATCAGCCGATGATCAGCGAAGACCAGCTCGTCGGCTGGCTGCGCACCCACGCCGGCACGTCCCTGATCGGTGATGACGCCGCGGTTTTACCGGCCGGCGGTCCGTTTGCGGTCACCGTCGACAGTCAGATTGCCGGCGCGCATTTCACGCCCGACCTCGATCCGTCGCTGCTCGCGCGGCGCCTGCTCGCCGTCAATCTTTCTGATCTGGCGGCCATGGGAGCGCTCCCCGCCTATGCATTCCTCGCCCTGTCGGCGGCTCCGGGATTCGATCACCGGAGGTTCTTCCGCGCCCTGCTGGCGGCTTGCCGCAGCGCCGCGCTGCATCTCGCCGGCGGCGATCTCGCTGCCAGCCCGCACACCGTTGCCACGCTCACGTTACTGGGAACGAAGCCACCGGAGGGGAGGTGGCTGCTCCGTTCCGGAGCCGCGCCGGGCCATGATCTGTGGTTGGGCGGAACGGTGGGAGAATCAGCCGCCGGAGGTTTGCTGATCGCACGCGGCGCGCGTCTCCACGGCACGCGATCGATCGCTCTTCCGCCCGGTCTCCCCGCCGCGCTGCACGCTCCGGCACGGCGGGCCGTGCGCCGTCATCTCC
The DNA here is from genome assembly GCA_036264355.1 of Thermoanaerobaculia bacterium. GTDB lineage: Bacteria > Acidobacteriota > Thermoanaerobaculia > Multivoradales > UBA5704 > UBA5704. Next base: position 52,202 of record DATARD010000355.1, read on the forward strand.
TGCCCGCGGCACAGCTCGAGCTCGGCCGCTGGCTCGGCCGCCAGCGCGAAGGCGCCGCCCTGGATGTTTCAGACGGCGTGGCGCGCGATCTTCATCGCCTCTGTCGCGAAAGCGGTGCCGGCGCGGTGATCGAAGCAGAGGATCTGCCGTTCGCCGATCGGTTTCACCGCCTGTGCGGAACGCTCGCTGCCGATCCCCTGGAGCTCGCGCTGGGAGGCGGCGAAGATTATGTCCTGCTGTTTACGCTTCCCCCGGACGTTGCGCCGCCGGCCC
>DATARD010000068.1:0-61296 GCA_036264355.1 Thermoanaerobaculia bacterium
TCCCGGCCGGATTCCCTCGCCGTAGAGGAGGAGAACGCCGTCCGGCGCGCCGAGAAGGGTTCCCTGCGTGCCCTCCCGGGCGACGCCACAGGCCGAGACCACCGCGAGGACACGCGGCCCCTCCCCGTGCTTCCAGACCGCGGCCAGGAGATCGTCGAGCACCTCGTAGTATCCGCCCAGCCGTCCGGCGGCCGCCTGGCTGGCGGGATCGCGCGCGCCGTCGAACTGGAAGGCTGAAAAAGCGCCAAAATCACGCAGGGACTCCTCGCGCAGCCCGGACAGCACCAGGAGCCGGGCTCCGGTCTCCGGGTGCTGCTCGAGCTGCGAGAAGAACACCGATTGCCGCCAGAGGTCGGTGGCCAGCGCGTTGAGCAGCGCGGCCGGCGGAGCCGCTGTGCCGGAGCCGAAGCGGGAGCGCAGGCTGCGGTCGATCTCCTTGGGCTCGACGCGCAACAGCCGCGCCCGCTCGGCAAGGTCGGGAGGCCGGGTGCTGCCGGGCTCCGCCTCGCCGAAGAAGAAGCGGTCGGAGAGAGAAAACGAGGTGTCCGTGGCCGTGCCGGATGCCGGCCAACCGACGACGCCCAAGGGGACGCCCAGCCGTGGGAGGATTTCCCACAGCGGCAATGCCGTCCGCGGGTAGATCCGCGGCGTGCTTGGGTGGCGTCCGAGCACGCCCCACTGTCCGAAAGCGATCCCCTCGGGCAGAATACGCAGCTCCGCACCCGGCGCGATCCAGTCAGCGGGGTAGATCCGTCCACCGGTGACGCCGTGCTTGTACGGGTATTTACCGGTGGCGAGGGAGATCCACAGGGCGTCGCGCTGTGGGGGCGCGATGGATTCGAGGCGTCCATAGGCGCCCTTTTGCAGCAGGGAGGCGAGAAAGGGCAGCCGTCCCTGGCTCGCGAGAGGAAGTAACGCGTCGAAAGTGGCGGTGTCGATGCCGATCACCAGCAGCCGTGGACGTTGCCCGGCCTCCACCGCGGCCGGCCGCGGGGCTGGCCCACGGTGCGGGCGGAAGGCGTCGCGCCGTTCCAGCATGGCGACGACCGACAGCACCGCCAGCAGCACGAAGCCGTAGCGGCTGCGCCACCCATAGCGCCTGCGATGGAGGGTGTGCAGCAGCGCCGTGTAGAAGGCTATCAGCATGCCCAGGGTGAGCCAGAGGGCAGTGCGGATCAGCCGGTCGTTGATCCCGGGGGGCAGGTAGTAGGCGAAGCGCGAGGCATGGGTCCAGTCGAGCAGAGCGGCGCCGGCCAAAGTCAGGGTCAGCGCCCACGGCAGCCAGCGCCGGGCGCGCCGCGGGTGCCCGAAGGTCAAAGGAAGGTGGAGAACGAGGCTCGCCGTGCCGAGGAGAGCGGCATAGACGGCGATGCCGCGCGCCACCGGTCCGGGCGCGAACGGCAGGCCCGGATTGACGAAGAAGATCAGGCCGGCGATCTGGGTGCCGAGGAGCGCGCCGGGGGCGAATCCGGCCGCGAGGATGTCCACCCAGCCGGGCCGACCCCGCCGCGGGGGCGCCGGTCCCGCGGAGGAGGCGGAGCCGGCGGAGCTGGAAGGCGCGTCAGACAATGAAGATCGGGCGGTCGAGCTCGTTGTGGAAGTGCCAATTGTACGTGTAGCCGGGGAACTCCACCGGCACGGTGTAGTCGACGGAGATGCGGATGTTGTCTCCGGTCCGCTCGACCGTGCAGTGATCCTTGTCGAGAGGCAGGCGGAGCTCATGCGCCTTCGCCAGGATCTTCTTCTTGATCTCCTCCGGCGCTTCCTTGCCCGCCGAGAAGCGAGCCATCTCGTCCAGGTAGTCGTAGAGCTCCGAGCTGCTCATCTTGACGGGGATCGCCTTCCAGGCGATCAGTAGACCGACAGCCGCCAGGAGAACCCAAAAGATGCAGCCCAGATTGCCCTCGCCTCGCTCGGCGGTCTTCCTTCGCATGGCTCCCTCCTTGGAAAAGCTCCGCCTAGTTTAGCGCACGACGTGGAAAGTTCGCTCCCACCGCGTTCGAGTGAAGAAGTTGAGAGCCACGTGGCTGAGCTCGCGCAGCTTGCCGCGCGCGCCCGGCCATTCGATCGGCTCCGCCTCCTCGTTGTCGAACGACCAGTAGATCATGAACGCGCGGCCCTTGAGATTGGCCCGCGGCACAGGACCCCAGAACCGGGAGTCGTTCGAGTTGTCCCGGTTGTCCCCCATGCAGAAGTAGCGGCCGGCCGGCACCACCTGCGGACCGAAGGTGTCCCGGTCGCGGTCCTGCCGGTAGAAGTCGCGGCGGCCGACGATCTCGGGGTCGGAGTGGTAGGTGAACCCTTCGTCGTGCACCTGCTTGCCGTTGAGGAAGATCACCTTGTCGGCGCTGCGGATGGTGTCGCCGGGCAGGCCCATGCAGCGCTTGATGAAGTCGCGCGTCGGATCGGTCGGCCACTTGAACACCACGATGTCACCGTGCCGCACGTCGCGCACTGGCAGCAGCGCCCGCTCGATGCCGAAAGCCGTGGGCCCGTAGATGAATTTGTTGACCAGGATGTGGTCGCCGATGAGGAGGTTCTTCTCCATCGACCCCGAAGGGATCTTGAACGCCTGCACCACATAGGTGCGGGCGAAGGTCGCGAAGATGATCGCGATGAGGAGCGCCTCCAGGTACTCCCGGAAGATCGACTTTTCGCTGTCCATGGCAGTCGGGGTGCCCGGGCTCAGCGGATCAACCGGAAGGTCCGCGACCAGCGGGTGTTGGAGAAGAAGCCCGCCGCCGTCTTCGCGAGCTGTCTGACCTCGTCGCCGGTCCCCCGCCACTGGCCGTCCGAGGTCTCGCCGCCGTTCGACCAGTAGATGAAGAGCGACCGCCCTTTGACCAGGTGCCGGGGCAGCGTTCCCCAATAGCGGGAGTCGTTCGAGTTGTCGCGGTTGTCGCCCATGCAGAAGTAGTGGCCCGGTGGGATCTCCCGGGGGCCGAAGTTGTCGCGCCGCCGGCCCTGGTCGTTCAGGGAGAGCTCACTGTAGACGGCCGGGTCGATGTGGATCGCGTACGCCGAGTCGTCCACCGGCTTGCCGTTGATGACGAGATGCTTGTCGATCTCCCGGATGGTGTCTCCCGGGATCGCCATACAGCGCTTCACCAGGTCCAGGGTCGGCTCGTCCGGTTTGCGGAAGATGACGATGTCACCCCGTTGCGGGTCGCGCAGGGGAAGGAGACGCCGCTCGACAGGGGTCGCCGCCGGTCCATAGATGAAGCGGTTGACGAACAGGTGATCACCAATGAGCAGGGTGTTCTCCATCGAGCCGCTGGGGATGAAGAAGGTCTGGAGGACCCAGGTGTTGGTGAAACGCAGGAAGATCGCCGCGATGATCAGCGCTTCCAGATACTCGCGGGCGACCGAACGTTGCATGGCCGCCTAATCTACTCGAAAGGTGCCCCCAAGGCTACCCGTAGACCCCTACGGCGCAAGAATTCGAGCGCCCCGCTCGAACGCTTGACAGACCGGAAACCGGCATCCCCCTTGGATTTGCTCCCCGGGCGCCCGGTCCGGCCGCTCGAACGCTTGCGCCCGGCAGGCCGCTGAGACGCGACACACTTCCGCATAACCCATTTTCTTTCTGTTGTTTACACAACCTCCGCCCGGATGGCAGGAGATTTGATCTCCAGGGCCGGCATAACCCGGAGGAGGTGGGCAGAGACAGACCGACGACAGCGCATCCGCAAAGCAGGGGAAAGGGGCCGAGAGGCCCGCGTGAACGTGAACCGTCGCACCAAAACCTTCATCCCGGCACCGCCGGAAAGGGACTCAGACATGAAAAGCCTTCGCCGCAGCACCGGAAACCTCGCCAGCCGCCTCGCCCTCGGTCTCACCCTGGGCGCCGTTCTTCTCTCCTTCGCCATGCCCACGCAAGCGGCGCCCGCCGCCGAGGCGAAAGAGGCGAAGAAGGGCTCGATCATCAACATCAACTCGGCCGACACGACGCAGCTCTCTCTCCTGCCGCGCATCGGCCCGAGCGTCGCGCAGCGGATCGTCGACTACCGGAAGAAAAACGGGCCGTTCAAATCGACCGACGACCTGATGCTGGTGCAGGGGATCGGCGAGAAGACGTATCAGCTCATCAAGCCCTACGTCGCCGTCTCCGGCGAGTCCAGCCTCAAGGAAAAGGTCAAATCCAGCAAGACGAAAGACAAGAAGGGCGGCAAGACGAAAGAGAGCAAGGCCGCCAAGGAGCCCGCCGGCTAACGGCGCCGCGAGCGGGGCGGCACCAGCCGCCCCGCTCGATGCCCCGGCCGAAGGTGTGCCATGCGAACGTCAGAGCAAGGTTTCCAAATCGCCGAGCTGGTGGTCTCACTGGCCGTCCTGGCAGTGCTGCTGATGCTCACCCTGCCCGCCCTCTCTCATTTCGCCGCGGGTCTGCGCCTCCGCTTGGCGGCGGCCGAGCTCGCGGCGAGCCTGCGCAGCGCCCGCTCGTCGGCGATCCGCCTCGGCACCGAGGTGGCGGTGAAGTTCCGGCTCCGCGCCGACGGGACCTACACCTGGGCCATCTACCGGGACGGCAACGGCAATGGAGTGCTCAACCGCGACATCACGGCCGGAACCGACCCGCTGGTCTCTCCTCCTCAGATCCTGGAGGAGCTCGGCAAGCAGATGCGTTTCGGGTTCCCGCCGGGCTTGACCGCCCGCGATCCGAGCGACCCGAGCAAGCGGCTGCGATTCGCGGACGATCCGATCCGGTTCAATCAGTCGGACCTCGCCTCGTTCGGTCCGCTGGGCACCTCGACCCCCGGATCGCTCTACGTGACCGACGGTCAATCCAGGCTGATGGCGGTGCGCGTCTTCGGCCGCACCGGCAAGGTGAAGGTCATCGCCTACGATTTCGACGCCGAGGTCTGGAAGTGAGTCCCACGGTTCCTCCGTGGCTGGGATTTCGATTGACCTCCGGCAGCGGCTGCGCTACCTTGACTCCGATGCGCGCGATCGTCGTCGTCACGACCGTCGGAACCGAGGAGCAGGCCAACCTGATCGCCCGCGAGATCATCGCCCGCCGTCAGGCCGCCTGCGTCAACATCCTGCCGGGAGTCCGCTCGATCTACCGCTGGAAAGGGAAGATCTGCAAGGACGGTGAGCTGATGCTCATCGTCAAGACGCTGGACCGGGAGCTCGACGGCGTGACCGCCACCATCCGCGAGCTGCACAGCTACGAGCTGCCCGAGATCCTCTCCTTCCAGGTGGCTCGCGGCGAGGCGAATTTCCTCGCCTGGATCGCGAGCAGCGTGGACAAGGCGACGCCGGTCTCCGACGAGGACGACGAAGAAGAGCTGGTCTACGCCGCCGACCCCGACGAAGCGGACTTCTAGCGCTCACACCACGGCGAGCGCCTGATCGAGATCGGCCAGCAGGTCCTCGACGTTCTCGATTCCCACCGACAAGCGAACCAATCCATCCGTCAGGCCGAGCGCCGCGCGCCGTGCGGCGGGCACCGAGGCGTGGGTCATCGACGCCGGGTGGGAGATCAGGCTTTCGACGCCGCCCAGGCTCTCCGCGAAGCTCATCACCCGCATGCGGTCGAGCATCGCCTTGGCGTTGGCGTAGCTCCCCATCTCGATCGTGATCATGGCGCCGAACCCGGAAGCCTGCCGCTTCTGGATCTCGTGCCCCGGGTGATCGGGCAGCCCTGGATAGAGGACCTTCCGCACCTTTGGATGGCGGACCAGGAAGTCCACCACCTTCGTCGCGTTGCTCTCGTGACGGTCCATGCGCACCGGCAGCGTCTTGATGCCGCGCAGGATCAGGAACGAGTCGAACGGCGAGAGCACCGCCCCCTCCGACTTCTGGACGAAGGCGAACCAGTCGCCCTGCTCGCGATGCGCCGACACCAGCACGCCGCCGATCGAGTCGCTGTGCCCGTTCAGGAATTTGGTCGTCGAATGCACGACGAAGTCGGCGCCGAGCTCGAGCGGCCGCTGGAGGTAAGGGGAGAGGAAGGTGTTGTCGACCGCCACCCAGGCGCCGCGGCGGTGGGCGATCGCGGCGATCGCGGCGATGTCGCAGATGTCCATCACCGGGTTGGTCGGCGTCTCCAGGAAGACGAGGCGGGTTTGCGGCGTGATCGCCGCCTCGACCGCCGCCAAGTCGGTCGTGTCCACCCAGGAGAAGGAGAGACCGAGCGGCTCCAGCATCCTGGTGAAGTAACGGTAGGTGCCACCATAGACGTTGCGCGACACCACCGCGTGGTCGCCCGTCCTGAGCAGGGTCATCAGGCACGAGATGGCGGCCATGCCGGAGGCCAGCGCGTGTCCGGACACGCCGCCTTCGAGCGCGGCGACGTTCTCTTCGAGCGCGGTGCGGGTCGGATTCTGCACGCGCGCATACTCGAACTCCGCCGGCTCGCCGAGCCCCTTCTGCACATAGGTGGAGGTCTGGTAGATGGGGACCGCAACCGCACCCGTCCGCGGGTCGGGCGACTGCCCGGCGTGGATCGCACGGGTCGCAAAGCCTAGATTCCTGGGGTCGCCTTTCACGAGGCGCATTCTAGCAGCGCCAATCATCAGAACGATCGGCGGAACGGTAAGATAGCGCCGCCATGAGCCAAGAGCCCTCAAACCATACGATCGCGGACGCCCACGTGTTCACTCCGATCCGCTGGGAGGACGACCACCTGCGCCTCCTCGAACAGACTCTCCTGCCGGCGCAGGAAGCCTGGATCGACTGCACCGAGCCCGAGCAGGTCGCCGACGCCATCCGCCGGCTGGCGGTCCGCGGTGCGCCGGCCATCGGCATCGCCGCGGCCTACGGGTTGGTGCTCGGGATGCGGTCCGCTGACCCCGGCCATCTCACCGCCCGTTTCGACGAAGTCGCGGAGATGCTCGGCCGCACCCGGCCGACGGCGGTGAACCTGCGCTGGGCCTTGGAGCGTGCGCGCGAGGTCTTCGCCCGCAGCGTGGAGAAGGGCCGGGACACGGTCGTCCGCGAGCTGCTCACCTGCGCGCAGACCATCCATGCCAAAGACTTGCAGGACAACCGCCGGATGGGAGAGCACGGCGCGGCCCTCTTCGCCCCCGGCGCGCGGGTGCTCACTCACTGCAACGCCGGCGCCCTGGCCACGGGAGGGTATGGCACGGCCATCGGGGTGATTCAATCGGCCTGGGAGACCGGAAGGGTCGGGATGGTCTGGGTGGACGAAACGAGGCCGCTGCTGCAAGGCGCGCGTCTCACGGCGTGGGAGCTCAAGCGCCTCGGCATCCCGTTCCGCCTGGTCACCGACTCCAGCGCCGGCACGCTCATGGCGCAGGGTCTCGTCGACCGCATCGTGGTCGGAGCCGACCGCATCGCCGCCAACGGTGACACGGCGAACAAGATCGGCACCTACACGGTGGCCGTGCTGGCGCACCGGCACGGCGTGCCGTTCTATGTCGCCGCGCCGCTCTCCACGATCGATCCGGCGACGCCGAACGGTGCCGCGATTCCGATCGAGCAACGGCAAGCGGGAGAGGTGACCGAGATGCAGGGGCGGCGGATCGCGCCCGACGAGACGCAGGCGATGAACTTCGCCTTCGACGTCACGCCGGCCGAGCTGATCACGGCCATCGTCACCGAGGAAGGGGTGCTCAAGCCCCCCTACACGGAGAGCATCGCTCTGCTGTTCAGATGAGATTTGAATGAATGGTGGAGGCGGTGGGAGTCGAACCCACGTCCGAGAAACGCGTATCGAGAGCTTCTACGTGCGTATCCTTCTGGTTGAATCTCGCCGTCCGCGTTGTGGCAGAAGGCTACCGACGCGGTGGCCAGCCCCGTTGAAATCCGGACACCTGCCGAGACACTCGGTGTCCTTCCGATCTACATCAAGTGTCATCCCGACGAGCGCCGTAGATCAGGGCACTCGGCGGGACGTCGCAGCTTTATTTAGGCCGCGAGGGCGAAGTTATCGTTCGCAGTTACTAGTTTCCACCTAACGGGTGGAGGTCGACACGCGACCCTCGCTCCGCTCTGTTCCCCGTCGAAACCGGTACGCCCCCAAGTTTGCAAAGAACGCTACTTCTACTGCCAGTATAAACCGGAACGGCCCCGGGTCAATTCCCCGCGCCTTCCGCCTCGGCCGCCACCATGGCGAGAAACTCCTGCGGCCCGCTGGTGCGCAGGCGCGAGATGACCAGGAACCAGCCACCGAGCGCGATCACCGCGCCGAAGGATGACAGCGGCAGCAGCTTGGGATAGAACGGCCAGAGGATGGTCAGAACACCGCCGGCGCCGGCGAGGAGCAGGAGCAGGAGCGGCGCCACCTGAACGGCCTGGGCAGACTCCTCCGGGCGGAAAATGACCCGCGAGCCGCGTGGGGTCTCCTCGACGCTCAGCGGGCCGGCCAGCAATCCCCGCCGCAACCCGGCCACCACCGGCAGCCGCAACCGTCCGCCCCGGCCCTGCTGCTCCAATTCCGCCCCCCAAGCCTCCGCCGCGCGTCCCACCGCCGCCAGCGCCGCCTCCGGGGAGCCGGCCAGGTCGATCTCATGCTGATCCATAGGAGAGAGGATACGGCAGATCCGCAGCACTCCACGAATTCCCTTGAAGTGAGCCGGTTCTAACAACTAGACTTCGCCGGCATCGCATTCGAGTACGCTGGGCTCGTCGTTCAGAGAGGAGAACGGATTGGGACATCCCTGGGAGCTGACGCTGCGCCAGCTTTTGGAGAAAGTACAGCGCGATTACGGGATCTTTTTTGAAGTCATCCCTCTTCCCAGTCCTGGGACGATTCTGGTCCACGGGACCAGAACGTACGCGCTACCGGGAATCGACGAGGATGATCTCTTGGATGTCGCCGTCCTGGAGAGCCTCTGCGATTATTTCCGGCTCCCCCGGGCCGATTTCTCTCTCGATCCGGACCCCGAGGACTGAAAAGGCGAGAGCCCTTGTTTTCGAAAAATGCTCAGGCTGCCAGCCGGGTCTCGGCCCGCACGAGAGAGGGTGCCTCTGTCCGCTGCAAGTCAGGCGTGGTGATCGCCTCCAGGCGGGTGCGCGCCCGCTCATACATCTGCCAATACCGCCGCGGCGCAGGTGAGAAACCGGCGAACGGCTCGACGCCGCGGTCCAGACTCGACTTGATCTGCACGGAAAGAAGCCGCTCGAGCTCGTGCGGAAGATCTTCCAGCGTCTTGGTCTGGGTCGCCAGGCGATATTCCAGGCACTGCGCAATCCACCAGTCCCCTCGGCGAAACGCAACGGCCCGGATTTTGTATTCAGGCATCGAAGACCTCCCCGTCCTTTCTCAAGTGTACCGGAATCGAGCCCGGACCGTGGTCCTTCACTCCACCGCGGACTGCGGCAGCTCGAGCCCCTTCATCGTCGAGAAGACGCCGAGCCGGCCTTTGAGATCCGCGACGCTTCCTTTGCAGCGGTCCAGGACGTCGGGACCGAGGAGAAGGATGAGCTCACCGCCGGCTTCGGCCACCACGCAGGGGAGGTTGGCGTCGCCGTCTCCGAGCACGCGGGCCAGCGCCGGGGTGATCTCGTCTTTGTGGACATAGTCGACCGGGACGCCGATCTCCTCCTTGCACTCCTTCCACTCAGACTTCTCGCCCGCCAGGCCGTGGGTGATGGTGCACAGCGTGCAGCCCTTGATCTGCAACAGCTTGCGCGCGCTGTCGAGGAAGGCGTTGAACGAGCCGGAGCCGGCGTTGAAGACGAAGATCAGGCGGTCGATCCTGCGTTTCGAGGTCATCGCGTCACGCCGCCTTCTCGTTCCGATCCCCGAGAATCTCCTCGAAGAACGTTTCGACCGCCACGAGGAAGCTCGCCACGTCCGGGATCTGGTTGATCTCCTGCCGCAGCCGCCGCCCGTTGGGCAGGCCGTGGGTGTACCAGCCGGTGAACTTGCGCAGCTTGTGCATCGCCCAACGCGACGACTCGCGCTCGGCAACCAGGCGGAAGTGGCCGAGGATCAGGTCCCGCCGGTCGGTCAGCGTCGGCTCGCTGTAGGTACCGCCCGAGATGCGCGCGGCGATCTGGCGGAAGAGCCAGGGATTGAGCGTGGCGCCGCGGCCCACCATCACGCCGTCACAGCCGGTCGCGGCGAGCAGGCGCACCGCGTCCTCCGGCTGGCGCACGTCGCCGTTGCCGATCACCGGGATCGACAGGGCCTCCTTGAGCCGCGCCAGGTGCGACCAGTCCGCCTCGCCGGTGAACATCTGGCGGGCGGTGCGCGCGTGCATGGCGACCGCCTGCACGCCGTTCGCCTCGCAGATCCGCCCCAGCTCGATGTAGTTGCGCCGGCTGTCGTCGAGGCCGAGGCGGAACTTCACGGTCAGGGGGATCGTGAGGACGTCGCGGCAGGTCTTGATGATCCGCTCCGCGAGCTTCGGGTCACCCATCAGGGCGGCGCCGGCGCACCCCTTGAGCACCTTGTTCGCCGGGCATCCCATGTTGATGTCGCAGATGTCCGCCCCCAGCTCCTGGACGACCAGCGCCGCCTCGCGCATGGCCACCGCGTCCGAGCCGTAGATCTGGATCGCCAGCGGCCGCTCCTCCGGGCTGTATGCCATCAGCTCGCGGGTGTGTTTGTTGCCGGAGACGATCGCCTTGGAGGAGATGAACTCCATGGACACCACGCCGACGCCGCCGATCCGCCGCACAATGAGGCGGAAATCGCGGTCGGTCACACCGGCCATGGGCGCCAGCCAGAGGGGCGGATCGACGCGGACGGGTCCGAGCTGGACGGGTGCGATCTGCTGCATGTGATGGATTGTAACGCGGAGGTGGCGTAGGCTCTTCCCCGACATGATGAAATCCCTCGCGCTGACTCTCGCCATCCTCTTGACCGGCGCTCCGGCAACCCAAACCCCACGCCAACCCGCGCCGGTCTTCGGCGCCGAGCATGCGCAGTGGCTCGAACGCGAGGGGCGCGAAGAGTCGGAGAAGCCCGACGAGGTGATCGCGGCGATGAAGCTGCGCGACGGCCAGGTCGTCGCCGAGGTCGGTTGCGGCACCGGCTTCTTCAGCCGCCGGCTCGCCAAGGCGGTCGGACCCCGCGGCAAGGTCTACGCCGAGGACATCCAGGCCGGAATGTTGGATCTGCTCAAACAGTACGCCGCCAAGGCCGGGGACGCGAACATCGTCACCGTGCTCGGCTCCACGACCGACCCCAAGCTGCCGAAGGGGACCATGGACTGGATCCTCCTGGTCGACGTCTACCACGAATTCCAGGAGCCGAAGCCGATGCTGGCGAAGATCCGCGAGGCCCTGAAACCGGACGGCCGTGTCGCCCTTGTCGAGTACCGGGCGGAGGACCACACGGCGGATCACATCTCGCCGCCGCACCGCATGTCGGTGGAGCAGGTCCTCAAGGAGTGGCAGCCGGCGGGCTTCGAGCTGGTGCAGCGGATCGAAACCCTGCCGGCGCAGCACCTGCTGGTGTTCAAGGCGCGGCCCAGGCCCTGAGGTCCTTTCATGTTAGAGTCCCTCTTTCTTTCCCCCATCCGGGGATTGGAGGAACCTCCACACGAAATGGCCGCGACCGCCACTCTGACGTCTCGCTGGAGCCCCGCTGATTCCATCGACCTCTACAACATTCGTGGCTGGGGGAACAACTACTTCACAGTCAACGACCGCGGCCATATCGCCGTCCACCCGAACGGGCCGGGTACGGCGACCATCGACCTCAAGGAGCTGGTGGACGAGGTGCGCGAGCGCGGCATCGGCTTGCCGCTGCTGTTCCGCTTCTCGGAGATCATCAAGGCCCGGGTGGTGGAGCTCAACGAGGCCTTCGCGCGGGCGATCGCGGAGTACGGCTTCAAGAACGAGTACCGCGGCGTCTACCCCATCAAGGTGAACCAGGACCGCTTCCTGGTGGAGCGTCTGGTCGAGTTCGGCCGGCCGTACCATTTCGGCCTGGAGGCGGGCTCGAAGCCCGAGCTCCTCGCCGTCATGGCGATGCTGGAGGACGAAGAGGCGCTCATCATCTGCAACGGTTACAAGGATGAGGAGTACGTCGAGACGGCGCTCCTCGCTTCGAAGCTCGGGCGCCACGTCGTCCTGGTGGTCGAGAAGCCGTCGGAGCTGCCGCTCATCCAGCGGATCAGCCAGCGCACCGGCGTACGGCCCCGCATCGGCATCCGCTCGCGCCTCTCGACCCGCGGCTCGGGTCACTGGGAAGCTTCGGGAGGCGACCGCTCGAAGTTCGGCCTCTCCGGGCGCGATCTGCTCGACGCCGTGGCCTTCCTGCGCGAGGCCAATCTCCTCGACTCCCTGGAGCTCCTCCACTTCCACCTCGGCAGCCAGATCTCCTCGATCCGCGCGGTCAAGGACGGTCTGCGCGAGGCGGCCCAGGTCTACGTCAACCTGGTGAAGATGGGCGCTCCGCTCGGCTACCTCGACGTCGGCGGCGGCCTCGGGGTCGACTACGACGGCTCGCAGACGAATTTCACCTCGTCGCTCAACTACACGTTGCAGGAGTACGCCAACGACGTGGTCTTCGGCGTCATGGACGTCTGCGACTTCCACGAGGTGGCGCATCCGATCCTGGTGTCGGAGTCCGGCCGTGCCACGGTGGCGCACCACGCGGTGCTGGTGATGGACGTCCTCGGCGTCTCCGAGTTCTCGGTCGGCAAGCTGCCGCGCAAGCTGTCGCATGACGAGGAGCCGTCGCTGCGCAACTTGTTCGACACCTATCGCGAGGTGTCGCGCAAGAACCTCCTCGAGTCGTATCACGACGCGGTGACGGCCCGCGACGAGTGCCTGACGCTGTTCGGCCTCGGCCACTTGACGCTGGAGAACCGCGGCCTGGCGGAGGACCTGTTCTGGGCGATCTGCCAGAAGGTGCTCAAGATCGTGCGTTCGCTCCCCGAGGTGCCCGAGGAGCTGGAAGGCCTCGAGCGCGCCCTCGCCGATACCTACTTCTGCAACTTCTCGGTCTTCCAGTCGATGCCCGACTCCTGGGCCATCGACCAGCTCTTTCCGGTGGTGCCCATCCACCGCCTGAACGAAGAGCCGGCGAACCGCGCCGTGCTCGCCGACATCACCTGCGACTCGGACGGCAAGATCGACCACTTCATCGACCGCCGCGACGTCAAGGACGTCCTCGAGCTGCACGCCCTGCGCCACGGCCAGCCCTACTATCTTGGCGCCTTCCTGGTCGGGGCCTACCAGGAGATCCTGGGCGATCTGCACAATCTCTTCGGCGATACCAACACGGTGCATGTCTCGCTCGACCCCGAAGAGGGCTACACCATCGAAGGTGTCGTGAACGGCGACACGGTCACCGACGTGCTCCGCTACGTGCGCTACAACCGCGACGATCTGGTCGCGCGGGTGCGGCGGGCGGCCGAAACGGCCCTGCGCGCCAAACGGCTCACGCTCGAAGAGTCGCGCCAACTGGTCCGGACCTATGAAGAGGGGCTCTCCGGCTACACGTATCTGGAACAGGATTGAAGGAGGCATGCCATGGTGATGACCCAGGCGGTGGTGGTGGATCCGTTGATCGAGCGCCTGCGCAACGCGGTGCGGCTGCGCGACGTCGCGGCCATCACGGAGAGGATCAAGCACGAGCTCGAGAACTTCATTCCGCACGAAGGGCTGCGCCTGCCGCAGCGCTTCCGGACCCCGCTGCCGGACCACTACGCCCGGCGGCTCCTCTACCGCGACGCCGAGCTGGACTTCACCGCCGTGGTGATGACCTGGGGTCCGGGCCAGCACACGGCACTCCATGACCACTCCGGCATCTGGTGCGTCGAGGGCGTGGTCGAGGGCGAGATGGAGGTCCACCGCTTCGAGCTGATCGACGAAGAGGGGCCTGATCTGTTCCGCTTCGAAGCGCGGGACTCCGCGCACGCCTGCGCCGGTTCGGCCGGCGCGTTGATCCCGCCGTTCGAGCACCATGTGCTGGCCAACCCCCGCGAAGATCGAGTGGCCCTGACCTTGCATGTCTATGGCGGCGACATGGATCACTGTTCGGTGTTCGAGCCCCTTGAATCGCCAGACTCCGGCAACGGCCTCTACCGGCGCTCCGTCCACGTCCTCGAATACACCGCATGATCAGCAAGACGACGACCGCGGCGTACGGGAAGAATCTGGAGATCCTGATCCGCCAGGAGGAGCCGTTCAACGCCGGACCGCCTCCCCATCTCCTCCTCGGCGCTGGCGAGCTGACTCCCGCCGATCTCTTCTTCGTCCGCAACCACGGCGCCGTGCCGGAGGCCGATCAGGCTTCCTTCTGGCTGACGGTCGAAGGCCGGATCCGCAAGCCGTTCCGGATCTCGCTGGAGGAGCTGCGCCGCCTGCCGCGGGTAACGGTCGCCGCCACGCTGCAATGCGCCGGCAACCGGCGGAGCGAGATGATGGCGGTCAGGGACATCCCCGGCGAGCTCGGCTGGGGCTCCGAAGCGATCAGCACCGCGGAATGGGGCGGAGTGCCGTTGCGCGAGGTCCTGAACGCCGCCGGTCCGGAGGCGGAGGCCCGCCATGTGGAGCTCACCGGCCTCGACGAGGCTGAGCGGCACGGCCACCGCTTCAACTTCGGCGGCTCGATCCCGCTCGACAAGGCGCAGCAGCCGGAGGTGCTCCTGGCCTACGAGATGAACGGCAAGCCGCTGCCCGTGGTGCATGGCGGCCCGCTCCGTCTGGTGGTGCCCGGCTACATCGGCGCCCGGAGCGTCAAGTGGCTCTCCCGCATCACCGTGCAGGAGCAGCCGTCCGACAACTACTTCCAATCCAAGGCCTACCGCCTCTTCCCGCCGGGCGTCGACCACGACACCGTCGACTGGGACAGCGGGCTGATGCTCGGCTCCTTCAACGTCAATTCATTGATCTGCGCGCCGGTCGAGGGAGAGACGCTGCCGGCCGGACCGGTGACCGTCCGCGGCTGGGCGTTTGCCGGGGAGAGGGACGTGGCGCGGGTCGACCTCTCGGTCGACGGCGGCACGACATGGACCGTCGCGGATCTGGCGCCGGCGCGCTCGCGCTGGACGTGGCGCTTCTGGCAGGCGGTGCTTGGACCGGGCAAGCTGGTGCCGGGCGAGAACGAGATCATCTGCCGCGCCTGGGATGCAGCCGCCCAGACGCAGCCGGAGAGCCCGGCTCATGTCTGGAACTTCAAGGGCTACATGAACAACGCCTGGCACCGCGTGCGCGTCACCTGCGCCGAGGCTTGAGCTCTATTCCCAGGAGTCTTCAGCCCTGTCGCGGCGGAGCGCCCGGCGCTGCATCATCTTCTGCCGGCTCCAGCGAAGCAGCCCGCTCCCGTGCTTCTGCTCCATCATCCAACCCGCGACCGCCCCGATGACCAACGTACTGACGAATGTAACGATTCCCATGTTTTTCACCTTGCGGTCCAGAAACGACCCTACTCTTGTCGAACAATTTGAACAAGATTCTACGCCCTAGGGATGCGGGACGTCAACCGGGCCGGTGTTTAAAAACGCGATGAAATGATCCAAATGGCCGAGGGCGGTCGCGCGGCCCATCACCTCGACAAGGTCGAAGAGCGGCGGACCGCCCGTGGTGGCGGAAAGGGCCATGCGGGTGGGGTGGATGAGCACGCCCGCCTTGATTCCCTCCGTCTCGCAGAGTGACCGCAGCTCCGCTTCGAGGGCATCTTTGGTGAAGGACGCCAGAGCCGCCCAACGCGTGCGGAGCGCCCCCAGGAGGCGCGGCAGCCCGGAATCCTTGAGGTACTTCGCGCAGGCGGCCGGATCGTAGTCCAGGGACTCCCGGAAGTAGGGAACCACGAGCTCGGCCAGCTCCTTGAGGGTGCGCGCCCGGCTGCGGTTGAGCTCGAGGGCGGCTTCCAGGCGGACCGGGTCCTGGTCCAGCAGGCCGGCCGTCGCGAGAAACGGCTGCAGGGGCTCCCGGATGTCGTCCATGCCGGCCTTCAACATGTACTGCGCGTTCATCCACAGCAGCTTCTCGCGGTCGAAGACGGCGGCCGAGGCGTTCAGGCGGTTGACGTCGAAGAGGGCGATCATCTGGTCGCGGCTCAGGATCTCCTGGTCGTCGCCCGGGTTCCAGCCCAGCAGAGCCATGAAGTTGTACAGCGCCTGCGGCAGGATGCCCTCGCCGCGGAACTCCTCCACCGACGTGGCGCCATAGCGCTTGGACAGGCGCTTCTTGTCCGGTCCGAGGATCAGCGGCAGGTGGGCGAAAGTAGGCACCGCGCCGCCCAGGGCCGCGAAGAGCGGGATGTGCTTCGGCGTGTTCGACAGGTGGTCCTCGCCGCGGATGACATGGCTGATCCGCATGTCGATGTCGTCCACCACGACCGACATGTGGTAGGTCGGCGTGCCGTCGGAGCGCAGCAGGATGAAGTCGTCCAGCGCCTCCGGAGGGAAGTCCATGGCGCCGCGCACGATGTCGGTGAAGCGGATGTGGTCGTCCGGCATCTTGAAGCGCACGGCGAACGGAGCGCCGGAGGCGCGGAGGGCGTCGGTCTCCGCCTGCGGGCGCTGCAGGCAGGTGCGCGGGTAGCGGAAGGCGAGACCCTTGGCCTGCGCCGCGGCGCGCTGGCGGTCCAGCTCTTCGGGGGTGCAGAAGCAGCGGTAGGCCTTGCCGGCCGCGAGCAGCTCCTCGGCCCGCTCATGGTGCCGCGGCAGCCGCTCGCTTTGCAGGAACGGACCCTCGTCCCACACCACGCCGATCCATGCCAGGGCAGACTGGATCTGCCGCGTCATGGCCTCGTCGGAACGCTCCTTGTCGGTGTCCTCGATGCGCAGGATGAAGGCGCCGCCGGCGTGCTGCCGCAGCAGGTCGTTGTAGATGGCGGTGCGGACGCCGCCCAGGTGGAGGAAACCGGTGGGGGACGGCGCGAAGCGGACCCGGGCCGGTCCGCGGATCTCAATGCTCATGGGGGAGAGACGCTATCATGACCCCGGGCGATATACTCGCTCCATGGAACCCGAGATCCCGAGGACGCCTCCCCAGCCGCCGGTCATCCTGGTGGCGACCGACTTCTCCGACACCGCGGCGGTGGCCGTCGACTGGGCCGCCGAGCTGGCCCGCCAGCAGGAAGCGCACATCGAGCTCGTCCACGCGGTCACCATGCCGCCCACGCAGCCCGGCTTCGTGCCGGTCGGACCGCAGCTCTCCGAGGAGGTGCAGCAGGCCGCGCTCGACCGGCTGCGCCAGACCGCGGCCACGCTCACCGGCCGCGGGATCGCCGTCGAGATCTGGCTGGGTGTGGGCACGCCGGCGCAGGTCATCCTGGAGCGCGCCGGCAAGGTCGCGCCGGAGATCATCGCCCTCGGCACCCGGGGTCTCTCCGGCCTGAAACACGTGCTCCTCGGCAGCACGGCCCAGCGCGTCGTCCAGGGAGCGTCCTGTCCGGTGCTGTCGGTTCATCCCGGGGACCTCGGGCGCCACCGCGTGATCCGCTCCATCCTCGTTCCCACCGATTTTTCGGACGACGCCGAGCGCGCCATCCATGCCGCCCTGCGCATCCTCGCCCCGCTCGAAGAGGAAGCGCGCCTGACCCTGATCCACGCCTTCAACCTGCCGATCGAATACACCGCGTATGGTCCGATCCCCACCTCCATCCACTTCCTCCGTGACACCGGCCTCGACGCGGAGCGGCGGCTCCAGGAGGCGGTGGAGGGCCTGGCGCGCGAAGGGCTGACCGTCGACTGGGTGGCCCGCGAGGGAGATCCCGCCGCCGTCGTGGCGCAGGAGGCGGAGGCGCGCGGCGTCGACCTCATCGCCATGGGCACCCACGGCCGTTCGGGGCTCGCCCATCTCTTCCTCGGCAGCACCGCCGAGCGGGTCGTACAGCACTCGCCGTGCCCGGTGTTGACGGTGCGGCGGCCCAAGCAGTAGGCGGGTCCTACTTCACCCAGACGGTCTTGATGTTGACGAACTCGCGGATGCCCATCGACGACAGCTCGCGGCCGTAGCCGGAGCTTTTGATGCCGCCGAAGGGGAGGCGGGGGTCGGATTTCACGATGCCGTTGACGAAGACGCTGCCCGCCTCGATCTCGGAGGCGAGCGCCTCGGCGCGCACGGAATCGGAGGTCCACACGCTCGCGCCCAGCCCGAAGCGGGAGCGGTTGGCAAGCTCGATGGCGTCGTCGGTGTCGCGGGCGCGGATCACCGCCGCCACCGGCCCGAAGGTCTCCTCGTCGAACGCCGCCATGCCCGGCTTGACGCCGGTGAGAACGGTCGGCGGGTAGTACCAGCCCTTGCCCACGCGGCGCCGGCCGCCGGTGCGCAGCTTGGCGCCGGCGGCGACCGACCGCTGCACCTGATCGTCCAGATCGTCCAGCAGATCGGCCCGCGCCATCGGGCCGACGTCGGTGGCGCGGTCGAGCGGGTCGCCGACCTTCAATTCTTCCATGCGCCTGACCAGCTCCTCCTCGAAGCGGTCGGCGATGCTCTCGTCGACGATGAAGCGCTTGGCGGCGATGCAGCTCTGGCCGGAGTTGATAGTGCGCGCCCGGGCGGCCTCGCGCGCCGTCTCGGCCGGGTCCGCGTCGGCGAGCACGATGAACGGGTCCGAGCCGCCGAGCTCGAGCACGGTCTTCTTGAGGCAGCGCCCGGCCTCCGCGGCCACCTCTTTGCCGGCGCTCTCGCTGCCGGTCAGGGTAACGGCCCGCACTACCGGGTGGCGGATCAGCTCCGCCACCCGCGCCGAGGGAACGAGGAGCGCGGAGAACGCGCCGTCCGGAAAGCCGGCGTCGCGGAAGGTCTCCTCGATCGCCAGCGCGCAGCCCGGGACGTTGCCGGCGTGCTTCAGCAGGCCGACGTTGCCGGCCATCAGGGCGGGAGCGGCGAAGCGGAAGACCTGCCAGAACGGAAAGTTCCACGGCATGATGGCGAGGACCGGACCGAGCGGGTCGTAGCGCACGGAGCTGCGCGAGGCGTCGGTGGTGACCGCCTCGCCGGCCAGGAACGACTCGGCGTGCTCGGCGTAGAAGTCGCAGACCCAGGCGCACTTGTCGACCTCGCCCTCCCCGGCGGCGACCGGTTTGCCCATCTCCTCGCTCATCAGGCGGCCGTGCTCGGTGCGCCGCTCGCGCAACAGGTCGGCGGCGGCGCTCATCAGCCGGCCGCGCTCGGCGAAGGGGACTTTGCGCCACGATGCGAAGGCCCGCTCGGCGGCGGCGAGGCTTTCGGCGACCTCCGCGGCGTCGGGCTCCGGATAGTCGCGGATCAGCTCTTCGGTCGCGGGGTTGATCGCTTTCATGCGACGACTTAGTGCAAGAACAGAGCCTCAGTGTTCCGGAGTCGCCGCGATGCTACCCACCGGCTTCTCGTCGACATATTTTCTCTGGCTGAACCGGAGGATGCAGATCGCCACCGCCATGGCGACCACGGTGCCGGCGAGCAGCCCGAGCTCCACGAGGGTGTTGTGGAACACCGCCGGGTTCGCCTCGCTCTCCGTGGAGGTCGCCGTGATCACCAGCATGCGCCGGATGCCAGCGATGGAGCCGATGATCAGGAACGGCTCCGCGTTGAGGGTGTGCGACTTGAGCGAGATGGCGACCGTGTAGACGATCTCCATCGTCATCATCACCAGGAGGACCGTGTTCAGGATCTCGACGGCCTTGTGCTCGATCTGCGCCGGGCCGCCCTGGGTGGCCTCCCACAGGTCGTGCATGCTCGAGTAGAGCAGCAGCACGGCGACCAGGACCAGCGCGATGCCGATCAACACCAGGACCCCGCTCTCCGCAAGGCCCAGGTAGTGGGACGCCTTGGACGTCCAGGCCGACTCGTCGTTATGGTCGCTCATGAGAGGGGAGTATAAGCGAGTTGGACATGAAGCTTGGACATGAAGATAAATGGCGGAGAGGGAGGGATTCGAACCCTCGGTCCGGGTTTACCCCGGACAACTGCTTAGCAGGCAGCCCTGTTCGGCCACTCCAGCACCTCTCCGAGGGGTGCGACAAGGGTTGCATTGTAGAGGTGAGCCGCCCGGGAGTCAAAAACGGCGCCCGGGAAACGGATAGACTAGGCCCTCCCCCGGGGGCGGGGGCACTTGGAGGGACGGAGACACATGGCTGCGAATGAGACGAACGACGTCGACCTGACCGCGATCAACACCATCCGTTTCCTGGCTGTGGACATGGTCGAGAAGGCCAATTCCGGTCATCCGGGCGCGCCGCTCGGCCAGGCCCCGCTGGCCTATCTCCTGTGGACGCGCCACATGCGGTACAATCCGGAAAACCCGGACTGGCCCAACCGCGACCGCTTCGTCCTCTCCTGCGGCCATGCCTCGGCAATGCTCTATGCGCTGCTCCACCTGGCGGGCTACGGCCTGCCGATGGAGGAGCTGCAACGTTTCCGCCAGTGGGGCTCGAAGACGCCGGGCCATCCGGAGCACGAGTTGACCCATGGCGTCGAGACCACCACCGGCCCGCTCGGCCAGGGTCTCGGCAACGCGGTCGGCATGGCGATCGCCCAGCGCCTCTCCGCCGCCCGCTTCAACCGCGACGGCTTCCCGCTCTTCGACTATCGCATCTGGACCATCGTCAGCGACGGCGACCTGATGGAAGGGATCAGCCACGAGACCAGCTCGCTCGCCGGCCATCTGCGCCTCTCCCAGCTCAAGGTCTTCTACGACGACAACCACGTCTCCCTGGACGGCCCCACCAGCCTCTCCTTCAGCGAAGACATCGAGAAGCGCTTCACGGCCTACGGCTGGCGGGTGCTGCACGTCGACGACGTCAACGACCTGCCGGCCATGGAGGCGGCGATCGCCGCGGCCGAAGCCGAGACCGAGAAGCCCACCCTGGTGCGGGTGCGCACGGTAATCGGCTTTGGCAGCCCCGGCAAGGCCGGCACCTCCAAGGCGCACGGCTCGCCCCTGGGACCGGAGGAGACGATCGCCACCAAGAAGGCGCTCGGCTGGCCCACCGAGCCAGCCTTCCTGGTCCCCGACGCGGCGCATGGACCCTTCGACGCGGCGCGCGAGCGCGGACGGAAGACAGAGGCGGACTGGGAAGAATTGCTGAGCCGCTACCGCCAGGCCCATCCGGACGACGCGGCCGACATGGCGCGGCGCCTCGCCGGCAAGCTCCCCGACGGCTGGGAGGCCGCGCTGCCGGCCTTCAAGGCCGGCGACAAGCCGATCGCCACCCGCGCCACCTCCGGCCAGGTGCTCAACGCCATCGCTCCCCACGTCCCGGAGCTGCTCGGCGGCTCGGCCGATCTGGCGTCGTCCAACGAGACCCTGGTCAAGGGGCTGCCCAACTTCTCGGCCGCGGACCCCGGGCACAACTTCTACTTCGGCGTCCGCGAGCACGGCATGGGCTCGGCGCTCAACGGCATCGCCCTGTCGCGGCTGTGGATCCCCTACGGCGGCACCTTCCTGATCTTCTCCGACTACATGCGTCCGCCGATCCGCCTCGCGGCGCTGATGAAGCTGCAGGTGATCTACGTCTACACCCACGACTCCATCTTCCTCGGCGAAGACGGCCCCACCCACCAGGCGGTGGAGCAACTCGCCGCCTTGCGCGCCATCCCGGGATTGACGGTCATCCGTCCGGCCGACGCCGTCGAGACCGCCGAAGGCTGGCGCATCGCGGTCGGCCACCGCCACGGTCCGGTCGCCTTCGCCCTCACCCGCCAGAATTTGCCGATCCTCGCCGAAACGGTCGAAAAGGCGAGAGCGGGTGTGGAGCGCGGCGCCTACGTCCTCCACGATCCGGACGGTGGCCTGCCCGACCTCATCCTTCTCGCCACCGGCTCCGAGGTCTCCCTCGCCATGGATTCCGCGAAGAAGCTGGCGGAAGAGGGAATCAAGGCCCGCGTTGTCAGCATGCCCTCCTGGGAGCTCTTCGACGCGCAGACCCAGGACTACCGGGACTCCGTGCTGCCGCCCGGCATCCGCAAGCGCCTCGCCATCGAAGCCGCCTCGCCGTTCGGCTGGCACAAGTGGGTCGGCACCGACGGCGAAGTCCACGCCCTCGACCACTTCGGCGCCTCCGCGCCGATGAAAGACCTCGCCCGCGAATTTGGTTTCACGGTCGACGCGGTCGTCGCGCGGGCGAAGCGGATGCTGGGCCGGGGGTGAGGACTTTCTCCTGCCGCTAGATTCCGGGGTATCGAGCGATGCCCCGACTAGTTTTTTTCGGCCGGCTCGCTGTGCATTGCGCAGACCAAGGCCTCGCCGCTTGGTTCCACTATGCGATAAGGACGGTGTGGGAAGTAGGGAGAGGGGATGTGCTAGGACATACCCTTTGAGAGTTAGGCACTTCGATGATCTTCCGGAAGGGCAACGCGAAATTGATAGTAGCAAAAACGAGTACTGAGATGCTCTAAGTAAGGGCTGCGGAGCCGGCAACGTCGACGCGTATCCTTCTCAATACGCTTGTAAACCTCGTCTGTTGGAATCGTAAAATAGCGCTTAAAGTCGATTCCCAACTCTGGAAGACCTTCGCCCAAGGCATCCTCTTGGTCAGGAACAGCCTCTAGGAAATGGTACCTTTCATCCTTGTTTTGCTTAACGCGCTTCCACATCTCGCTTCCCTCTATCCGGGCCCTCAAATGCAGCGCTTGATGTACTTGGGCAAAAAGCACAGAAGGCAATAGTTTTCCCTCATCGACCGGCAAGGATTGGCGTTGCCTCCAATCTTGAGTAAGGTCGCAATCCTGAGTAAGGACAATGGCAAAGGGATGAATGATTACCTGTGCGTCCTTTAACTCCGAATCTACCGTGTCAAGAGCGAGCCTGACTTCCATCAGTTCAGTCATCATCTCGCCTTGGCGAAGTGCGCCCCCACGGGAACAGTCGTAGATACCGGGCAAGGGGCGCTATTCCTCTGTGATAGCAAATGTCGGCCGCTCATGGGCTTCTCGCAGCCGCACGGCGAATCTTGTGGATGGCGGAGGAAGAGACGGAAGACTCTGCTCTTGGTGAAACTCATAGATACACCGCAAGGACTCCAAGAGTTCAGCCAGAGCCACCTCGGGCAAGCGGTCGACTAGGATATGGCAAACGATACGAACCAGAGCTGCGACTGGTATCGCGGGATCGGTCGAATCCGCATATTCGATCGAGTGAAGAATACGACCGCTAGATGTCTGGTCGTGCCAAGTTACCTGAGAGGGACTCATGAGTAGGCCCCATCGCCTCGTGGAGACGCTCGGAGATACACCAGCGGAATAGACGGCCTGAGTCGCGGTTAAAGTGGTCGAGTCGTTCGGTAACACTGGCCACCTCCGTTTTATCGTCTGTAAAGAAGTCGTTGTCTATGAAGTACACAATCTCATCTTCGCCATCTTTGCGCGCCGTGCCATGCCGCAGATTAACCTTTCCATTTCCGGAAAGTCCAATTAAGACGCGGTGAACCGCCTCTTGAATCGCAGGAGAAATTTCAAGAGAAGAGTATTCAGCGGTAATGTGCGGCTGCAGCAAATCGGCCCATGATGAGTCGCTGAGTCCAAGGCGTGATCTAACGATGAGGTTCTGGTATCTCAGGCCAATACGCGTAATAAAACTTGGCCGATATTCGGATTGTAGGGCGCCGAGCACGATTTCAAATCGAGCCCGAAACTCTTCCCATCGCCTATAGGTCGTGGTAGAGAGGGTGTACGATTCGCGTGTGAGGGTGACCTCCCAAGTCATATCCTCGGTGGTAAATTTCCAGGATTTACGCGGTAGTTGTTGCTGTAGGCTTGCCCTTACGATCTGCGAAAGCTCCGGGGAAAGCTCCGGCAAGAGCGGGGAGTCCTCTTCCCTAAATAGGGGAAAGGCTTCGCGGATCATTTCCTGGAACTGAGCAGGCACCTCTGAATCGATCCGGAGGATCGGAGGAAACCGCACTTGGCAGATGACCTCTATGAGTGGATTTCGAGTGTAGTGAACCCGGGGTGAATCGGGGAATGGCGTTAGCGCCAAAGCTGACGCTGTGGTTGCCACTACCGTCGTTCCTTCGCTAGTCAAGTCCGCCCCTCCAAGCCCATCCTGTCGGCCCGCGATGCCAATATGGCGCGCCCAAATGGCGTCCATAGGTATAGTAAGCATGCAGCATGCCATGCAGGCGGCAAGCATAACCTGCATGGCAATGTCAACTCTCTCTACATTATAGTGCCGGCCGGCCCCAAAACGGGCCAACCTCCGGAGAAAAGGAAAGCAACCTCCATGGAGCCTCCGCCCCGATGAGAGACTTCGCCAGAGAATTCGGGTTCAGGTCGGCGCGATGATTGGGCATGCGAAGCGGAAGACTTTCTCCTGCCGCTAGATTGCGAGGCATCGAGCCAATACCCAGGGACTTGTAGTCGCTGCTCCGGTAAACCGAGCCGTTGCTCCAGTCCACCGAGTCGTTGCTCCAGTGCACCGAGCCGATGTTCCAGTCCACCGAGTCGCCGCTCCGGAACATGGAGCCGTTGCTCCGGTCCATCGAGCCGCTGCTCCGGTCCATCGAGTCGCCGCTCAGGAACATGGAGCCGTTGCTCCGGTGCATCGAGCCGATGCTCCGCGACGTCGCTCTAAACCATCCGCCCGTTTCCATCGTCCTCGTTTGTGAAAGGAGGAGCACAATGCTCTCTCAGTCCGAACGATGGAAGCGTTCTCTCCAGCCGGGCGTCCGGCTGTTCGCCGGTCTCTGTCTGCTGGTCCTCGCCGCCGTTCCCGCCTCCGCCCAACTCGATTCGGGGAACCGGGGATGGGGTTTGGTGACCGGCCATTGGAGCAAAGGTGCGCCGGACTCGGCCGCCTGGGTCGATCTCACCACCTGGAAGCTGGTCACGCAGTTCAAAGGCTCCGTGGCGATCGCCGACCCGGAGCCAAGTCCCTGGATGCCGGTGGCCGGCGACTGGGACGGTTCCGGTGTGCAGACGGTGAAGATGTTCGATCCCCACACCTGGAGCCTGGTCGACCTGGCGAAAGGACCGCTCACCGGCTCGACCGATCCGCAGCCCCAGCCCTGGGTGCCGGTGGCCGGCGACTGGGACGGCCGTGGTGTCGACACCGTGCTCGTCGTCGATCTCCGCGATCAGTCGGTGCACAAGCTCGAGGAAGGGCCGATCCCGGTCAAGGGCTACGATCCGGAGCCGAGCCCGTGGATGCCGGTGGCCGGCAATTGGGACGGCGGCCGTGTCGACAGCATCGCCTGGGTGCAGCCGCAAGGGGCGCCCAGCACCTGGCGGCCGGTGGCGGGTGACTGGACCGGCGGTGGCATCGACACCGTGGCGGCGATGCACATCTCGGGCACGCTGGTGCAGGCGGTGACGACCACGCAGACGAGGACCCCGGTCGGCTGCTATACCGAGATCAAGAACGCGACGGACTTGGTCAAGGTCTTCTACAGCATCGACGGCGGCGTCACCGTCGTCCACTTCAAGACGCACGAAGAGTGGACCTGCTGCCCGATCGCCCTGTTGAACCAGTACATCTGCTCGATGAAGCTCGTCGTCGGGTAAAGCGGGGTAAAACGAGCGGCGGCTCACCCTGGCGCCAGATCGAGCCCGATCTGGCGCAGCAGATGATCCAGATCGTCGCCTGCCGCCGGGATGCACGGAACGAGGCGGGCGGCGTTGTGCTTGACCCAAGACGGTGTGGCCGGCCCGGCGTGCGGCCTGCCGAGCGCCCCCAGGAGCCGCCGCCACTCGTGGCGGCGCTCGGTGTTGTAGCGCTCCAGCAGGGTGAGCGGATAATCCTCCCGCAGAATCCAGTCGAAGTCGTGCGCGCCGCCGGCCGCTCCTCCTGGTCGACGATCTCGACGCGGATGCCTTTTTCGCGGAGGAGGATGGCGGCGAACAGCCCGACGGGACCGGCACCGATGATCAAGACCTCGGGGTCGGTATCGGGTGCGTCGCCGACCGGTTCCCGCGCGGTCCTGGGAACGGCGCCGATCTGTGTGGCGGCTCGGTCAGACATGCTTGGGCCCTCCCTGGTGAGCCTGCGCTGACAGCCCCCTCGCTGCCAGACCCCGGGAGATGGCTGCGGCCCCGGCCGGCGGGGTGGGTCACCCGGCGCGGCAAATCCGCCCATTCAGGTATGGCGGTGGAGATTCCATCGTTCTTCAATGAGGAGCAGGAGCCGGAGAGGCTCCCGAGAGGAGCTCGACATGAGCAATCCAGACGCCAGGAAACGATTCGAATCAGGAGGCGGAGGTCCGCGCGCGAATTCTTGACCTGTCGGCTTTCATCAAGTCGGTCCAGGCGGCCAAGTGACCGCCGGCTCCGAACGTCAGGTGCCGAACTGGGTTTTGCGGGCGGTCGTTTCCGTGAGCCGTTGCAGAGAGAACCGCCGCAGGGGAGTCCCCTCCTGGAGGACCAACCCTGCGGCGTGCTCGCCCACCGCCGGCCCGAGCTTGAAGCCATGACCGGAGCCCCCGCCGACGAGCCAGACGTTGCCGGCTTCCGGATGCCGATCGATCAGGAAGTCGCCGTCCGGACTGTTTTCATACTGGCACACCCGCGCTTCGACCAGCGGCTCGGCGGCGAGCGCCGGGAAGCGCAGGGCCAGGTAGCGCCGTGCCTTGTCGATCAGCGCCGGGGTCGGCGCGCGGTCGCCGAACGTCGGATCGATCGGCGCACCCCGGGTGTCGTCCGCCATCTTGAAGCCGCGGTGGTCGTTCCCCGGGATTCCGTAGTAGTGATGCTCGCCGAGCTCCAGCCAGATCGGCATCGTGCCTTCCTGGAAACGGCTGTCGCCGGCCGGCGTGCCGAAGAAGAACACCTCCTGCCGCGTGGGCTGGATGGCCTCGCCGATCACTTCGGGAAACAGGCCGCCGAGCCACGGTCCGCAGGCGAAGACGTAGGCGTCGGCTTCGAGCGCTGTGCCGTCCGCCAGGTCCAACCGTTCCAGCCGTCCGCCGCGGATCGCGCCCGGAAACGCCGCGGCCTGGCGCACCTCGCCTCCCTCGGCAACGAGCGCCGCGGCCACCGCCCGGCAGGCCCGGCGCGCCGCCAGCCATCCCGCCGACTCCTCGAAGAAGGTGCTGCCGACGCCCGCGAAGTCGATCTGCAGAAAGCGCCGCCGCGCCTCGCTCAGGGGCAACTCGCTCACCGGCAGCCCGGCGGCCGTCAGGTAGGGCATCGACGAGCGGGCGTAGGCGTCGTCGCCGCTGAACATCCAGAGCACGCCGGTCGGATGATAGAGCCGGGTGCCCCAGCGCGCCTCGCTCTCGCGCCACACCGCGAAGGAGCGCACCACCCAATCCACATAGATCTGGTCCGGTCCATAAATGCCGCGGATGACCCGGCTCTCGCCGCCCGAGCTGGATCGCGAGTGGCCCGGCCCCCAGGCGTCGAGCAGAGTCACCCGGCAGCCGCGGCGGCGGAGCCACAGGGCTGTCCAGCCGCCGAAGGCGCCGGCACCGATCACGGCGACGTGAGGAGACGAAGAGGAAGAAGACATTGTGGCCGGATTGTACCAAGACTCCCCGCCTGTTTTTTCGTGAAGACTTGCGTTACCCTCGATCCTGCTTCGGCAGGATCGTACGCCCTCAACAGGAGGTCCTCTCATGCACCCGCTTGAATCCCGGATCCGGGGCGGAGCACCGCAGCTCGCGCTGCTGTCCGTCCTCCTTCTCCTCGTCTCCGTCTTTGGTTTCGCGACACCCGCCGTGGCGTCGGACACGCCCGCGCCGCATAGTGTGACGATCGCGGGCAGTCTGCAATCCGAGCTCGGCTGTCCGGACGACTGGCAGCCCGGCTGCGCCATCACCCATCTGACGTTCAGCGCCGACGACAACGTCTGGCAAGGGACGTTCAACGTCCCGGCCGGCGATTGGGAGTACAAGGCGGCGCTGAACGATGCGTGGGATGAGAACTACGGCCTGCATGCCGTTTCGAACGGCTCGAACATTCCGCTTCACCTGAGCTCAGCCGCGGCGGTGAGGTTCTACTACGACCACGAGACCCACTGGGTCACCGACAACCAGAGCTCGGTCATCGCCACCGCGCCGGGCAGCTACCAGCATTTCCTCGGCTGCTCCGGCGACTGGCAGCCGGACTGCCTGCGCGCCTGGCTCGAAGATCCCGACGGCGACGGCATCTACACCTTCTCGACCCATGCCATTCCGGCCGGGAGCTATGAGGTCAAGGCCGCCATCAACGAGAGCTGGGACGAAAACTACGGCGTCGGCGGCGCCCTGGGCGGCGCCAACATTCCGTTCACCGTGACCAGCGACTGCGCCACGACGGCCTTCACCTACGACTCGCA
Organism: Thermoanaerobaculia bacterium; assembly: GCA_036264355.1. Taxonomy (GTDB): domain Bacteria; phylum Acidobacteriota; class Thermoanaerobaculia; order Multivoradales; family UBA5704; genus UBA5704. The sequence goes on from DATARD010000068.1 coordinate 28,052, forward strand.
CACCCACATCCTGACCGTGAGCGCCGGCGGCGCGCCGCCGCAGCCGAACAGCGTGACGGTGGCCGGCAGCCTGCAATCCGAGCTCGGCTGCTCCGACGACTGGCAGCCCGCGTGCGCCACGACCCATCTCACCTTCGACAACACCGACGGCGTCTGGCAGGGCACCTTCAACGTGCCGGCCGGCAACTGGGAGTACAAGGCGCCGCTCAACGACTCGTGGGACGTCAACTACGGTCTGCACGCGCAGCCCAACGGCGCCAACATCCCGCTCAATCTCTCCGCCGCCACGGCGGTGAAGTTCTATTACGACAACGGCACGCATTGGATCACCGACAACCAGAATTCGGTCATCGCGACGGTGGCCGGCAGCTTCCAGTCCGAGCTGGGATGCCCGGGCGACTGGCAGCCGGACTGCCTGCGCTCCTGGCTCGAAGATCCGGACGGCGACGGCATCTACACCTTCACCGCCCACACCCTGCCGGCCGGCGACTACGAGGCGAAGGTGGCGATCAACGAGAGCTGGGACGTCAACTATGGCGCCAACGGCGTGCCGGGCGGCGCGAACATCGCCTTCACGGTGCCGCGCTCGTGCACGGACATGTTCTTCAGCTACGATTCGCACTCGCACGTGCTCACCATCAGCGCCAGCGGGGCTCCGAACGGCAACATCACCCGCGCCCAGGCCGTCTGGGTGAGCTGGGACACCATCGCGTGGAAGCCCGCCGGCTCGGCGACCGTGCAGCCGGGCTGGGTGTTCGCCCTGAGCTACGATCCGAACGGCGGCCTGACCCTCCAGTCCTCCGGCGTCAACGGTGGCACGAGCATCCCGCTCGCCTGGGATCCCAGCGGCCTCACCGCCGCCGAGCTCGACAAGTTCCCGCAACTCGCCGGCTACGCAACGTTCAAAGTTCCCACCGCCCACCTCGCTGAGATCCCGGCAGCTCTCAAGGGCCAGCTCGCGATCTCGGCCAAGGCTGGCGACGGCACCCTGATCGACGCTACGTCGCTCCAGATCCAGGGCGTGCTCGACGACCTCTACACCTACAACGGCCCCCTCGGCGCGACCTTCAGCCACTCGACGCCCACCCTGCGCGTCTGGGCGCCGACCGCGCAGTCGGTCAAGCTCCACCTCTTCGCCACCTCGACCACCACCGCCGACACGGTGGTGCCGATGACCGCCGATCCGTCGACCGGCGTGTGGAGCGCGGCCGGCAACGCGTCCTGGTATGGCAAGTACTACCTCTATGAGGTCAAGGTCTGGGCGCGCAGCACGAACAAGGTGGAGACCAACATGGTGACCGATCCGTATTCTGTCAGCCTGTCGCGCAACAGCCAGCGCAGCCAGATCATCGACCTGGACGGCGACCGCACGCTCCAGCCGGACGATTGGAACCACCTCGACAAGCCGCGCCTCAGCGCGCCCGAGGACATCGTCCTCTACGAGCTGCACATCCGCGACTTCAGCGCCAACGACCCCAGCGTGCCCGACGCCCTGAAAGGCACCTACAAGGCGTTCAGCCTCGACAATTCGAACGGCATGCGGCACCTGCGCTCGCTCGCCGACGCCGGCCTGACGCACGTCCACCTGCTGCCGTCGTTCGACATCACCTCGGTCGACGAGGACAAGACGCACTGGCAGCAGCCGGCGGGCAACCTGGCGAGCTTCCCGCCCGACTCCGACCAGCAGCAGGCGGCGGTGACGGCGGTCGCCGACGTCGACGGCTTCAACTGGGGTTACGACCCGTGGCACTACACGACCCCCGAGGGCAGCTACTCCACCAACCCCGACGGCCCGACCCGCATCAAGGAGTTCCGCGGCATGGTCAAGGGGCTCAACGAGGCCGGCCTGCGGGTGGTGATGGACGTGGTCTACAACCACACCAGCGCCGCCGGCGAGGACAGCCACTCGGTGCTCGACCGGGTGGTCCCCGGCTACTACCACCGGTTGGACGGCGACGGCAACATCGAGACCAGCTCCTGCTGCCAGAACACCGCGTCCGAATTCAACATGATGGAGAAGCTCCTCATCGACTCGGTGCTCACCTGGGCCGAGCAGTACAAGGTCGACGGCTTCCGCTTCGACCTGATGGGCCACCACATGAAGCGCAACATCGTCAAGCTGCGCGCCGCCCTCGACGCCCTGACCCCGAGCCATGACGGCATCGACGGCAAGAGCGTCTACCTCTATGGCGAAGGCTGGAACTTCGGCGAGGTGGCGGACAACGCCCGCGGCGTCAACGCCACCCAGGCCAACATGGCCGGCACCGGCGTCGGCACCTTCAACGACCGCCTCCGCGACGGCGCGCGGGGCGGCGGACCGTTCAGCCCGCTCCAGGACCAGGGCTTCCTGACCGGCCTCTGGTACGACCCGAACGGCACCGACCAGGGCTCGTCCGACGCCCAGCGCGCCCGGCTGCTCCAGGAGACCGACTGGATCCGCACCGGTCTCGCCGGCGGCCTCGCCAACTTCACCTTCGTCGACCGCAACGGCAACACCGTGACCTCCAGCCAGGTCGACTACAACGGACAAAAGGCCGGCTACACGGCGGACCCGCAGGAGATCATCAACTACATCGAGGCGCACGACAACGAGACGCTGTTCGACACCATCCAGGAGAAGGTCCCGGTTGCCACCTCGATGGCTGATCGCGTGCGCGTCCAGAACCTCGGGATGAGCCTCCTCGCGTTCTCGCAGGGCATCCCCTTCTACCATGCCGGCGTCGAGCTGCTGCGCTCCAAGTCGCTGGACGGCAACAGCTACAACTCCGGCGACTGGTTCAACAAGCTCGACTTCACCCAGCAGTCGAACAACTGGGGCGTCGGCCTGCCGCCGGCGCGGGACAACCAGGCCAAGTGGCCGATCCAGAAACCGCTGCTCGCCAACCCGGCCCTGAAGCCGACTCCCTCGGACATCCGGGCGGCGGCGGACCACTTCCGCGAGGTGCTCGCCATCCGCCAGAGCTCCAAGCTCTTCCGCATGCGCACCCAGGCGGACGTCCAGGCGCACCTCACCTTCCTCAACACCGGCCCGAGCCAGATCCCGGGTCTGATCGTCATGGCGCTCGCTGACCCGCGGGGGGACGTCGACCCCGGCAACAAGCTCATCGTGGTGCTGATCAACGCCCAGGACCAGGACGTGGCGTATCCGTACACCGCCGCCACGCACTGTCCGAAGCTCCGCCTGCATCCGGTGCAGAGGAAGTCGTCCGATCCGGTCGTGCGCTTCTCCTCGCTCACCGCCGCGACCTGCACCTTCCACGTGCCGGCGCGCACTGCGGCCGTCTTCTGGTCCTCCGACTCCGACGACGACCAAGGGCACGATCACTGACCTATCGTCGAGAGACATTGTCTTCTGCTACTCTGGCCGCCGCTCCGCACGGGGCGGCGGCCTTTTTCTTTCCGGATCGAAACTCATGCTACGGCTCAGCGAGATCAGACTTCCCCTGAATCATACGGACGACGATCTGCGCGCTGCGGTCTGCACAGAGCTGGGGATCAAACGCCACGAGCTGACCGGCTGCACCGTCTTCCGGCGCAGCTTCGACGCGCGCAAGAGAAACGCGATCGAGCTGGTCTACCATCTTGATATCGAGACACCGCGCGAGGAGGAGATCCTCCGGCGGCTGCACGGTGATTCTCATCAATCGCCTCACGTCTCGCCGACACCGGACACTTCCTATCACTTCGCGCTCCAGGCACCGAAAAATCTGACGGCACGGCCAATCGTCATCGGCACCGGCCCCTGCGGTCTCTTCGCCGGCCTGCTTCTGGCGGAGATGGGCTTCCGCCCCATCATTCTGGAGCGCGGCAAGCAGGTCCGCGAGCGCACCGTCGACACCTTCGGCCTCTGGCGCAAAAGGAAACTCGATCCGGAATCGAACGTGCAATTCGGCGAAGGCGGAGCCGGCACCTTTTCCGACGGCAAGCTCTACAGCCAGATCAAAGATCCCGGCCACCGCGGACGCAAAGTGCTCATCGAGCTCGTCGAAGCCGGAGCGCCGCCCGAGATTCTCTACGTCAACAAGCCGCACATCGGCACCTTCCGCCTGGTGAAAGTGGTCGAAAGCCTGCGGGCCAAGATCGAATCCCTCGGAGGCGAGATCTGTTTCGGCAGCCGGGTCGAAGATCTGATCCTTGACGATGGAAAAGTGAGAGGTGTCGTCCTCGCCAGCGGTGAGCGTCTGGCGTCAGCTCATGTCGTCCTGGCCGTCGGCCACAGTGCGAGGGACACCTTCGAGATGCTCGCGCGCCGCGGCGTCTTCCTCGAAGCGAAACCCTTTTCCATCGGTTTCCGCATCGAGCACCCGCAATCACTCATCGACCGCTGCCGCTTCGGAGCCCAGGCCGGCAACCCGCTCCTCGGCGCCGCCGACTACAAGCTGGTCCACCACTGCCGCAACGGCCGCTCGGTCTACAGCTTCTGCATGTGCCCCGGAGGCACCGTGGTCGCAGCGGCTTCGGAGCCCGGAGGTGTTGTCACCAACGGCATGAGCCAATACTCCCGCGACGAAAGGAACGCCAACGCGGGCATCGTCGTCGGCATCACCCCGGACGACTACCCCGGAGGCCCGCTGGCCGGCATCGAGTTTCAGCGCGACTGGGAAAAAAAAGCCTTCGAGCTGGGAGGAGGCACCTACGACGCCCCCGGCCAACTCGTCGGAGACTTCCTCGCCGGCCGGCCCTCCACGGCCTTCGGATCAGTCCTGCCTTCCTATCGGCCCGGAGTCCACCTAGGAGATCTGAGCACCGCGCTCCCGGACTACGCCATCGAAGCCATCCGCGAAGCCCTCCCCGCCTTCGACCAAAAGATCAAAGGCTTCGCCATGCCCGACGCCCTCCTGACCGCTGTCGAAACGCGAACTTCTTCGCCGCTCCGTATCACCCGGAATGATTCCTTCGAGAGCCTCAACACAAAAGGTCTCTACCCCGCGGGAGAAGGGGCCGGCTACGCCGGAGGAATCCTCTCCGCCGCCGTCGACGGCATCCGGGTGGCGGAGGCGGTCGCGGCGAGGATTGTGGCGGCCGGCCGGTCAACTCGTCCGGACGGTTCAGCGGCAGATCCGGACGGCTTGCCGCGGGCTTGAGACGGTCGGCGATGCGAAGTGGACGGTCGCGAGCGAGAGGCGGACGGTCCGCGTGGTGACGGGAGGCGTCCGCACCTCGTCAGGAGACGCCCGCCTGTTCTCCAGAACCGTCCGCGTCTCGGCCTGAACCGTCCGTCCGGCCTTGTGAGCCGTCCGCTTGGTGGCGGTGACCACCCGTTCCACCACCCGAACCGTCCACTTCTCCTCTCCAACCGTCCACTTCGCGGCGGGAGCGCCCGTTTCTCCTCCCACACCGTCCATTTCTCGGGGTTTGTGTCTCACAACCTGGATTGGAGCGTTCACTTCTTCTTGCCGACGGCCCGCGCGTCCGTTGAATGAGGCGGTTGCGTAGGTGTGAGTGGCCGCCATCGGTAAGTGAGAGAAATCCTTGGTAGCTGCCGGCTCGCAGAGCTGCCCCCTCGCTTCAACGCTGGACTCGGTACTACTCATCGTAAAGAGTGGTCAGGGATTCCAATGCTCTTGATAGTTTGGGCCTTCAGATTTCGGCTGCGCTTCAGGCGGGAGAACCTGGATAGTCAGTGGTATCGGGAAATCCGCACCAATAATTGCAGCCTGTCCGGGCTTCAGATTTGGAAGGAACGACGCCGCCGACCGGTCAATTTCGCCGCAAGCCCGCTCCACCATCTCGCGGTCTCGATCATTCGTGAGTCTGTGGACAACTAGCGTTCCCATCTGACTCAAGACTCCTTCCGTTATGTCGCGCGGGCGCTGAGTTGCAAGGCAAATATTAAGGCCATATTTCCTACCCTCTTTAGCAACGAGCTCAAAAGCGTCAAGCCGTGCCACTGCGTCCTCGCCACCGATTTGCGCCCCAAGAAAACTGTGAGCCTCATCGACAACGACAACGACGGGTGAGTTTTTGAACGAACCGCCCCGAGCCATGTTCAGCAGATGTCGACCAATGACATTAGCCATGATCTCTCTCGCCTTGAATTCGTACGCGACGCCACTCAGGCAGATTCGAAGCAGCCTCTTCTCGTTGGTAATGAACTCAGCGATGTCGCCTGTCAGTGAAGGATCGGCCGATTTGAAGACACCCTCAAAGGCTGGCGACGTGAGAACTGCACTGATTCGAGACATGAGGGATAAACAATATGAAACCTCGCCAGAGTCACCGCCCCACTTGGAAGGATCCTTCTCTCCCTTCTTATCCCCAAATCCGTCCGGGTAAACGCACTCTTGCTCAATTTGTGAGCAGAGTTTTTCCACATTGAAATCCTGCCTCGGATCGTCGAGTTTTTCCAACACCTTGGCGCCCTGCTCCGCTTCAGTCACCGCCTTCTTAGGCTGGTCAATCTTCTTTATAATGCCGTTGCTTGCCACGCGTGGCACCAACTTGGCGAGTCGGAGGCTTCTGATTGCTGCTCGCAACTTGGGGCCTTGGACCTTGCCGGCGGGTTCAAACAGCGCGATGAAATCTGATTCAACAAAACAGGTCGGCGGCAGGGAGCGTGGAAGGGAGCCAGTGGCTTTCTTCACAGGATTTCCCAAATGAAAGTGCGCTACGTATTCGCCCGAAAAACCACGATACTCACTTGTCGCATCCAAGAGAATGATCTTGGCTTTGTGCTTCAGGCATTCCTCGATAATGCGTGCTGTCGTCCAGCTCTTGCCTCCGCCAGTTGCGCCGAGGATGGCGCAGTGCCGCCCAAACAATTTCTCTGGTGTTATCGAGACGGTGCTCTCGATCGCGGCGTCGATTGATCCCAGCCTGAGCAGAACCGTACTCTTCGGACGCCCTTCAGGCTCCAAAAGGCTCGGCAACTCTGCAACGAAATTGTGGGGCGCTGCGTACACTCGATCACCGAGCCGAGGATAGGGCTCGACACCAGCTGTAACGCGCAACGAATCCATCGCTACCGAGCCAAGGAGCTGTATTGTTCCCACGGCATCGAGGTCAGCTACTTTCGAGTGATACGCATCAAGCGAGCGCCTATCGACCTCCGGTAGGTGGATTTCAATCACTCGGCCCAGCAGGAGGCTAATCTGGCCTTCAATCAGAACGAACTCTCCCACTTCGCCCTTCCCGTAACGACCACCAAGGAAGTGCGCCCCACTAGGTGACCCGGCTTTATTCAAGTTGAAGCGCACGGCTTGCGCAGCGACAGAAGACAATATGCCGATGAACAGCTCTGGCCGCAGAAGACCGCGCGGAAAGGCTTCTTCGAGGTTGGATGTCGTTATCATTTGGTTCCAGCCAGTTGTTTAATGTCTCGGGTGAGACGTTGAGCCGGCGTCAGAGACTTCAGGTCGGGAATCGCCTCGACGAAATCGCTGAACGAAGCGTTAATCAGCCACACATCTTCACCTTGCTTGGCCAGGCTAAGCAAAGAGTTCCAGAAGCGGTTTCTATCTTCAGTGCGCGCGGTTAGATCATCAGCAGACGGATTGACGATGATCAACCGTAGGTGTGGATTTGTTCGAACAGCAGCTAGAATTGGCTCCGATAGGTGGTCGTCGTTGAAGCCGTAGCCAACGACGATGAAGCAGGTGTTTGGCTCCCGAAGAGCTGAGAAATACTGCGAGACCACCTCGAGATGAGGTTGAATGTAGGATTGCTGGTACTTTCCCTTAGCGGGGTAGATGAGGCAAGCATTCTCCGGGCTCGGTTTGGTGACAACCTCAATTTCTCCGTTCGATCCTCGTGACCAGTTCACCGAACCGTGAAGCTTAAAGAGATGGAACACGCCCTCTAGCGGTGTGCCAGCCTCATCAACCGTGGAAGGGCGACGCACGATGTCGTACGAGAAGAAGCGAGGGTCGAAGTGCCGAGGCTGGGTAAAGGAGAAGCCGTCCAAGGCAACCAGTCCCTGCCTTCCCGCAGCACCTTCAAAGCAAAGATCGTAGTTCGTCGTAAACAGTTTGAGCCTCGAATCGCGAACCCGCCGACGCGAGAGCCTGTGAAGGAACGTGCGATGCGCAGACAATTGCAGTTCGTCGGCTGGGTTGAGGAAATCGGAGCACTTATCGAGAATCACCTTCTTGGCAGCCGTAACGAAATCAGCTACCTCGACATCTTTCTCCTCGATCTGGAGGAATGCTTCACAGCGGGATAACAGTGCCTCGATGTTCTCTTTTTCGTCTGCCAAAGCGTAGCCAATTTTTTTAACCACTTTCTCGACGTTCGACTGCAGATGGCGTTCCTCGCCGTCGGTTCCAGGATTGGAATTTACACAAAAATCCCACAGTGCCGACATTGAAGGACCTCTTGTGACAGGCCCCAGCGAGGTTCCACTGCCCGCGAGCACGACTACATGCTGCATCTGCAGAGATGAGAGCAGAAAAATCTTCAGTTCCTCTTTGGCCGCGTTGGCGGCGGCAGTGAGTCTTTGCTCTTCGGCTTGAGCAGTCCCGGAGGGAATCGCCGCCTTGAGCTCCTTCCAGGTGGAGAAATCTGGTCCAAAGAACATTGGCCTGCTGGAGACCAATGTGGGCTTTGATGTTGCTGGGATGCTCATAATGTTTTCTCCTGAAGGCCCAACTCCCCGGCCAAACACTTGGCAGCAGCGCAGTTCGCATGGCTGCGAGGATGTTGGGGGTCTTCGTGATCAGGTGAAACCACATTTAGGCAGTGGTCAATCAACCGATCAGGCCAATGCCCCATTGTTAGCGAAGAACCGCACGTGCTTGGCCTCCAGCTTCTCGATGGGCTAGGTGGTTATGCAACGTCCCTTGCACAATTGCCCGGCTACCATCGGCCTTCCAGTGCCACCCCCCTCTTGAGGCCGAACAACAAGAGGGCCAAGGTCCTATCCAAAACTCTCTCGATCCATGATTTCTGCTTCCAGAGAGATCATTATAGCACTCTCGGAGCCCTTGGGGGCTGTGCCCGCCGGTTTCGAAGTCGACGCTTCTGTCATTAGGAGCCCAACAAAGGTGCCATCGCCGCTGCGAACTGCCCCAAATCGCCCAAGTCGTCGTGGATCGCTTCGTAGGTGCGGCCGTGATCGATCGCCAGGTAGAGGTGGACCAGCACGTTGCGGAATCCCATCCAGCCTTTGAGGCGGTTGGCGAGATCTTGGTCGATCAGTCCCTCCTCGCGGAGGATGTCCATGGCGTCTTTGTAGCTCTTGGCTTGCCGGTAGCCCTGGTCGGCGATCACGTGCTGGGCGATATCCAGAACGGATTCGCAGGCGAGGTGAAGAAAGCGTTCCGCCAGATGGTGGAGCGCCGGCTCGCGGATGAAGTCCTCGCGGCTGACGCTCTGGAACGAGCGCAGCTCAGCGAGATAGCTTTCCAACGCGTCCAAGCGACTCGAGAGCGCGTCCCGATCGACCACTCGGTTCCCCCTGTTCCAGCCGCCGCTTCTGGGCGGCTCGCATCAAGTCACGGACCCACTCGCGGTCGCCATATTCGCGCATCGTCCGGACCCGCAGGTCGCGGAAGGCCGCCGGATCGCGGCAGATAAGAAGCCGGCCGGTTTCGAGAACCCGCTGCCGGAGGAGGTCGGTCGCTTCATCTAGAAAGACCACATCGACTCGCCCATCCGGAGACAAGTCGGCCAAGGCGACGGCGACGCCAGTCTGGAGGTTCCGCCGAGCTTTCGGGTCATCTCCTATAGAAGGAAGGACGGCCACATCCAGATCGCTGTCCGGCCGTTCGGTGCCGCCGGCCCTGGAGCCGAACACCAGGAGGGACGAGATACCCTCGAACGGCTCGGCCCGGCGCGTGATTTCGTGATCCAGCGTCTGCATGGCCTCATCGTAGCACTCTGGTCCTATGGGCGGGGTATCGGATAGCGATGCCTCCCGGCGGCCGCCCTGCTACACTAGCTCTCTCGAAGGAGGCTTCACGTGTCTCAAGTCACTGTCTCGCCAGAGTTCCAGGTCGTCATACCGCAGGAAGTCAGGGAGGCTCTGTCCCTCCGGCCCGGCGAGAAGTTAGAAGTCATCCGCTACGAGAATCGGATCGAGCTGATCCCGGTCCGGCCTATTCGTGAGATGCGCGGCTTCCTCCGCGGGATGGATACCACTCTGGACCGCGACGCAGATCGCGTATGAACGTCGTCGATCGGGTTCCGTGAGAGCGGAGCCTGGCAGGGGGTCACCAGTCATCGGCACGGTACTCGTCGGCCATCCGAGCCTGCTGGTATTGCCGCCAACGCCCCTCGCCGTCCGTGACATCCCAACCGTGTTGGTCGATGTACCGCCGGACCTGCGCCTGTATCTGCGCCGCCTCGAGCGGGTTCGGAAGCACCAGGAGAGGCCGGCCTCCTCGACGACAGGTTCGGTGGTTGCTCATGCGTTGCGCTCCGTCAGCAGGTTGATGATCAGCCGGACCATCAAGTCCTTATTCGCCGGGGCGCTCTCGGCGATGAGCAACGCAAGCGCCGTCAGCGCCTGCGGGTTGAGGTGATGCGTCATGCCTTCCTGTTGCAAGTAGAGCATGAACAGGAAAGAACCTATACGCTTGTTGCCGTCGGAAAACGGGTGGTCCTTGATGACGAGATAGAGCAAATTGGCGGCCTTCTCTTCGCGCGAGCGGTACAGGCATTCACCGAACATCGTCTGTTCGATGCTGCCGAGAATGCCTTCCAGCGCCTCACCACGCAGGCTGCCGAACAGCGGTGAGGCCTCCTTGCGCGCCATCAGCTCTCGCTTGAAGTCGGCGATCGCTACGCTGGCGCGGTCGAAATCCAGCACGCCCGAAGAGGGCCGGGTGCCGTGGGGCAACGTCAACCGGGCTTCGTCGTACTCCAAGAGCAGACGCCAAGTGTCAGCATAGCCGACGATCAGTTCCAGCACAGCGCTGCCGGTGCTATCCACGAGTGCCTGGTTTTGCAGTGTGCGTGCCAGAAGGTCGAGGGTCTGCCGTGCTTCCAGCAGGCCGCGCTCAGCCAGCCGGGACTGGTTGACTGTGTAGCCCCGCATCAGGTGCTCGCGCAACAGACGGGTGGCCCACTGCCGGAACTGCACGCCGCGCCTGGAGTTGACGCGATATCCAACCGAAATGATAGCGTCGAGGTTGTAGTGCTTGACCGCCCGGGTTACCTTGCGCCGTCCCTCACTTTGAACTACCGAGAAATCCTCGGTAGTTGCCGGCTCGCCCAACTCGCCCTCCGAGAAGACATTCTTCAGGTGCAGGCTGACGTTGTCTGCGGAGGTATCGAACAACTCGGCCATCTGGCGCTGCGTCAACCAGACAGTCTCCCCATCCATGCGCACGCTGACCTGGGTTTGACTCTGCTCATTCTGGTAAATGACGATCTCGCTCATACCGGCTCCCTCCTGTTCCCTTGCCGGCGCTTAATCTCGTAATCCAGGGCCTGCATGGCTTCATCCTAGCACTCCGGTCCGTTTGTCCGTCTTGCGCAGCCCACTGACGCCCCCCTGCGATAGACTCCCCCGGTCGCGGTTGGACCGCCCTGTGAGGAGTGCCTATGTTGATGCGGGAGCAACAGCAGCAGAAGACCGAGCTGGTGGATCAGATCGCCGAGCGGGCCGCGGCTCGCGCGGGCGGACGGAGCGAGGAGGTTCGGCTCTTCACCCTTCAGCTCTTTGAGCACGTGTCTCCCGACGACGTGCTGGGCAATGTTCTCGACGGCAGGCCCGACGAGCTGGTCGGGGTCGTGCTGTCGCTGTGGGAGCTGGGGCAGCAGAGGACGCCCGGCGCGCCGAAGATCCGGCTGTCGCGGCCGGATCCGAAGGGCCATACGGTCATCGAGATCGTCAACGACGACATGCCGTTCCTGGTCGACTCGCTGGCCGCCGAGCTGCACCGCCAGAACGCCGAGATCCTGCTGGTGATCCACCCCATCGTTACCGTGCGGCGCGACGCGGCGGGCCGGCTCAGCGTGCTGATGCCGCCCGGCGAGGCTCCAGACGGCGCATTGCGCGAGTCTTTCATGCACATCCGCATCAACGCCCAGCTCACCGCCGGGCCGGAGGCGGTGGAGAGCGGCATTCTGCGGGTGCTGGATGACGTGCGCGCCAGCGTCGAGGATTTCCCCAGGATGAAGCAGCGCTGCCAGGCGATCGCCGCCGAGCTGGGAAAGAATCCTCCGCCTCTCGCGGCGCAGGAGATCGGCGAAGGCATCTCCTTCCTCGACTGGCTCGCCGCCCGCAATTTCACGTTCCTTGGCTACCGGGAGTACAGCTTCGAAGGCGAGGGCGACACCGCGATGGCCCGGGTGCTGCCGGAGACCGGCCTCGGCGTGCTGCGGCACGAGCCGGTGCAGGTGTTTGATGGCCTGCGCAACCTCGGCACCCTGCCCCCTGATGTCCGCGACTTCCTCCGCCAGCCGGTGTTGCTGCGCGTCAACAAGACCAACCGCCTCTCGACGGTGCACAAGCCGGTCGCGATGGACTCGGTGGCGGTCAAGTGCTTCGACCAGCAGGGCCGGGTGACCGGCGAGCGGCTGTTCGTGGGTCTGTTCACCGCCGCTGCCTACTCGTGCAGCCCGCTGTCCATTCCTCTCCTCCAGGGCAAGATCCAGGAGGTCATCCAGCGCGCCGGCTTCCCGCCCAACAGCTATGACGGCAAGAACCTGCGCCACATCATCGAGACCTATCCGCGCGACGAGCTGTTCCAGATCACCGGCGAGGAGCTCTACCGCATCGCGCTCAGCATCCTGCATCTGCAGGAGCGCCAGCGCGTCGCGTTCTTCCCGCGCCGCGATCAGTTCGAGCGCTTCGTCTCCTGCCTCGTCTTCGTGCCTCGCGACCACTACGACACCGATATGCGGCTCAAGCTCGGCGCGGTTCTCGCCGAGGCCTATCAGGGCACGGTGACCTATTCGCAGGCGCACATCACCGATTCCGTCCTCGCCCGCGTCCACATCGTCGTCGCCACCAAACCGGGCCACATCCCGGCCGTCGATCCGGTTCTGGTAGAGGCGCGCCTGGCCGAGGCCGTGCGCTCGTGGGAGGACCGGCTGCGCGAAGCGCTGGTGGCGCGCCACGGCGAGCCCGAGGGGCTGGTCCTCACCCGCCGCTACCGCCACGCCTTCGCGGCGAGCTACCAGGATCGCTTTGGCGGTGAGGATGCGGTGTTCGACATCGAGCGCGTCGAGGAGGCTCTCGCGGCGGGTGGCCTCTCTCTTCATCTCTATCGACCGCCCGGCGCGGCGCCGCAGTGCCTGCGCTTCAAGGTCTATGGCACGCCGCCCGCGGTGCCGCTGTCGAGCATCCTGCCGATGCTGGAGAACATGGGCGTCAAGGTGGTGGACGAGAACCCCTACGACGTCCGCCTCGACGCGAACCAGCCGCCGCTCTGGATCCGCGATTTCAGTCTGGTGACCGAAGACGATGCGCCGGTCGATCTCGACCGGGTGCGCGAGGCGTTCCACGAAGCCTTCGAACGCGTCTGGCGCGGCGAGTTGGAGAACGACGGCTTCAACAAGCTCGTCCTCCGCGCCGGCTTGGTCGCCCGCGAGGTCACCATCCTGCGCGCCTGCTGCAAGTATTTGCGCCAGGCGCAGATCCCCTTCAGCCAGCGCTACATGGAGGAGACCCTGGGGCGCAATCCGAAGATCGCGCGCGCCCTGGTCGATCTTTTCCTGGCGCGGTTCGATCCGGCGCGCACGGCGGATTCCGCGGCGATCACGGCCGATCTGCGTGACCAGATCGTCCACTTTCTCGATGCTGTCTCCAATCTGGACGAGGACCGTATCCTGCGCCGCTTCCTCAACCTGATCGATGCGTCGCTGCGCACCAACTTCTTCCAGCACGGGGCGGACGGCAAGCCGAAGAGCTATCTCGCGATCAAGCTCGACTCCCAGGCGATCGAGGAGCTGCCGCTGCCATGCCCGTTCCGCGAGATCTTCGTCTACAGCCCGCGCTTCGAGGCGGTCCATCTGCGCGGCGGCCGGGTCGCCCGCGGCGGCATCCGCTGGTCCGACCGGCGCGAGGACTTCCGTACCGAGGTGCTGGGCCTGATGAAGGCGCAGATGGTGAAGAACGCGGTCATCGTGCCGGTGGGCTCGAAAGGCGGTTTCGTCCTCAAGCGCGAGGTCGCCCGCGACAAGCGCCAGGAGGAGGGCGTCGAGTGCTACAAGCAGATGATGCGCGGCCTGCTCGATCTCACCGACAACTACCACGGCCTGGAGATCGTGCCGCCGCCGGAGGTCGTTCGCCACGATGACGACGATCCCTATCTCGTGGTGGCGGCGGACAAAGGGACCGCCACCTTCTCCGACATCGCGAACGGCATCTCGATCGAATACGGCTTCTGGCTCGACGACGCGTTCGCGTCCGGCGGCTCGGCGGGCTACGACCACAAGGACATGGCGATCACCTCGCGCGGCGCCTGGGAGTCGATCAAGCGCCACTTCCGGGAGATCGGCAAGGACATCCAGACGACCGACTTCTCGGTCATGGGCATCGGCGACATGTCGGGCGATGTGTTCGGCAACGGCATGCTGATGTCGCAGCACATCCGGCTGCTCGCCGCGTTCGACCACCGCCACATCTTCCTCGATCCGGAGCCGGACCCGGCGCGGAGCTGGGAGGAACGCAAGCGTCTGTTCCACAAGCCGCGCTCTTCGTGGGCCGATTACGACGCGTCGCTGATCTCGACCGGCGGCGGTGTCTTCGACCGCAGTGTGAAATCGATCCCGCTCTCGGCGGTGGTCAAAGGGCTCCTCGGGCTCACCCAGGACGAGATCAGCCCGCCGATGCTGATGAACGCCATCCTGCGCGCCGATGTCGAGCTGCTCTTCTTCGGCGGCATCGGCACCTACGTCAAGGCGAGCACCGAAACGCACGTCGACGCGAGCGACCGCGCCAACGACCTCATCCGCATCGACGCCCCGCAGCTCCGCGCCCGCGTGCTCGGCGAAGGCGCCAATCTCGGCGTCACGCAGCGCGCGCGCATCGAGTACGGCCTGCGCGGCGGCCGGCTCAACACGGACTTCATCGACAACTCGGCCGGCGTCGACTGCTCGGACCACGAGGTCAACATCAAGATCCTGCTCGGCGACGCGGAGCGCAACGCCGGCCTCACCCGCGAGAAGCGCGATCAGGTGCTGAGCGCGATGACCGACGAGGTCGGTCACCTGGTGCTGCGCGACAACTATCTGCAGCCCCAGGCCATCTCGGTGACCCATCCGCTCGGCGCTCATCTCCTCGACCGCATGGCGCGCCTGATGCGCCAGCTCGAGAAGGAAGGACCGCTCAACCGGCGGATCGAATTCCTGCCCGACGAGGAGGCGCTGACCGAGCGCATGCGTCTGCGCCAGGGCTTCACCCGGCCCGAGCTGGCGGTGCTCCTCTCCTACGCCAAGATGACGATCTACGACCAGCTTCTGGACTCCGACCTGCCGGACGACGGATACATGCAGGAGGATCTGAAGCTCTACTTCCCGTCGCTGCTGCGCGAGCGGTACGGCGAGCAGATCGCGCGCCACCGGCTGCGCCGCGAGATCATCGCCACGGCGGTGACCAACAGCATGGTCAACCGCGTCGGCCCGGCCTTCCTGCACGAGATCAAGGACCGCACCGGCATGTCGTCCGCCGACGTGGCCCGCGCCTACGTGATCACCCGCGACGTCTTCGGCCTGCGCGCTCTCTGGGGGGCGATCGAGGGGCTGGACAACAAAGTCGCCGCCGAGGTGCAGTACAAGATGCTCCTCGAATGCGGGCGCGCCACCGAGCGCGGTGTCTCCTGGTTCCTCGGCCAGCACGGCGCCGGCGCCAGCGACATCGCGGCGCAGATCGACGCCTACGGACCCGGCATCCGCGGGCTCCACGATTCGCTCGACGACCTGCTCGCCGAGACCGATCTGAAGCTGCGGGCCGAGCGGGCCGCCGGCTTGAGCGATTCCGGCGTGCCGGCCGATATGGCGGTGCGCGTCGCCAGCCTGCCGTGGCTCGCGCCGCTCTGCGACATCATGCGGATCGCCCGCGCCACGGGAGTGCAGGCCGAGCAGGTCGCCCGCACCTACTTCAAGATCGGCGCGCGCTTCGGCTTCGACTGGCTGCGCGTGGCCGCCGGCCGCATCTCGACGGACAAGTCGTGGGACAAGCTCGCCGTCTCGGCCATCATCGACGACCTCTTCGGCCAGCAGGCCGAGCTGACCTCGCGCGTGCTCTCCGCCGCGGAAAAGGGCGCCGCGGAAAGAGCGCTCGACGCCTGGATCGAAACCCGCCGGCCCCAGGTGGCGCGCGCCGAGCAGCTCCTCGACGAGCTCAAGGCGGCCAGCGAGACCGGTCTCGCGATGCTGGCGGTCGCCAATCGATCCTTGAAGTCGATCGGAGCCTGACTCGTGGACCGCCCATGGTCCGCCTCTGCCGAAGAGGTCCTGCGGGACCTCAAGGTCTCGGCGGCGACGGGCCTCACGGCGTCCGACGTCGAGCGCCGCCGCCGCGAGCACGGTCCCAACCGTCTGCGCGAGGCGCCGCCGCGAAGCGCCGCCGCGATCCTCGTCGCCCAGCTCAGCAGCGTCATCGTCCTCCTGCTCGCGGTGGCCGCGGGTCTTTCGTTCGCGTTCGGGGAAGCGGTCGAAGCGGTCGCCATCGTGGTCGTCATCGTCCTCAACGCCTTGATCGGCTTCCTGACCGAGATCCGCGCCGTGCGCTCCATGGAGGCCCTGCGCGGCTTGGTCGAAGGGAGCGCCACCGTGCGCCGCGACGCGGGAGTCAAGAAGATCATCGCCGCCGATCTGGTGCCCGGCGACGTCGTGCTCCTCGAAGGCGGCGACGTCGTGCCGGCCGACCTGCGCATCGTCACCGCGTCGCGCCTTCTCGCCGACGAGTCGGCTCTGACCGGCGAATCGCTGGCGGTCGAAAAGCGTGCCGATCCCGTCGACGAGGACGCGCCGCTCGCCGAGCGGTCGTCGATCCTCTTCCAGGGCACGCCGCTCGTCCGCGGCTCCGGAACCGGCGTCGTCGTGGCGACCGGCATGGAAACCGAGCTCGGCCGCATCTCCGAGCTGGTCGCTCAGGCCGAGCGGGGCACGACGCCGATGGAGCAGCGGCTGGAAGCGCTGGGCCGCAAGCTGGTCTGGGTGACCGTCGCGGTCGCCGTGCTGGTCGTGGTCAGCGGCCTCTTCACCGGCCGCGGCCTCTTCCGTCTGATCGAGACCGCCATCGCGCTCGCGGTCGCCACCGTGCCCGAAGGGCTGCCCATCATCTCCACCATCGCGCTCGCCCGCGGCCTCTGGCGCATGGCGCGGCGCAACGCCCTCATCGAGCAGCTCTCCGCCGTCGAGACCCTCGGCTCGACCAGCGTCATCCTCACCGACAAAACCGGCACGCTGACCGAAAACCGGATGACGGTGACTCGCACCGCCGTGGCCCCAGGCGAGTCCCTCCACGCAGCCCTCCGCGCGGCTGTGCTCTGCAACAACGCCGCGCTGCAGCCGGACGGAAGCGTCGTCGGCGATCCCACCGAAGGAGCGCTCCTCACCGCCGCCGCCAAAGCGGGTCTGCAGCGCCAAGATCTCCTCCAAGAAGCCCCCGAGATCCGCCAGGAAGCCTTCGATTCCGATCTGAAACGGATGGCCACCATCCACCGGACCGGCGACGGATTCGTCGCCTACGTCAAAGGAGCGCCAGAGGTCGTCTTCGCTCTCTGCCGCGGTCTGGACGCCGCCGGCTGGAACGAGAAGAACGACAAGCTGGCCGCCGCCGGTCTACGCGTCCTCGCCGTCGCCGAAAAGCACCTCGACCGTCCGGACGCCGATCCGTTCCACGATCTCACGCTCCTCGGTCTCTTCGGGCTCGAAGATCCGCCCAAGGCAAGAGCGCGGGAAGCCGTCGAAGCTTGCCGCGCCGCCGGCATCGGCGTCGTCATGATCACCGGCGACCAGGCCGCCACCGCGCGCAACATCGCCTGGGCCGTCGGCCTGATCGACGATCCTCAAGCCGAAGCACTGGACGGCCGCGCGCTCCGCGACACCTCCGAGCTGACCCCGGCCGAAGCGGATCACCTGCGCGCCGTCCGCGTCTTCGCCCGCGCCACCCCCGAGCAGAAGCTCAACCTCATCGCTCTGCATCAGGCGACCGGCGCCGTCGTCGCCATGACCGGCGACGGCGTCAACGACGCGCCGGCGCTCAAGAAAGCCGACATCGGCGTCGCCATGGGCAAACGCGGCACCGAGGTCGCGCGCCAGGCGGCGGCCATGGTCCTCGAAGACGACGAGCTGGCGACCATCGTCACCGCCGTCGAGCAGGGGCGGGCGATCTTCGCCAACATCCGCAAGTTCGTCGTCTACCTCATCTCCTGCAACATCAGCGAGATCCTGATCATCGGCCTGGCCTCCATGGTGGACGTCCCGCTGCCGCTCCTGCCGCTCCAGATCCTCTTCCTGAACCTGGTCACCGACGTTTTCCCGGCTCTCGCGCTGGGCGTCGGCGAAGGAGACCCCAGCCTCATGAAACAGCCGCCGCGCCCGCCGGCCGAGCCTTTCCTGGCGCGCCGCCAATGGATCGGCATCGCCGTCTGGGCGACGCTCATCACCCTCTCCGTCTTCGGCTCCATGGCCGCCGCCGGCTACTGGCTGCGCCTGGACAGCAAGGGAGCGGTGACCGTCTCCTTCCTCACCCTCTCCGCCGCCCAGCTCTGGCACGTCTTCAACATGCGCGAGCCCGGCTCGGGCCGTCTGCGCAACGAAATCACAAGAAACCCCTGGATCTGGGGAGCGCTCGCCCTCTGCGCCGGCTTGCTGGTGGCGTCGGTCGAGATTCCGCCCTTCGCGAGCGTCCTCCAGCTCGAAGACATCGACAGCCGTGGCTGGTCCCTGGTCGTCGTCGCGAGCGCCCTGCCGGCCCTGCTGGGCCTCCTGCCCTGGCCCTGGGCAAAGCTGCCGAAACGCGCGAGGATCCAGACCGCATGACTGAAAACTTCCCCTTCCGTCCCTGGGTGCGCAGCACCAGCCGTCGCGCGCTCGTCTGGGGCGTTGCCGTCGTCATTGTCATGGGAGGCCTCGTCCTCACCTTCCGAGGTGGAGAACGAGAAAGCTGGGCGCGAGCCTTCGGAGTCCTTCTCGCCTACAGCCTCCTCTTCTGGATCAGCCTGATCAAGATCTGGTGGACTGCCGGCCGTCCTGCCGTCCTGCTCGAAGACGACGCCTTCGCCTTCCAACCCCTCCACACCTTCCGGCCGACCCGTATCCCCTTCACCCAGGTCCTCGCCTGCAACCCGCGCCTCGGCACCGAATCCCTCCGCTTCGTCATCGAGAAGAAGGG
Source organism: Thermoanaerobaculia bacterium (assembly GCA_036264355.1). Taxonomy (GTDB): domain Bacteria; phylum Acidobacteriota; class Thermoanaerobaculia; order Multivoradales; family UBA5704; genus UBA5704. The sequence goes on from DATARD010000068.1 coordinate 47,283, forward strand.
AACCGCCCGCGAGCTCTTCCTCAACCTGGCCGTCGTCAAAGGCCAGCACCGGTTCATGGATCTGCTCGGAGAGCGGCTGGAGGCGGCCGGGCTGGAGAAGCTTCCGGAGAAGGAGAACGCCTGGAAACGGCCGGATTGGGAGGATCCGGGGATGGGCGGGGGGCCGCAGATGTAGGCCTGGCGCGGAGGGTATAAGATCGCGTCATGCCTGAGCTCGATACCATCACCATTCGCGGCTTCAAGAGCATCGCGTCCATCGAGCAGCTCGCACTCGGCTCGATCAACCTGGTGGTCGGCCCGAATGGCTCGGGGAAATCCAATTTCATCGGCGTTTTCTCTTTCCTGCATGCTATCCGTGAGGGACACCTGCGCGACTACGTCATTAAGGCCGGCGGCGCAGATAAGGTCCTGCACTTTGGCTCGAAGGCGACACCCTTATTGAAGGTTCATATCTCTTTTCAGGGTGGAGTTAACTCTACTTTGTCAGACCGGATTGCCGGTCTGCGGATCATGGGCGATCTACGGTCTTGATTTCGAGCACCTTCGAGACGTAGAGTTGCGGCGGGGCGCAACAGCGTATAGGTGACATGAAAAGCCCTCCGAATGTCGCGTTGGCGAACGCTGCCAACGCCAGAACAGATAGACTAGGGTCATGGCCACGACCAACAAGGAGCTGATCGCCGAGCGGTTCAGAACCACTCTGGAGCTTTTCGAGCTGGGGGAGGCGATGCTTCGGCAGAAGCTGAGGCGGAAGCACCCCCTGGAGAGCGAGGCCGAGATCGAGGCCCGCGTCCAGGAGTGGCTCGAGCGTCGACCCGGAGCCGAGCATGGCGACGGCGTCGGCCGCCCGGTCGCGTGGCCTCGCCGCTCATGAATCCTCTGGCCGAAACTCTCGGCCGCATCGCCGACGATCTCCGGAAGCTCGGGAGATCGTGGTCTCTCATTGGTGGCTTGGCGGTCGGTGCACGGGCTGAGCCCCGAACGACACGAGATGTCGATCTCGCGGTCGCCGTGGCCGGGGACAAGGAGGCCGAGGCGATCGTCTTTCGTCTTCAGACTCTCGGCTATGCGGTTCTCGCGGTCCTGGAACAGGAATCCACCGGCCGGCTGGCGACGGTGCGCCTCAGGCCCCCAACGAACGAGAGGGCGGCGTCATCGTTGATCTTCTTTTCGCGTCCTCAGGAATCGAGCCCGAGATCACCCAGGCGGCCTGGGGAACCACGACCTGGGAGGGCGCGGGGCGGCCTGCCTGCCGCCGGCGCCTGGTTGCGCCAGGGCCCGGCCTCGAAGGCACCATGGGCGGCCACTACGTCCCGGCGTGGTCCGAGATCGTGATCTCCATGACGCTCGTGGCGGCGGGCTTCGTCGCCTTCCGTCTGGCGGTGAAGCTCCTGCCGGTCTACCCGGCGACTGAGGGAGCGCTCACCCTCATCGAGCCGGCAGTGCCGGCGGTGCCGGCGCGGTCGCGGCTGGCCACGGCGGGCGGCACGGTGTGAGAAGAAAGAAGAAAGCAGGACAAGGAAGGCACCCCGGCGGGGTGCCTTCTCGATTTCACGGAGGGCCGGCCGGAGAGGTGGCAAGCCCTCCGGCCGGAACTTCAGATTTCAAAGAATGCTCCGCAAGCGCAGGAAGTGCAGATCAGTCTCTCCTCTGCGGAGTCGAGCAGACTCTAGGCCATCAAGGCTACCCTGTCAAGCATGTCGTTGTGCCAGATTGTCACAAACGACTCGCTTGACAAGACCGTATAGTCCTCGTAATGTCTCCTTCGTCTTCTTGCAGTTCACCCCGGTCGTTCTTTGACATTTGATGGACCAAGCGTGCGGGATTGGCTCCCCTGCCCTTGGCCCTCCTGTTCCATTCTGGCCCGCCGGCTCCGTCCCCGAGCCGCCCGCCTCCGCACCGGGCTGTCCCGGAGCGGAACCGGCGGGTCACGACACTGCATCTCCGGTTCCCGGCGCGGAACCGCCCAGCCCCACGCCACCACCGGCCGATCCCGCCTCCACAGCGGTGAGACCCGGCGCACAACCAGCGGGTGGCGGCCTGAAACCAGCGGGTACCGGCCTCCAACCAGCGGGTACGGACCCAAACCGAGCGGGTACCGCCGCGGGACGACTCGGGGGAGTCGTCCCCCGGCTCGTTGGCGCCGAGTACCGGCTCGGGGGAGCCGCCGCCCAACTCGTTCCCCGGCGCGTACCGGCTCGGGGCCGCCGTCGCCCCGCTCGTTCGCGGAGTGCCCCACCTCGTTTGCGTCATCCTCCGATGTTGGCGGGTGGTCTCCGGGGCCTGTCCCGGTGTCATCCCTCGCCGACGCAGCAACCGGATGATCCTTGGATTGACAGTTTATGGTTGATATTCTAACATCACCTCCATGGCCATCACGCAAGCAGAGCTCAGCCGCCGCATCCGAACCGCCCGCGAGGCCTGCGGACTGACCCAGGAGCAGGTCGCCGAACGCCTTGGAGTCTCCCGGCCCACGGTCGTGCAGATCGAGGCCGGCAAGCGGTCGGTCTCGAGCCTCGAGCTCGACAAGCTCGCCCATTTGATGGGGCGTGATCTCCACGAATTCATGGCGGAGTCCTTCGAGGCGACGGATGCGCTGGTGGCTCTCTTCCGTGCGCAGCCCGATGTGCTGGCGCATCCGGCCGTGGCCGATGCTCTCCGCGACTGCGTGGCTCTCGGCCGCGAGATCACCAACCTGGAGCGCCTGGTCGGAGTCGACCGCGGCACGGCGGCGACCGCTGTCTATCCATTGCCGGTGCCCGCCAGCCGCTGGGAAGCCATCCAGCAGGGAGAACGGCTCGCCAGCGAGGAGCGGCGGCGGCTCGGCCTGGGCGACGCGGCGCTTCCAGACATCGCCGAGCTGCTCGAAGCGCAGGGCATCCGCACCGGCGTCGTCAACCTGCCCGCGGATATCTCGGGCCTCACGCTGAACGACCCAAAGGTCGGGCTCTTCGTCGTCGTCAACCGTGAGCACCACGTCCTGCGCCGCCGATTCTCCCTCGCGCACGAGTACGCGCATGTCCTGGCAGACCGGGACCGCTTCGGATTGGTGAGCCGGACCTCGGAGCGGGACAACCTGATCGAGGTGCGTGCCAATGCGTTCGGAGCGAGCTTCCTGATGCCCGACGAAGGCGTCCGACAGGCCGTCTCCAATCTGGGTAAGGGGATGCCGAGCCGCGTCTACACCGAAGTCTTCGACGAGGTCGAAAGCCTGGACGTCGAAGGCCGCACGGCACCCGGCAGCCAGGCCGTGCAGCTCTATGACGTCGTGCAACTCGCGCACCATTTCGGCGTCAGCCGTGCCGCGATGCTCTACCGCCTGCGAAGCCTCCGCCTCGTCAGCCAAGCCGAGCTCGACAGCATGAGGCAGCTCGACGAGGGAGGCCGCGGCAAGCAGATCGCAGCCCATCTGGGACTGCCGGAGCCGAACCATGCGGCGATCCGCGACGGCTTCCGGCATCGCATCCTAGGTCTGGCGCTCGAAGCCTACCGGCGCGAGGAGATCTCGCGGGGCAAGCTCACCGAGCTGGCGGCGATGCTTGGTATCAGCCGGGATGAGGTCGACAGCCTCATCAAGGACGCAGGGCTCGACGACGACTTCCTTGTCGCAGAAAGTGGGCGGTGACAAATCCACCGCTCCGCGTCGTCGTCACCGACGCCAACGTTCTCATCAATCTGATGCACGTGGAGAGGCTGGCCCTTTGTGAGGGACTGCCGAAACTCGAGGAGTAGAACTTGGGCCGAACAAAGAACACATCGAGCCCGAACCGCAGGCAACACTATGTGCCGGTTCTTATTCTGCAAGGCTTTACGCCCTCCGGAGCCCGCGACGACTTTCTATGGGTCCACGATCGAAAGCAGCGCGAGCCATGGCGAGTCAAGCCGGACCAAGCCGCGCACGAACGCGACTATTATCGAGTCGAAATACCGAACGTAGACCCCAATATTGTAGAGACGGCGCTAGGAGAGACGATTGAGGCCCAGGCCGCTGCCCTTATTCAGAAGATGAACCGAGACCAAGAACTGCCACGAGGAGAAGGCTTCCAGATCCTCGTTGAGTTCGTAACCTTTCTCGCCTTACGGACGCCATCGGTTCGCCGGCTTTACGAACGCAGCGTGGAGCTCCTGTATAGACAGTCTGCGAAAGCCTGTCTTGCAACCCCCGACCTCTTCCATCATTTCATCGCCGAGCAGCAAAAGAGCGGCGTGGAAATACCGCCAGAGATCACCTATGAGAACCTGCGTGACTTCGCTCTGGACGACAACAGAAACGTTGTGGAAACACCACGCACCAAGTCTGTTCAAGCGATCCTACTGGCATGGAAAGACCTGACTCCAATCTTCCTGGAGCGGCAGTGGTCCTTGTTCTTCGCTAGGCCTGAAGACGGACGCTTGTTCTGTTCGGACATGCCTGTGTCGATTACGCCGACGTCGCCGAGACTCAAACAGCAGCCTCTTGGATTCGGCCTCAGGCAAACCGAATTGACGGTGCCTTTGAGCCGCTCAATGGCTCTCGTCGGCAGCTACGAGTCTCCAAGTGTCACGGGAGAGATTTCTCTCGATTTTGTTCGCGATCTGAACCGGCGCACTCTCGCGTTCACAGAGCGATTCATATTCTCTTCAGAGAAGAGCCTCTTGGTTTAGTGAGCCTCGGCTCCGGAGGCGGCGTACGGCCTCCGGGGGCTGGCTACGCCGCGATCATTTCATGAAGACTAGAACCTGCCCTGGGTTAGTGATATCGCCCACGGCATAAGGGCCGACCAGTTTCCAGCCCGCATTGCCCTGTGCGGTAAGAACTGCTTGCAACTGCTGTTGGGACGCGAAGAGGGGGAGTGGAACACATTTGTATTGCACTACGGCCTTGGCGGACTGCTCAGAACCGTAGTCCTGTCCACGGAGAGCTGCCCCAACACAAAGAAGCGAAAGGACCAGAAGGGCTGCGACTGCCGAGAAGGTAACTTTTCTCTTCATGTTTCCTCCTGAAAACCATAGATTGATGGCTAATCTGCCACGAATCATTAGTAAATGCTTTCCAGTATTGTGCTGGCAATTCCTCCTCATTGCAAGCCCGGCCCGAGAAAACCCGCAGAGCGGCGTCAGACCTCTCGGAGCGATCGAACCGGACTCCGATACCCGCGGCTGACCATCTCGGCGAGGAGGGTATCGCCGAGATGGAGGGTGAGGATCTCTTTGCGCACGAGCTTCACCAAGGCCCCGATCGTTCCTGAGGTCTCCAGGTGCAGGCTGGCCGCGAGCCGGCGAGCGGCTCCATCGTCGGTCAACACGACCCCATCTCGCGCCTCTGCGATGGCGAGGCATGCAGCCTCGCCCGCCTGAAGGAGGCGCTCCAAATCGGTGGCGCGGCTCTTTTCGTCATCTGTGAGGTCGAGGAGCTTCAACCAGGACCAGTCGCCGGGTAGAACAAGGCCCAGCCGTTCCCCTCTCGCCAACTCGTCACGCACCACCCTGGGAGCGGCAAGGGTGGGGTAGACCATTTGGAGGAGATCAGGTCTCCTGATTTGCGCGAAGTTGTTGAGGACGGTCGTGTCCGCCAGGATCAAAGGCACAGGAAGCCCGCTCAGTCAAGCTTCATGGCGACGGCGACCTCTGCTCTGGCCTCTTCCAACGAGACTGGCCCGAGGCGCAGGGGAACACCGAGCCGCAGGAAGCGGTCTTGCAGCTCGAAGCGGGAGAGCCCCAGGAGATCAGCCGTCTTGCCAAGGCTGATCTCGTCGGCAAGATAGGCCTGAAGGGCCGCGGTGTCCGGGTCGCCCTGTGGCCGTTCATGCTCCACCTCGAGAACGGCGCACTGGGCGAGCGCCTGGAGGAGCCGGAAGTCCAGGGGATCAAGAAGCACGGCCTGGTCTCGACCGGATTTCTCGACGAAGACCACCTCGCCTTGCTGCACGCGATCGACCACCTCATGGGTGTGTGCCGCGAGATCAGCTTGGGAGACCGTGGTTCTCGTCATGAATGGCTCCAACCCACGGCGAGTCTACATCAACGAGAGCCCCGGGCTTTTGTCTGCGTGGTACAGTGTCCCTGGCACAGGAGCTCCGAGATGGCGACCGTACGGCTCGATGTCAAGACTGAAGAGGCGTTGAAGCGCCTGACCTTACAACGGGGGCAGACCAAGTCCGAGGTCATCCGCGACGCGATCGCCCGTCTGGCCGAGGAGAAGGGGGAGCAGGTGTCGGCCTACCACAGGCTTCAACCCTTCATCGGCGTTGCCGACAGCGGCGGACAACAACTGTCGGAGAGGACGGGCGAGAAGCTGCGCGAGCTCCTCGAGGAAAAGCGGCATGCGCGCCGTTCTGGTTGATACCGGCCCCCTCGTCGCTCTGCTGGATCGAAGCGACGACCACCACGGGGAAGTTGTGAAAACCCTCGAGACGATCAGGGACGAGCTGGTCAGCGTGTGGCCGGTCCTGGTGGAGGCGATGTACCTGCTGTCGTTCTCCTGGCAGGCGCAGAACGCTCTCTGGGAGATGTTCGAGACAGGCGCCGTTCGGCTGCTTGCCCTCGAAGAATCCGATTTCCCACCGATGAAGAGTCTTATGGAGAAGTATCGAGACTTGCCGATGGATCTGGCGGACGCCGCTCTTGTCCGGGTGGCGGAGAGAGAGGGGATTCGTCGCGTATTGACCCTGGACCGACGAGACTTCCATGTCTATCGGTTGGCCCGCAAGGGGTTCTTCACCCTTCTACCCTGAGCCTCGTGCACCCGCCCCGGAGGTGGCTCAAACAAGACTGTGGTCGATGTCCCCGTACTCATGAATTAGAACGTTGCGCTGTCCTGTGATCTTGCGCCAGGGAATCTCGGAATGAGCCCCTCGAAATTCGACGGTGATCCGGTTGGCCGCTTCTCCGACGATCTCGAGCGCCCGCTCGACGGCATATTGGAGCAAGGGACTTGCCTGATAGTCAGCAAAGGTCTTGTCCCGCGTGAACTCAATCGCCCGGCGCGCGGCTTGGAGGATGTCCCACAAGAGCGCGGCGGCGCGCTGTTCAGGCTGCATACAGGACCCGCCGGGTATTGAGGATCTCATGCCGGCGGAAGGGGTTCCGCAGCCCTCTCTGGCTCACGAGGTCCACCTCCCGGCCGAACAACTCCGCGAGCTCGTTCTTCATCTCGACCAGGTCGAAGAGGCTGCGCCGCGCTTCGGGCGTGAAGGCGACCAGGACATCCACGTCGCTCTGCGGAGAGAAGTCCTCACGCAACACCGAGCCGAAGAGGGCCAACTCTTGGATGTCCCACTTCCGGCAGAAGGTGGCGATCTTCTCCGTTGGCACGATGATTCGGGGTTGAGGGGTAGGGGCCATGGAGGCAACGTAGACCCGAAGCGCAGCCGGCGTCAAGCCGGTCCAGGAGATTCGGAACCGCGGACGGCGGCCTTTATGGGCTTCTTGACAACCCCCGTTCCGGGGACTAACTTCAGACCATGCGAGCCGTCGCCTTGAAGAGTCTGGAAGATCAGGTCACCGCGTATGTCAACCTCGCGAAGGGGGGAGAAACGGTCCTGATCACCGAACAGGGCCACGTGGTCGCGGAATTGACTCCACCTCACGAGGCCCGCGGTAGCCTGAGGGACAACCCCGCCCTCGCAGAGGCGGTCCGAAAGGGCTGGATCACTCCCGCCGAGGTCGTCTCCAACGAGCCTCCTCCACGGCTCCCCGTCGCTCCTCTCGAAGAGCTGCTCAGAGAGCTCGACGAGGAGCGAGCCGATCGTTGATCTACATCGATAGCTCGGTCGCTCTGGCCTATCTTCTGGCGGAGGATAGATCTCCCTCTCCCGCCCTGTGGCGAGAATCTGTCATCTCCAGCCGGCTTCTTAAGTTCGAAGTTTGGACGCGGATTCACTCGCGGGGCCTTACGGTCTCGCACTCTCAGGTGGTGGGACTGCTCTTGAAGAGGGTCCATCTACTTGAGATGGCTAAACCCATCCTCGCCAGGGCACTCAAGCCGTTCCCGAGCGCCATCAGGACCCTGGACGCACTCCATCTTGCCTCCGCGGACTTCCTGCGCTCTCTGGGAGAGCCCATCGCAATTGCGAGCTACGACGGAAGGCTCGTCACGGTCGCTCAGGAGATGGGTTTTCCAATCGCCAAGGACCTGGTCTAGTAGTCGGACCGTTTCCAGACCGGCCACCCGCCCCCGGAGGTGGCTCCGTAGAGCCGCCCTCCCACCCATCCGCATCTGGCAGGAACCTCTGCCGCGGATTCATGATCGACCGCGGGTGCCTCCATGCCGCTCGATCCTCGTCCGCCTCGCCGCCCGATTCCTCGCCGGCTGTCTTTCCGGCTGGCGGTCGCGCTGTCGCTTGGCGCCGGAGCGATTCTTCTGGCGGCGGGGGCCTGGAATCTCCAGCTCCAGCGCCGTCACCTGACCCGGCTGGTGGAGGCTCAGGCGGCGGAGATGGTGGAGGTGGTGCGGGGGTCGACGCGGCAGGCGATGCTGGAGAACAACGCCACCGAGCTGGGCCGGATGATCGACACGGTGGCAGGGGTGGGGGCGATCGAGCGGGTGCGGGTGTTTGACAAGCAGGGGCGGATCATCCATTCCAGCGATCGGGGCGAGGTCGGGCGGCTGGTGGACCGCACGGCGGAGCAGTGTGTCTCGTGCCATGCCGCGGACCGGCCTCTCACCCATCTCGATTCTCGACCGACGTCGAAGCGGCCGATCTGCGGCCGATGGTGCTCTGCCCGGCCTGCGCCGCCCAATCCGCCTCGTTTTATCTCCACTTGACGCAGCCGCCGGCCAGGTTCGACCACTCGTACGGATAGCCGAACCCGCCGTCGAGGAACGGCGCCGGGGACCACAGGCATTTGTCATCCATCTCGATGCCGGTGGCGTTGTCATACCAGGCGTTCCGGAGCGGGTCGGTCACGCTCGCGCGCGTCGTGTACGCGACGAAGTGCTCCTCATTCTGCGCCGCCGTCCAGCCGGAGACCTGGCAGGCGCTGCAGCTCTCATACGGTTGGACGGCGTATTTCACCGCGGTGGAGCCGGAGCTCAAGCTGAAGGTGCTGTGATAGGCGCAGAACGAGAGAGCCGGTCCTCCGCACGAGGTGGCCGTGCCGACCGAAGAGTACGAGGACGCAGGGAGGAAGAGCTGGTAGATCGTGCTGGAGTCGGCGGCATGGGTCGCCAGATAGGCCCGGATTTCGTTCCGCGCGATGGTGTCGGTGACGTTCGTCGGCGGCAGCGACGTGTCAAACCAATCCGTGGTTCCCGCGGCGAGGTTCGACAGTTGGATGAACTGTCTGACGCCGCCCACGATCTGGTAGTACTGCGTGATCACGTTGTATTCGTGATTCGTGCCGAACTGGTTGCGGAAGCCGATCAGCGTCTGGGCGTAGAGAAAGTCGGCGCCGCCGGTGACGAAGCTCGGTCCCCAGAAGATGTTGACCACCTTGGCGGACACGATCACCGGACCGCCGTGATAGGTGACCTGCGCGCCGGCATTCGCGGCAAAGCCCAGCAGACAACAGGACAGCATCAGCGCACTCAAAATCTTGGCTCTCATGGTACCTCCTCCGCAGGGACGGGTCGAAGAGTCCCGCGCCGGCGAAGCTCGCCGGCGCGCGGGTGGCTCTATAGAGTGAGGTGCGGGAAGAGGCGGAAGACGGGCTCGGGGGGTTATTTCTCGATCTTGATCAGCTCGACGTCGAAGACCAGCATGCCCTGCGGCCGATCCGGTTTTCCTTCGTAGGCGAGCTTGGCGGGAATCCACAGGCGGCGGGTCTCGCCTTCCACCATGAGCTGGACGCCTTCGCTCCAGCCGGCGATGACGTGGTCGAGGGCGAAGGAGATCGGAGTGCCGCGGACGACGGAGGAGTCGAACATCTTGCCGTCGGTCGTCCAGCCGGTGTAGTGGACCTTGACCTTGTCGGTGAGGGCCGGGTGGACGGTGCCGGTGCCGGGCTTGATGACCTTGGTCGCCAGACCCGACGCGGTGGTCTGGGCGTCGGAAGGAGGAGCGGCGACGTCGGCCGGGGCCGGGATGGGGTTGCCCGGTTTGGCCGCGGTGTGGCCGGGATGCCCGGCCGGAGCACCGGCCTGGACGGCGGCGCTGCCGCCCAGGAGAGCGAGGACGAGGGTGGTGGTCAGGATGCGATCGGTTCTCATGGCCGGGAACGGTATCGCGCGCCGATGGCGGCAAGCAAGAGGATCTCAAAGGACATAAAGGACATAAAGGACCCAAAGGACATGAGCGTCATGTCCTTTGTCCTTTATGTCCTTGCAGTCCTTTATGTCCTTTTCACCCTACTGCCCCCCCTGCAACGGCCACCGCGTCCACGGCGTCGCATACACCGTCACCTCGGGGCCTCCCATGGTGATGTTGTCGCGCACCTCGACGCTGTAGAGGGGGCGAAAGCGCGGGTCCTGCGAGAGGTGGGGGAACCAGGCGGGGAAGATCACCAGGTAGTCCGGCTGGCGGCTGGCGATCTCTCCCGCCATCACCTGCTCCCAGGGGCTCTTCTCCGCGAAGGCGCGGTTCAGGTCGCGGCGGATCTCGGGGGTGATGATGCCGGCGAGGTCGATCACCCGGTTGGGGAGGAGGAACTTGATGGCGCCGATGTCGTTGACCGCGAGCACGGCCTGCGGCGGCAGGCGCGGCGCCAGCCAGCGGGCGATACGCACGTCGCTGTCCTGCACGTTGGCGACGTTTTGCACATAGCGGCCGATCCCCTGCACCAGGCTGGAGAGGGTGGGCCAGGCGATCAGACCGAGCAGGAGCGCGCCCGCCGGCAGGCGGAGGCGGCCGGCGAAGAGCCACGGCCCGACCGCTTGCGCCGCCCGTTCGAGGCCGAGGACGCCGAGCAGCACCAGCACCGGGAAGAACGGAAAGTAGTAGCGCCCGAAGTTGCCGACCAGCGAGGCGCCGCCGTCCGGGCTGACGGTCGAGTAGACGAGCGGCACCGCCAGCAGCCAGAGCGCCGGCAGCAGGCCGCGGTCGCGCGGGGTGCCCAGGCGCTCGAGGAGAGAGAGGACGCCGGCGCCGGCGAGGAGCGCCATGTACGGCTGCGGCCGGAAGAGGATGGTGAACACCAGTTGCAGATACTGCAGGTTGGGCAAGTAGTGGCGGAGCGCGCCGCTCTTCGCCGCGAAGGTAGTGGGCAGGAACGAGCCGCCGACCCAGCGGTAGACGAGGACCGGGCCGGCCAGCGCGCAGACGGCGAGCGCGAGCCCGGTGAGGAACGGGCGGAGGGCCGGCCGCCGCCAGTTGAGCGCTCCGGTTTCGTCGCGTGCAAACACCAGCAGGCGGTCGACGAAGGCGAGGCCGAGCAGCGCGAGCCCTTCCGGCCGGGCCAGCGCCGCGACCGCCAGGACGCCCAGCGAGAGGGGCGCCCGCTCTGGCGCCGCGCGTTCGCGCAGATGCAGGATCATCCCCTGGAGCGCCAGCAGGATGAACAGCGGCACCTCCATGCCGGAGAGCGCCGACCAGGCGAGCCAGGTGGTGCCCAGGGTGAGGGCGGCGGCGAAGGTGGCGAGACCGCGGCCGAGGCCGAGCTCGCGGCCCAGGCGCCAGGTGGCGTCCATGGCGGCGAGGTGGAGGGCGATCCCCAGCAGCTTCGTCCACGCCACAATGGCTCCAGACGGGCCGGGCAGATAGAAGAGGAGAGACAGGAGCGCGGTCCACAGCGGCGCCGTCGAGCCGGTCACCAGCTCGCCGGCGTTGTAGGAGAGGCCGTGGCCGGTCGCGAGGTTGCGCGCGAACTGGAGATGGATCCAACTGTCGTCCAGCGGAAAACCGAGGTCGGAATCGAGCATGTAGGCCTCGGCGGCCAGGTAGGCGCAGCAGACCACGAGCGCGGCCAGGGCGATCCAGATTCGGGCGCGGCGTGCAGAAGAGCTCTCGACAAGAGTCGACATTGGCCTATTATGATGCCCCAAATGACCTCGCCGTGGCTCGAACGTCGTCGCCGCTTCGCGGCTCGTGTGGCTCTCTACGGGAGCCTCGTGCTGGTCAGCCTTGCGCTGGCCGGCGGGATGGCCTGGCTGCGGGCCTTCCTCAGCGCGGGCCGGCAGCCCGGGCAGGAGTGGGCGAACATCGATTTCGCCAACCTGCCGGAGGTCAAGCTCCTCCAGCAGTACGTGCAGATCGACACCAGCGAGCGGAGCGGCAACGAGATCACCGGCGCGCGGTTCCTCGCCGCCCGGCTCGCCGAGGCCGGCATCCCTTCCGAGATCGAGGTGCTGGGGAACAAGCATGCCAACCTCTATGCCCGGCTGGAGGGCGCCGATCCGCACCCGCTGGTCCTGCACAACCACATCGACGTCGAGTCGGTCGATCCCAAGGAGTGGTTTTCCCCGCCGTTCGCGGCGAAGATCGACGTGCCCTGGATGTATGGCCGCGGCACCTTCGACATGAAGAGCGTCGCGATCGCGCAGCTCGCGGCGATGATCGACCTCAAGAAGAGCGGCCGGCCGCTCAAGCGGTCCGTCCTCTTCCTCGCCACCAGCAGCGAGGAGCACGGCAGCCGCCTCGGCGTGCGCTGGATCCTGCGCCAGCACCCCGAGCTGGTGCGGAGCTTCTGGGCCGTGCTCACCGAAGGCGGCGCGGTGGAGGCGCGGGCGCGCGACGAGATCAAGTACTGGGGGACCGAAGCCGGCCAGAAACGCTTCGTGGACATCCACGTGTGCGGCGGCGACCGGGCACAGCTCGACGCGCTGCACAAGCTGCTCAAGGAGCGCGGCTACACGGAGACCGATCTCCACATCACCCCCGAGGTGCGAGCCTACCTGGCGAGCTATGGCCCGACCCGCGACCGCCCTGCCTACGTCGAGGCCATGGTGCACCCCGAGACCGTCCTCGCCGACGTGAACCGGTTCCGCGAGCTGCCGGACTACGTCAAATCGCTGTTCCGCAACGAGGCGGTGCCCTTCGCCGTTGAGGCGGCGCCGGGCGGTGGCTGGCAGATGCTGATCAAGCTCCACCTGCTCCCCGGAGTCGAGACCGCGGCGGTGCAGAATGAGCTGCTGCCGCCCTGGATGCTGCATGGGCTCGCGGTGACCGTCGACGAGCCACCCACGGCGCGCCACGGCAGCCCGCTCGACCATCCGGCCTTCCAGGCGGCCCTGGCGGCGGTCAAGGAGCGTTACCCCAAGGCGCAAGCCGGCCCGTGGTTTCTCCCCTGGACCGCCACCGACTCGCGCTTCTTCCGTGCCGCGGGGGTGCCGTCCTACGGCTTCTCGCCGTTCCTGATCATGAGCACCGACACCTTGCAGGTCGATCAGGCCAACGAGCGCTTCGCCCTGCCCGCGTTCGCCGACGGCGTGTCGCTGTACGGCGACCTCGTCCGCCGCCTCGTGCTCTGAGGCTGAGGACATCGCTCTGACAATCTCTGGCGCTCCGCGCCCTCCAGAGTGGCAAAAACCGTCCACCCGGGAGATGAAAACGCTTACAAGAGAACGACTTCACTCCTGGCATCGATTCTGCTTTTGACTACCCGCACGACCAAGGTCCTTGGAATGGCCCGAGGGCATGCTCACCACGCGGTGAGGAAATGAGGTTTTATGTTGAATCGACTCAGGAACAGGCAAAAGGGCTTCACGCTGATCGAGTTGCTCATCGTGGTGGCGATCATCGGCATCATCGCGGCGTTGCTGATCCCGAACTTCCTTGACGCGCTCCAGAAGGCGAAGCAGAAGCGGACCGTGGCGGACATCCGGAACACCGGCACGGCGATGTTCTCGTGGCTGACCGACCAGGTGGGCGCGGCGGCGGCCGGCCAGGCCGGCTCCTCGGTGGATCTGGGCTCCTATGGCGGCATCGTGGCGGTGGCGACGATGGCCTCGGTGCTGACGCCGCAGTACCTGCAGAACATTCCGACCCTGGACGGCTGGAAGCACGGCTATGAGTTCTACCTGAACACCGGCAACCCGCTGGCCAAGAACGTGATGGCGATCCGCAGCTTCGGCCGCAACGGCGTCAACGACGGCGGCCCGGCCTATACGGTCACCTCGTTCGATCCGACCAACTACGACCAGGACATCGTGTGGGCCGAC